>JABIPQ010000120.1 GCA_018698975.1 Gammaproteobacteria bacterium
CATCAATATTTAGTAAGTTTCAGCAAATTATGGCATTGTAAACTTTGCAACAGCAGAAATCTGATATTAGAAGGAATATAAGATATTGAGACACATAGAAATAAAACACAAATGTTGTAAAGATGTTGTAAAGACAGATTTGCCCCTCGCAAACCATTGCTACATAAGGGCTTGTAAAACTGCGACTATTGAGTGGGAGTAGCCGCAACTATCTATCTATGTGAAATGCAAACCATTGTATGAGTGATGCAAACCAATCATGGATGCGCAGGGCCCTTGAACTGGCGCAACTGGCCAGCGAACTCGGTGAAGTGCCTGTTGGTGCTGTGATAGTCAGAGACGGGGAAATCATTGGCGAAGGTTATAACCAGCCGATTTCCACCCATGATCCCTCTGCCCATGCTGAAATTATTGCCTTGCGCGATGCGGGTAAAAATACCGGAAACTATCGACTACCAGATTCGACAATGTATGTGACTATTGAGCCCTGCACAATGTGTGTTGGTGCACTAATCCATGCGCGAGTCGACACAGTTATTTTTGGTGCCCGAGAGCCTAAAGCAGGAGCCTTGGCCAGTAATCTGCAATTACATGAGCAGGGTCACTTCAATCACCAGTTAAAATTCGTAGAAGGTGTGCTGGAAAATGAATGCAGCGTACTTATGCGAGATTTTTTTCTTTCACGCAGACGCTAATCTTTAACTTTCGATTACATCCCGGTCTGCTGTTTGCCTATCAAGTACCAGAGTGGTATTCAATATCCTCAGGGGAAATTGCTTAGCCAGGCTTCAGTGGCGATTGTGATACTGTTTACCACCAGGCCAGGAAAGAAACCCAGAATCAGGGTGAATAGACAACAAGGTAAAAGGATCAGCATTTCATCAGCTTTCAAATCGGCATAGGGCTGTTTCGGGGGATTGATTGTTTCTCCCCAAAAAGTTTTTCTTGCATGGGTAAGCAGGTAGGCTGCACTGATTATAATGGTTGTCAGGGCAATCAAAGAGAAACTTACATGGAGTTTGAAAACCCCCAGAATCAGCAAAATTTCTGCAGCAAAACCACTTGTCCCAGGTAGCCCGATACTGGCCAGTGCCAGGAAAAAGAACAGCGCTGAAAAGCGCGGCATAGTGCTGGCAAGATTTCCCAGGGAAATCAATTCAGTTGTGCCGGTACGCTGATGAATGAATCCACTCATCAGCATCAAGCCACTGGCGATCATGGTGAAATTCAACAATTGAAATACGGCGCCCTGAATGCCCTGACTGTTCAGTGAAGCAATACCCATCACCACTAATCCAACATGACTGATACTGGCATACGCCAGCATGCGTCGCAGGTTGCTCTGATGTAAGGCAATGAATGCGGCATACAGTAAGGTCAAAGCGCCACAAATCCCCAGTAGCCAGGCGTAATTAACGGCGGCTTCAGGTGCCAGGGGTAAGGCAAAACGCAATAATCCATAGACGCCTAATTTCAATCCCACCAGCAACGCGGTTAACTGTGCGGGGGACTCCATGGCTATTGTCGGTAACCAGGTGTGGAATGGAAACAGCGGAGCCTTGGCAGCAAAACCCAGTACCAGCAAGCCGAAGAGTAGGGGTTGCAAGTGACTGGCGACAGGAGACGCCAATAATTGTGGCAGACTGAAATTCAATGCCTGGGTCGCCGCTTCATTGCTATTGAGTGCCAGTAAAATGAAGGCAAACAACAAGGGAATGCCACCGAACATCATGTACATGGTGTACTTCATTGCGGCTCTGCGCCGCTCAGGGCCTATTCCCCACAGGCTAATCAGAAAATAAATGGGTGGCAGGGTAAGTTCCCAGAACAAGAAAAACAACATGGTGTCCAGTGCCATGAAGATACCCATGGTAACGGCAAGCAAAACCAGCATCATGGCAAAGTAAAAACCATGCAGTCTGTCCACACTATGCCAGGATGCTACTATGGTAAGTGTTGCCAGCACGGCTGTTGCAGGCAGAAATAATACAGAAATGCCGTCTATCCCGAGCAGATAGTGGATGTTCAGGCCGGGAATCCACATCGCCTGTTCCATGAACTGGAATTCACCTCCCCGAAGATGATCAAAAGAAACAAACACTACCAGCGCCAGCAAGGTTTCGAGTATTGCCGTGATCAGAGCGATAAGGCGCGCAGTACTCGCTGCGGGGAAGCATAATGTCAGGATGGCGCCAGCAAGGGGTAAAAAAATCAATACACTTAACCAGGGAAACATTGTCATTACAGTGCCCTCTCCAGCCAGGCGGCAAGTGGGTAAATGCCCGAAATTATTAACATCAGACCCAATATAACGCAGATCAGTAATTCGCCAGGTTGATGTTGTGTTGCTTTCTTGCCAGCGATGGCAAGAGAACGCCTGGAGTCAGCGATAAAAATTTGTTGAAAGGCCCGAAGCAGGAAGGCTGCCGCTAACACATTGCCAATGAGTATGATTATTGCAGTTTGCCAACCACTATTTTCAATAACCCCTTCCAGTAAAACATGCGCGGCGTTATAGCCTGGTGTTCCTGGCATGGCCATGGTGCTCAGGGCCGCAAGCAGAAATAACAGGGCCGCCGCCGTATTCTTTTCAAATAAATTACCCAAACGTGGGATGAAGGCCGTTCCGGTTACTCGATGGATGAAGGCGCTGCTGAGTATCAATCCGGTGGAAGCAATGCCGAAGGCGATGCTAAGCAGAATACTGCCCTCCAGGCTATGAGCATTGCCGGTAAATAAACCGATTACCAGCATGCCATTATGGCTGATCACGGCGAAAGCCAGCAGGCGGTTGATATTGATTTGCATGAGTGCAAGCAAGGCCCCATAAAATATACAGAACAGGGCAATGGTGGAAATTAATCCTGCCCAGTGCTCTTCTCCAGCGGGAATCAGGGGTAATGCAAAACGGTATAATCCGTAAATCCCGATTTTCACGCCTGCGATAAAGCAGAACACCGGAATGGACTTGCTTTTGTTTACCAATTCGGGGAGCCAGCCATGAAACGGAAACACCGGCAACCTGACGGACAAGCCAAAAAATAACAGAATAAAGCAGACAGTGGCTGTTTGAAGATTAGCAGTAGTACTCAGAAATTGATGGTCAAGTACTGCGCTGGACTCCCCGCTACTGCCCAGGACGATTATCAACATGGCTGCCAGTAGCATGCCCAGCATCAATATCCAGTATCGAATAATGACAGAGGGCAGTTGTTGCTTTTTGCCCATGATTATTCCTGACATCATTCGCATGGGAATGAGTTCCAGTAGCAGGAAGCACCAGAACTGGAAAAGGTTTAACGCCGAGATTGCTCCGATAAGGATTGCCTGGTAAAGCAAAATACCGGCAATAATAGAGCGCTTGTTGTCTTCTACAGCAGAGCCAACATAGAGCAGAATAATTGGAGCCAGCGTGGTTGTTAACAGCAGAAAGATCATGCTGACGCCGTCCAGTCCGGCATGCCAGGCTATATTTCCGCCGCCAAGGGATTCTTCCAGGTGAATGGCAGTCGGATCCGTATTGACAACAAGAAGGCTATAAACACTCATTCCCAGAACAGCAATGCAGGCAGCCATGGCCATTGCAAATCCAGATCGGGCGCTGCGTTGTACCGCGATTGCAGTGAATACCAGAATCAGGATGGTTAAGGAAATTAGCGGGAAGGATGTGAGCATCAGGGTAATAAAGTCTCCGGCTTACAGGGCAAACAACAATACGATGACAATAAATATAATCAGGTAACGAGTACGCAACAGTAATTGTTCAATACTGTTTGCAACAAAACCCAATCGGCGACCTGCGGAAGGTAACTTCTGTTCTATCCCTTGCAGTACAAAGTGATGTTCAAACCAACCACTGCAAGCAGCCACCCAGGCAGTCAGGTGCCCGGCAAAGCCACTGCCACTGGAAAAGTTATTTTCATCAGTATCAAGTCTTGCCCCGATAATTTCTTCTTCCCGTTGCGCCAGCCTGGCGCCAGAAAGGACCGCCGCCGTAGGCAGGCCAATCAGTGGGTCAACGAAATTGTCATCAAGTTTCGCCAGATCACGGGACAGCTGAAGGCAAGGTTTGCTTATAATCTGATGGCTTGCTTCTTCCAGCCAGAAGTTATGCAGAGATGCCAAAGACAGCCAGCGCAACAGAGGATGTTTCAAGGTAACAGGAATAACCGGGTTGCCATGAACGTTATGAAGGATGGAAGGAGCTGTCAGATATAGATAGCAACGGACTACTGCATGGGCGCAAAGATGAATGAAAGCCAGTTGCCAAAGGCCAAATCCACATTCAACAAACATCAGGCCGAGTTGGCCTGCTGTGGAAAAGCCCAGTGAGCTTTTAATATCAACCTGGGTTTGAGCACTAAGCAGACTGTATGCAAAGGTTAGCATGCCAATAGTAATTAGCAGCAAGGAGATAGCTGACGAGTGGTCAAAAACCGGTGACAACAATATAAGAAGAAATACGCCAGAGTGCACCATGACGCCGCCATAAAAAACTGCGCTGGAAGGGGTCGGGCCTTCCATGGAGCGGTTCAGCCACCAGGTGAAAGGAAATTGCACGGATTTAACCATGGCAGCCATGGCAAAACTGAAGGCAATCAGATTGATCTGGGTAGCGCCTAGCGTACGAATTTGGGTATTTATTTCCGGCCATTCCAACGTGTTGAGCCAGGTATGGCACAAAATAGCGGCAAGAATGAAAAATGCATCACCGACCCGATTAACAATGAAAACCATGCAGGCATTTTTTGACGCATTCTCACGATGCCAGGCAAAGGCAATCAGCAGGAATGAACTGGCCCCCGCCAATTCCCAGCCAATAAATGTCATGATTACATTTCCGGAAAGCAGGATCATATACATGGCAAATACAAACAGGCTAAGGAGCATAAAAAAGCGATGAAAACCTTTTTCACTATGCAGGTAATTCCTGGAGAAACGAAAGATGACTATAAATAGCAGAGAGAACAGGCAGCTGAGAATCAGTCCTGGACCTGCAGTTTGAAAGCTCAATGACACTATAAAAGTACCGCTTTTTAGCCAGGTTCCGACAGTGTAAGTCTGAGTTAGTGCATTGTTACTATCTAACCACAACAACCAGAAACACAGCGCAGTGGTGATGTAGACAGACCAACAGGCAATGCGCGAGGTCAGTGCTTCTGTTCGGCTGCCGTCCAGAAAATGGCTGAATTGACCCAAGCCTATTATCAGTGTGGCCAGTAAAGGCACTAATGGGATGAGAGCGACGAGGAAGTCCATACTACTGCGCTCCCTCAGGCTGCGTGATTAGAATTGGCGAAATAGGGGCATGTATCCCATTATAGCAGTCCATGGATTTCGCGCATTCTGGCAAGGGCAAATCGTCGTCCTGCCAGGCGACAAAGCCCTGGTCTGGTTCGAACATGTGGATTGCTTCGCTGTCGGGATCCTTGGTTGCTAGCAACAACCAGCCGCCCCCGACAAGTTCCTGTAATGCCGGCTGGTCGCCATAAATTCGTTCCAGCACACTGGTTTTGTGTTCCACCACCACCAGTAAGCGCATGGCTTCGTGGATTTCAATCATCTGTTCAGGCAGTCCGGTTCTCAGGTCACTGCCTGTCCCTTCCATCACACCGAACAGACCGGCAACATTATGGGGAATCTTGGTACCACAGCCGAACTTATTGTTGTCGATGGTGGAAAAATAATATTCCAGATTGATCCCGGCACCCACAGGGCCGGCAGTAAGCAAAATATTTTCCAGGATATTGCCTTCCGGATCCTGGGTAGGGTCGTAGGAAATAAGGAATGAACGGCGATCGAGAAACAGCCCCTGGGAAATATTGCGACGACCAATGATGGCAGAGGCATTAGTGGCATGGCCGTATTCCGGTCGAACCTGGCTCAGGTCTCTGGCACGCAGGGTAACGTGTTGGAAAGCCTTTGCTGTTGTTGCCGGATCGTTGGCGGAATAAAAGCGTCGGCAGCGCTCATGAGCGGAATATTCCTGTGCCTGTTCAATATTCTTCCTGAAGGTCTGGAATTTATCCTGCAGGTCTGCGGGTATCAGATCAGTGTCATACCAGATGATGGAATCGTTACAGGTGTCGTGTTGCATCCCGAGAAACCAGGAGTCATCCGGGATATGAATGCCGCCCGCTGCAAGAATGCTCCTGACTTCTGCCCGGTTTGCCATACCGGCATAAGCCCTGGCATTGGGGCCACCCTGACGTCCGCCACAAGCGCCACAGTCGTGGGCAGCTTCATGGGGATTATTCTGGCTGGTAGATCCATGGCCGGAGAATGCGACCAGGGGAGCAAAATTAGCAGTCAGGCCCAAAGTTCGCAGCAGGGCACCAACTTTCTCTGCTTGTTCCTGATCTGTAAAACCAAGGCGTGGATTTTCTGTGCTGGCTTCAGTATCCGGAGAATCTGTAGTGATGGTTAGTTCTGTGGTAACAGGTGTCACTATATAACGCCTGACACTGTCGACAATGGCTTTATATTGCGCTGGAAACAGGCTGTGCATGAGCTGCCCGACAAGTGAAAAAGGCGCAAGCAGAAAGGTGCCAAACCAGTTATATAACGGGTTCAGACGAAAGCTCTGGTGCAACTTGTAAGTGAAACGTTGGAGAAAGACCGCGCCCTTGCGATGGGATTTCAGCTGCTGGTCTTGTGCAGCCCTGGCTTTTTCATCCACCCGGTGAGCGGGTGTGACGACAATAGGGCACAACGATGTTAAATGGGTGTCGTCAAGACCTTTGAATTTCATGGGTATGCCAAAAAAGCCTGCGGCACCAAGTGTTTCTATGCGTGGATTGAGTTCTTCCAGATGACGTCTGAAACTTTCTTCCCGTTCATCCATGCACATCACAATCTGGGCATGCGGTCGGCTGTTTCTCTTTACCCA
>JABIPQ010000121.1 GCA_018698975.1 Gammaproteobacteria bacterium
CTTCAGGTTCTTCTACTTCAGGTTCTTCTACTTCAGGTTCTTCTACTTCAGGTTCTTCTACTTCAGGTTCTTCTACTTCAGGTTCTTCTACTTCAGGTTCTTCTACTTCAGGTTCTTCATCATTATTTTCAGATTCAACGAGAGAAAAGACTCCAGAGTTAATCTTCTCTACTTCTACTTCTTCTTCAACGACAGTGTTTTTTTCAAGATTCTGAAGATCCTTAATATTATTGGCTGGATTAATTTGTGTCTCAATATTGGTTGCATTTGAGCCTTGAGGAGAATTTGAAACAGTATTTCTACTTTCACTGGTGACATTTGTCGCTACAAAAGTTGCATTCCCATCTGTCAGATCAACATCATCAGTACCTTCATCATTATCTGGATTGACTTGCCTGCTTGTCTGGTAAAGCGGATAAAGAGAGGCTAAAGCCGGGTTATTGACCAGATTGTCGGTCAGGTTAGGATTTTCATCTGCTGACTCACTTAAACGAGTCAACGCAGCTATTATCTGGGAATCGTTATTATTCACTGCAGGATTGTTGGCTAAATTGTTATCTGGAGTTTGACTAGCTAGTGTTGAAGTATTAAGCGCAACATCTGCCTCGTTTTCACCAGTGTTTTCATTATCTTCAGCCACATCAGCGTTATTTTCCTGGCTCTCTCCATCATTTGAATCAGCTACTTCTTGCTCTTCATCGCCATTTTCAGCGCTATCGTCAGATTCAGAATCATCTTCCTCAGCACTGGCCACACCAGCATTCAAGTTTAAATTGCCAAGCTGCTCTGGTATTGATGGCAAGCCTTCAGGTGCACGCCCTCTGTCAGTACGGCTAAAGTCATAATCTGCCCCAAGGCCTAGCTGAATACTCCCATCATTATTCGATACAGTGGTACTGCCATCATAAACCCCGGTGAAAAGTGCATCTTGCAAGGCGTCTATTACTGCCTCATGAGTCGTGCCACGAACACCAATGGATGCAAATTGTGTATCTACCCGATACTCATCGTTATCATCGCCGCCAATAAACCCGTCGATCGTTCTAAAGCCACCATGGACTAAATTCATAATTGCACGATCAGATTCCCCTCCCTCCCCATCTTAACTATATTCATTAAACTGAAATTCGGAGTTTTCTTTGAGGGCAATTATTGCGGAATCGATAAGTCTGATTTGAGCAAAGCTTTCAGGACTGGTAACAATGGTGTCTTCAACAAAAATATCAGAGCGTCTGCGTAACTCCCGCGACTCGCCATCTGCACTCACCGCCTGCACCAGCCCTTTGCTGACCAGAATAGTCCCAATAGCTTTCTCGTCCTGGGCAAGCACTGTATCTGCCAAGAGAGCCATCAATAGCACTAGAGATGAACCGAAGAAATGAGTGATTGTGTTGCTCTTCATTTTGCTTCTACCTTGAGTTTTAACCCAGTATTTTTAAAGATGACAAGTAGTATGTAAATTTACTTAATACTGCTTTCATCTGGCCAAATCACTTGAGTACTTAAGTAGCCACACCATCCATTGGAAGTGAAAAATCCCCTAGATTTCTTAAGGGAATTCCGATTATTAATCATAACCATGAAAATATCAGCTACTTATTGTGTTTTCTTAATAGTTAAAGCAACTATCTGACAGTTATGTGACACAAATCACTATATTGAGTACGATTTTTAAATTCTTAGGAGTTTTATTAATAATCATATAATTCAATATTTTATATAAATATATTAAAGTAATATATAAGATAAAAACATTAACTTAATCTCGCAATATCAGGGAATTGAGCAATAAATTCAGTTTCAAAGGACAGTCAAACTTCCTGACGGCGAAACTACTAGCAATCAGACAAGCCTGAATCCAGTGCAGGTGTGAGGTGTGAGGAGTAATATAAGATTAACAGGCTCTTGCCATAGCCTGAGCTTACACTTTAAACAAATGTTTACTGATCAATACTGCCATCGAAATAACGCTCGGCCCAGCTAAACGCTTCCGGTCCCACAATATCACCAATGCGACGACCAGGAATATCATCCGCGGGCGGATGTATACCTCCCCAAATTCGTGACAGACTGGTCTGATCAGACGCATCTTCATAGGTAGCCCATTGCAGAACCACATCGACACTGGGGCCTTCCTCGAATACCAGGAAATTATTTTTTTCTGCAGTGAATTCACCTATCCCACCCGGAAAATATTCATCACCTGTGAGCAAGGTCATCACGTGAGCAGCTGAACGGGAAAAAGTACTGTGTCCCGATATATAACCTGCAAACGGCGGTGTCACAAATGAAGGACGCTGATATGGCCACCATTCTTCAGCGAGTATCCAGCCAACCCCGGCAAAATCAGTTTCCGGGTCAGCGACAAAATCAGGTCCGCGCCAGGCATATAGTTTTATTTTGCCAACATTCTCCTCATTGCTACCAGCCAGTGAATCACCTGTCTGAACCTGCTCAATAAAGCCCGGGATTAACTGTATCCCTTCAGGGTCATAGTGTATTGCGCTCATATCTGAGCTTTGGCCTCGTTCCGCCATATAACGAATAGCGGAAATGGGCCTGATATAATCATACCAACCCTTTATTCCCCAGGCAGTAATAGCCGAGTCATGCATGGCACCACCCATAGCAAAATAGGCTTTAACATCCCACTCCAGATCATCAAGAATGGCTCCCTCCCCTTTGAAGCGTTTTTCCAGCAAGGGATGGTCACTGACATAATTCAGGAGTGTGAACCAGTGACCCGGAGGTGTTTCCGAATCAGGCCCATCAGCCCAGAATTCAGCAAGCACACGGGCATAGTCGCCACGTGGCACTATTTGGGATTGATAGGGCTCGCCAGTATATGGATTAATTTCATGGCCCACAGAAGGATCTCCCCCTTCTTCCAGTTTATAAAAATTCTTATAGCCTGACACCGTGGCAGGCAATTCCTGGATATTGCCAATGCTGGCCGGTGAAATATCCCAAAGCACCCCGTCGCCAGGATCCAGATGAGAAGACCATTGCGACACAAGCTGGAAGCCCCACTTGTAATATTCACCCAGAGAAAGACCAAAGATCTGATCGTCAATCAATGGAGGGGAATCAGGGTCATGATAAACCCACCACTGAGCCCCGTTGCGCTGGTATATTTTCAGATCGCTTTCCTGAAGAGAGAAAGGGTTTACCTTGCCCCATTCAGGACCAACAAACTCCGGTGTTTCTCCAAAAAAGATATTGCCACTCTGGTCACGAAACTCATCAAATGACAAAGGCTGCCAGCGACCTGGATCATCAAGATTGGGATTGCCTTTCTGCGCTGGTGCCAGAGCCTCATTTACCGGCGCATAATTTTGTAAGGCATAACTATTTTGCTCATTGGCACCATCCTGCAAACCATAATCAATCATGCACTGAGCAAGATAATTACCCAGGGCCGCAGCACTGCCTGCACTGTAATCCTGTGAGGAAAAGTTCTTGTCATAACCAAGCGCTGCGAGAGTATTATCAAACTCCTTACTCACTTTTACGACCCCCGGGGCATTGGCAAAACGATGACTCAACAAACGATATGCTGCAAAGCTGATAGCTTCATTTCTAGCCTGGGAAATATCCAAAGGTTTTGGCATACCTGTAAACGGACAGGAGAAGCCATTCACTGTTTTACCCAATAAATATGGGGCTGAAGTATCATCAAACGCGGCCCACAGGTCGTACATCAGAGTAGACGCATGAAACAGGTTGCGGGAGTGCACGGTAGGTCGTGCAAAATCATTGCGAATGCCATCCAGTAATACTTCATTCCATATTCTGGCAATAGATTGGCTGCTATCAAGCGCAATTTGCTCTCCGCCCGAAACAGTAAACACTACCTCGGATGTACTGCTATCCAGGGAAGCCTGAAACCCCACATCGGCAAACACAGCGCCATTACTAAATTTGACCACCGGAATTATAAGCCCACCCTGCTGGGTGTACTCTGCGATACCGGGTAAGGATTGCGTCCTTTTGCTGGCACTTGCTACGGTAAAAGCATAGCCCGGCCCGTCATCATTCAATTGCAAACAGACATCGAACAGCTTGTTGGAATCGGTGAGTGAGACAGGGAAACAAAGTTTGCCGCTTGCCAGGTCAAAATCAGCCTGGGATTCAGCAAGAGATTGTGCCTGCAACGAAAATGGCAAACAGGCAGCAATCGACACGAGTATTATGCGGCCAGGCAGACTAGTCAGCGTTTTAACTGAAAAATTCAACATATTCCCCTTTTACAATATAAAAAATACGAAAAGCCATTTATTGGTGTTTTCCTGTCGAAAGCTCTGGCCTGGCTATATTTTTTTTAAAATTCAGGATTCCCTGCTTACAAACTTGCTGTGGCCTTTGTCCTGACAAATCCATGTAATTCAAACTTGTCCTAATTGTATGTTTTTACTGACTAATAAATAAGTGTCTTTCCACTAAATATATGATTTACTCATGACTGCATTTAACAGGGCATCGCCCTGAAAATAATAAAAACCAATAACTACAAGCATATTCCGAAGAGGGAAATCTCCTATGTCGCAAAATAATACTGATAATTGGGATACCAGTTACGAGTGGAAAATAATCGCACTGCTTAGCCTGACCTTTGGCCTGGTGGGCCTGGACCGCTTTATTCTTCCCGTGATCTTGCAAGACCCTAACTCCACTATGGCAATGGATCTGGGGCTAACCCCGGAAGACGGCGGGATGTTGGCCGGATATCTTGGCATGGCCTGGGGTATTTCGGCATTCGTCATGGGCTATATGGCCGACAAACTCGGGCGTCGCGCAGTACTGGTGCCCGCTATCCTGATTTTCTCTCTTATGTCCGCCTTCAGTGGTATGGCAACATCCATCATTATGCTGGTTTTCGTGCGTGTCATTATGGGCCTGGCAGAAGGTCCGGTGGCATCCACAGGTGTGGCAGTTGCTGTGGAAGCCTCCAAACCATCACGTCGAGGATTAAACAACGGTATTTTTCAATGCATGATTTCACTGTTTGGTTTGGCTCTTGCACCAATTATTGCCTCACGTCTATTAGCCATATATGAGTGGCATATCGTTTTTATGCTGGTCGCAATACCTGGGGTGATCATCGCAATCGTCATGTGGTTTGTTATTCGTGAACCACTCAAACAAATGGCTGAACAGAAAGAAGGGGGAGCCCCGGCGCCTGGGATGTCAATGAAATCTGTGTTTGGCATGTTTGGCCACCGCAATGCGAAAGTGGCTCCGCTAACACTCATGTGTGCAATGGGTGGTATCTTTGTTATTGCCGCCCTTCTATTTGCTTATCTCACAGCCCCTGATGTCGCTGGAGGTTTGGGACTGGATTCTTTCACTGCTGCTAACGTATTTACCGCAGTCGGAGTAGGTGGTGCTATTGGGCAGTTCGCCATGCCGGCTCTGTCCGATATTATTGGTCGCAAAGTTGCTACTTTAACGTCCTATATTTTGGCGGCAGTTTTCCTGTACGCCTTTTCCCAGGCAGGTCCCGAGAGCACCACGGTTTTATGGATACTGCTGTTCTTCTCTTCCATGTTTAATTTTGCAGCACTGGCAATTCTTGCTGGTCCGGTAGCGGCCGAAGCAGCCCCTCCCGGCATGCTGGCTTCCATGGCAGGTTTTGTCATTTTTGCCGGTGAGTTCATCGGTGGTGGCATCAGCCCTATCATTGCCGGCAGCCTGGCCACTGATTACGGCCTCAGAGCAGCGATTTACTTTGCTTGCTGTGGTCTTGTACTCGGCTTCATCGTGGCCCTGTTTCTGGAAGAAACAGCCCCGAGCAAGGTTGCTCATTTACATATGGGTAAGGAAGAAGCTACACCGCCAATGTAATTTCTGCTTTGTTCAAGTCATAAAAAACCCGGCAATCGCCGGGTTTTTTTTGTTTAATGTAGGTACAAGGTACAAAATAAAAGGTACAAGTGGACATCTTTTAAATGCCATGAAACTTTCCGTTTTTACTTTGAATTCTCTCGCGGTTAAGACCGCTCCTACAAACTTTCCACTTGTACCTGTTCTATCTTGTACCTGTTCTAAATAGCACTATTACGCAATACCTGCTCCAACATCTCAACATTATTCTTCACCCCGGGCATGGCCGGATAAACTTCCAGTAAAGTCAGAAAAGAACTACGCGCCATAAAGTAATCTTCTTTGCCCATATAAACCAAACCACGTCCGGATAGCGCACCGAAATGGAAAGGCTCCAGTTTCAATACTTCATCAATATCCCTGAGTGAAGCATCATATTCGCCTATTTGGTAATAAATCGTTGCCCTTCTGTTCCAGGCCTCTGCAAACCCCGGTTTCAAGGCAATCAGGCGATCAAAGGTATCAAGCGCAGCACGAACCGAGTTGCGGTTCATTTGCTGTATCCCCCTCTCCATCAAACCACTAGCCTGGGGGTCTTCATGAATAAACCAGATTTGCCAGATTTGGTCGGCAATAGTGTTGGCCCGATAAACATCAGTTTCTGACTTCAGGTCAGCAAAAAGATCTTCAAGACGCGGATCATTTTGATCGGCAAGCAAGAAAACAGGAGTCAGCAAACCGATCAACAGAATATAAAGTGCTTTCATGCTTACTGACTCTTGTCCTTTTTATTATTCTGGCAAGGCGAACACAAACAAGCCTGCCCCTGCCGAAATCGCTACATACTGCTTGCCATTGATGGCATAGCTCATCGGTCCGGAAGCAATCTGGCCACCCAGTGTTCGTCGCCATAATTCCTCACCCGTTTCCGCATCCAGAGCATAAAAGTGCCCTTCGCGGCCACCGGCAAAAACAAGATTGGTGGCAGTGCTTAGTACGCCACTGTCTGTCACATTATTCATCACATGACGCCAGACAATTTCACCATTCTGAGGATTGATGGCCTGTATCGCACCAAGTCCTTCTTCCGGCGTGCGTTGGTTTACTGCATTTACACCAAGTGCCGGCATCGCCATGGTAGGAAAGGCACCGACGTATTGCTGGCCCGGCGTATATTCAACAGGACGCTTGGTGTATACAGAAAAAGTATCCAGCCAGGTGGGCACATAAAGCAGTTCAGTGACTGGTGAATACGAAGGCGGATACCAGTTAGTGGCGCCCTGATTGTTCGGCATAATGAAGGTGCCTTCCTCTGTAGGATAAAGCGCGCGAATGGGGCGTCCATCCTCTTCAAAACCACTCATCCAGTTTACCGAGACAAAAGGCTCTCCCAGCAGAAATTTACCAGTTTCCCGATCCAGTACGTAAAAAACCCCGTTACGATTGGCAAACAGCATGACTTTTCTTTCTTCCCCACGCCAGTTGAGATCGGCCAGCACCGCCGTCTGGGTTGCGTCATAATCCATTTCGTCATGGGGGGTGAACTGATAATGCCATGCGATTTCACCGGTATCCGGATTCAATGCCACAACAGATTCGGTATACAGGTTGTCTCCTGGACGGGAATCCCCGTTCCAGTCGGGTCCGGGATTACCAACGCCCCAATAGGTCAGGTTAAGCTCAGGATCGTAAGAGCCGGTTTGCCAGATAGAGCCACCACCGGTTTCCCAGGCTTGCTGTGCTGCATCTGTCCAGGTTTCTGAACCCGGGTCGCCTGGCGCAGGAATCGTATTAAACTGCCAAAGTTTTTCACCGCTATCCACATCAAAGGCGGCAATAAAGCCTCTGATGCCGTATTCACCCCCGGCAGGACCAACTATTACCTTGTTATCAATAATCAGCGGTGCCAGGGTCAGGGCATAACCCAGTTCCGGCGGCGCCACGTCAATCATCCATTGTGGTTTACCATTACGGGAATCAATTTTTACCAGCTTGCCATCAATAGTTCCCATGAACAGGCTATTACCGTGCATGGCAAGTCCACGGTTTACACGTCCGCAACAAACGCGGGCATCAAGTGATGGTGTGTAGTTGTAAATCCAGAATAAACGGCCGCTAACCGGATCAACCGCTATCACGTTGTTAGGCGCGGCGACGGTATACATCACACCATCCACCACCAGCGGTGTCGCTTCAAATTTCTGTGAAGCACCATCAGGTGCCCGGTTTTGCCAAACCCACTGCAACTCCAGATCGGCTACGTTAGCCTTGGTAATCTGAGTCAGTTCACTATGGCGCTGGCTGTCATAGTCACCGCCATATAATAACCAGCTATCCGGCTCGTTTTCAGCATTCAGTAACCTGTCAGGCGTCACCTGGGCCAGGGCCGATTGCAGGCATAAAATTAAAAATACAATACTAATTAAGGGTTTTAATGCACACTTCATTATTTTTTCCATTCCAGTGAATTCGTGTGTAACAAAGGGATTTGGTTTTCTATTCATTATTCTTCCCCTTTCAATGAAATCATGTAGGCAACAAGGTCTGACACTTCATCAGGTGACAGTACATCCAGGTAGGACGGCATGGGTGATGGAATAAATCCATGATTTTGTAAATCTTCCTTTTGATAAGAGGCCAGTCTCTCACCTTCACGTAATAACTGAACAGAATGAGTATCTTGATTCAGTAGTAATCCGTTCACGGTATTACCCTGCAAGTTGGTCACCTGATAAAAGCGCTGACCTGCCCGCACTTCGGCTATTGGGTCCAGCATCGCCGTCTCCAGTGTTGCCGGTGTTCTGGTTGCACCGACATTACTCAAGTCAGGACTTAACAGGTTGCCGCCACCATTAACACCATGGCAGGCACTGCACTGTGTCTGGTTGGAAAAGAACAGCGCTTCACCTCTTGCTGCATCGCCGATACGCACTTCCCGCTCATCAGCTACCAGAGCGCCACCTGACGGCAGGGCCCTGAGGAATGCTACGATAGCGCGAGTATCGCCATAAGACAGATTGGTTTTTGGGATCATCAAGGTGTTGGGGATACCCTCACGTATCAAGCGGATCAGGTCTTCATCAGAACTGGCACGACGAAAGCGTCCGGTGCTTAGATTAGCGCCTTCTACAGCATCGGCATCGTTACCATGACAGCCCAGACAATTGGCTTGATAGAGCCCGCGACCATTTTCGATATCGCTAGGGGCATAAGAGTGCTCCTGAGCTTGAAGTAAGGTACAAGGTACAAGATAAAAGGTACAAGCAAGTGCACCTGTGACGAGCTTTCTACATAGTTCTTTCATACATCTGCTTCCCCAATAAATATTTTGATAATTGCCTCTTTATATTTAACTATAAACTCAAATAAAAAGCCTGCTTTGTTTAAACAAGGAGAGCACCTTGCACCTTGCACCTTGCACCTTGCACCTTGCACCTTGTAATGTTGAATGGTGGCTCTGGCCTAGCTGTCAAAATGATTCGCAACCTTTTGTAGGAGCGGTTTTAACCGCGAAGAACAAGACTCTTTCATTCGGGGTTAAAACCCCTCCTACATCAATTACACTATTGCACCTTGCACCTTCTAATTATTTTCGTAAAGCTTGCGCACTTCCCGGGCAATAATTTCAACGCCTTTATTAACCTGACCGGCATCCTGAGCATAAGAGATACGTATACATTCATGGGCATGCTGCCAATCTGCTTTGAGCCCGGCGAAGGAATCATGCCCAGGAATAATTAAGACACCTGCTTCTTTTAAGATTTCGTATAACTTCGCAGATGAAACAGGCAAATCCTTAAACCAAAGCCAAAGGAAAATAGCCCCTTCCGGCTTGTGTATATACACAGGCAAATCAGCCATCGCCTGGATAAACAGATCCATGGTACTAAATGCCCTTTCCTTGTAATACGGCATAATTATATTCTTGCTGATTTCCAGCACTTCCCTGTTTAGAAACAGTTTACTGGCTATTGCCGGCCCCACTGTGCCACATGCCAGGTTTTGAATAGTATTTGCATTGGCATAGGCCTGAATAATTTCTTCACTGGCAACAATAAAGCCTGTTCTGACCCCGGGCAAACCAAGTTTGGACATGCTCAGCAAGAGGATGGTGTTTTTACTCCAGTGCGGACTCACTTCATCAAATATGATGTCAGGAAATGGCGTTCCATAGGCGCCATCGATTATCAGAGGTATGTCATGCTCGGCCGCGATAGCATCCAACTGTCTGATTTCGTCATCAGTAAGCACATTGCCTGTGGGGTTAGTCGGACGGGAGACACAAAAGGCCGCAGTACTGTCTGTGACCTTCATATTTTCAAAATCAACACGGTACTTGAAAACGTGGTCACCCAGCATTTCAATTGTTGGCCGCGTAGAGGTGAAAAAATTTGCCTCAAGACCTGCATCGGTATACCCCAGATATTCAGGTACCAGGGGAAACTGAATCTGTTTCATGGAGCCGTCTGAAAAACGTCCGGCGAACAGATTAGCCAACACATAAAATGCGGACTGCCCACCATTGCTGATGGCGACATTTTTATCCGTGATGGGCCAGCCATATTCATCTCGTAAGAGCGCTGCCAACTGCTTTAGTAATAATTCATCCCCTTGCGGTGACTGATATTTACCCAGAATGTTATAGGCACCATCATCTTCTTTTAGTAAGTTGATCAGGTGGTTTTTATATATGGTTTCCACTTCCATAATGCGGGCAGGATTTCCGCCGCCCATAGAGATCATGTCGGGTCTGGTGTGCAGCGCTTCACCAAGATCCGCCATCAAATCCACAATACCGGATTGACCAGTGTACTTATCACCAAAGCTGGAAAGTTTCATAGGGTGTACATCTTTAAGATTACCTGGTTAATACCAATTACTGCTGGAGCGGGCCGGATCATTCGCGGCTGTAACCGCTCCTACTACTCTGGTAGTGCAAACACATACAATGCATTCCCCGTGTCAGGATACTGAATCTCTGGTGTTAATCTTGAGGGTACTATGCGTGGACTACCACCGCCAAGGCCCGTAGACATTGCTATATATTGCCTGCCATTAGCCGTAAAGGTAATTGGAAATCCCTGCACAGAAGTGCCCAGTCGAGTTTCCCATTTTACCTCCCCGGTTTCCACATCAAAGGCGCGGAAACGTCGATCCAGGTCACCCGCGAAAGCGAGATTGCCACCAGTGCTAAGCACACCGGTGAGGAACGATGCTGGCTGCTCAAATGACCAGAGCTCTTCCATAGTACGAACATCGTATGCAGCAAGCTTGCCTACATTACCGTCAGTCCCGGGCATGGCAAACCAGTCACGATTTACAGCAGCACCACCGCCACCCTGCACAAAATCTATTTCTGTTGCGCGCTGACGCAGGCAGCTTTGGCTTAGGGGGATAATCAGTCTGGCGGTTCCCGGATGATAACTCATGGCATGCCAGTTCTTGCCTCCTGCTGAAGAAGGACACACCTCCAGCCAATCCCCCAGACCCGACTCAATCACATCAGCACGATACTGGGGACGTCCGGTGTCCGGATCAAAATAGTCAAAAGCATTTTGAAATACAGTTTCCTTGTGAGAAATATACTTGCCAGTCTCACGATTGAGTTTCCAGAGAATGCCGTGTTTGCCGATAGAAAAAACCACTTTTTCGCCATCAATATCTACCAGCATGCGTTCAAACACTTCGTCCAGATCAAATACTTCGCCAGGCACATGCTGGTAGTACCAGAGCAGCTCACCGGTATCAGCATCCAGGGCCAGGGTGGAGTTGGAATACAAGGCATCATCAAATACGGTCATGCCACGACTTACCGGCATCCAGGGCTTGGGTTGTGAGACGCCCACATAAACAATATCCAGCTCGGCATCATAGGTTGGCGTAATCCAGGGGTCATTACCGGCGCGGAACATATCATCGATGCCCCCCCAGGTATCGCCGCCGGGAGTGCCTTCCCGTGCTACAGTTTCAAATTTCCACAAGAAGCTGCCGTCATCGGCATCCCAGGCACTGACATAACATTTTTCTGCACGAAAACGCAGGCAGTTACCCATGCCGGTAAACACTTTGCCATCAGCGACCAAAGGCCCACTGGAATTACCAAAACCTTCTCCAATCAAGGTGCTCCAAACCTGTTCACCATTGACTGCGTTAAGCGCTACCATACGAGCATCCGGCACATTCACAATTATTTTGTCTTCATAAATAGCCATGCCGCGCATGGTGCCAGTGCGACCTCCCAGGCTTTGTTCCCAGATCAAATCACCGGAAGCCGCTTCCAGCGCCTGGACCTTGTTGCCCGGATTAAAAATATACATGATGCCGTCATGCACAATCGGTGACAGCTGACTGGCACCTTCATTACCAAGCGCCCACACCCACTGTAATTGCAGACCGTCAACATTGTCCTGATTGATCTGATCAAGTTCACTGTAGCTCCAGGCTTGCTGATTACCACGATGAATCAACCAATCGCTAGAATCAGGATTTTGTAGCATCTGCTCTGTTACAGGTCGAAAATTGGGGACGGTTCCGGCGATAGTTACCCCTGTGGGCCCATCATTTTCCGGCCCGGCCAGTGGGGGTGCAAAGTTTGTCGGAGAGCCTTGTGTAGTGAACTGGTTCACCAAGGCGGCAGAATCAAATTGCAGTGCCACATCGCCAACTTCAGCGCCATTGGCTGACAGAATAAATGCGGCAAGATCTACATAGGTTTGTTGTGGCAGACCACCAACATTGGTAGGCGGCATGGCAGAACGCATGGTATCAACCAGCTCAGCGACGCTACGATTATTCCAGACGCTGGTAAAGGCAGGGCCTCGCAACGATGCAATAGGCCCGTTACCCTGCATATCATTTTGATGACAGCCCTCTGAACAGTTTGCCTGATATGCTGCAAGCCCGGCCGCTACCTGAGCTTCGGTAAAACTCGCCACAGCATCAATGCTGACTTCCGTATCCACCTGGGCGACGGTACTGTTTACTATTAATGCCCCCAGAATTCCTGCTGCAACTTTTATTAATCTCATGATGCCGCCTGCTATCAGTAATTATTTTTCGCGGATATAACCGCTCCAGTATTTTTAAATGTCATCTTTTAGCGTTGCACTCATTCGGGGTTAAAACCCCTCCTACATTCTTCCCACTTTTAACTTGTACCTTGTACCTTGTAACTTGTAACGCGTAATTATTCACGCCCACTGTGCTCTTTAACCCTCGTTAATCTATTTTTCCTTGCATACGTCTAATAATACCCAGTAATTGCTGTTTTTTGCCAGCTGGTGTTTTTTACCGATTGTTAGCAATTAGCCCCAGTGAAGATGACAGCAATAAAATCGAAAAGCAAACTATCCCATTGTTTCTACACAGTATTTTAAAGCTACAGCAGTGTTTTCGGAATCATGTTCAAGTGAAGGAATAAGTAACAAAGAAAGCATATGCCCTCTTTACTAAAAAAAAATGCCCTGACTCCATACCCAAAAAAACATGCAGAAAATAGTGCTTTAGTTCTTTGCAACACAGCCTTAATGAATTCAGGTTTACTCCCTTACGGCATCCGATTACTATTTCCCCAGCGTATTTATTCTTTAGGGGAAAACGATGACAGCCCGATCTACTATTTATTCGACTTATTCAAGAAGTTATCCGGGATTATTTTCGATGATTCACCCAACAGTTTTTTTAAAACTTCTATTAACACTAACAGTGCTATTGACCAGCTTTTCAACTGCAGCTCATCATTCCTTTGCTGCACAGTACGATATCAACAAGCCCATTATCCTGGTAGGTAAAGTGACCAAAGTAGAGTGGACTAATCCCCATGCAAGAATTTATATCGATGTACTTGATGAGGCCGGCAACACCCTGAACTGGAATATAGAACTTGGCAGCCCTAATTTTTTGAAACGCGCTGGCTGGTCTCGCAACGACCTGAAGATCGCTGATGAAGTTACTATCAACGGATCAATGGCACGCAGCGGTGCTAATATGGCTAATGCATCCAGCATTATTTTAAAAGGTGGACGCCAGGTGTTTGGTAGAAATGCAGCCGATAATTTTTAATCAGGCAGTTCCATTTGCTTTCAACTTTAAATTCATTCGGGGTTAAAACCCCTCCTACAACTTAATGGCATTTAGCAAGAGTTTATTCCGTAACGGTAATCAAATGAAAAAAGCGCTATTGATATTCTTTGTGTTCATTTCCAACTTCTCTATGGCCCAGGATGCGGATGCAGTGTCTGCCCCGCGCCTTCCATCCGGTACGCCAGACTTCAACGGTCTCTGGTCTGGCGGTGGTCCTATTGGGGATATTGCCGGTGGTCTGATGCCCGGTGAAGCCATGGTATTAACGGAAGAATATGCTGGTATTAAGGCCCGACGTTTGGCCAATGAAGATCCGGAAGCCAATTGCCTGCCCACGGGTGTACCACGAATAGCACCCTACCCCTGGCGCATAGTGCAGGCGCCTGCCTATGGTCCGGCAACGCATCTGTACTTTTTATTTGAAGGTAATGTACACAGCTTCCGACAGATTTTTATGGACGGACGCGAACATCCCTCAGCTGAAGAACTTGATCCAAGCTGGTACGGTCACTCTATCGGCTGGTGGGAAGGCGACACCCTTGTCGTTGATTCAGTAGGTTTTAACGATCTGACCTGGTTTGATTTTCTCGGCAACCCGCACTCTACAGAACTTCATACCATTGAGCGCTATACCCGTCTTGATAATGACACTCTGGAAAACATTACCACGATAATCGATCCTCTGGCTTACCGACAGCCCTTCACCATCCGCTATGAAGCACGCCTGCAGCCCGCCGACTGGGATTTAATGGAGTATGTATGTAATGAGAATAATCAGGACGTAGAACATATCGAAGGGCCAGCGCGCCTGTTTTAACGCAGTTAAACTGGAGACGCTTGCCCTTTTAAACCTTGTTCTAAATCTTGTTCTAAGTCTTGTCTAAAGCCTGACTAACATCTGCAATAATATCGTCGATGTGTTCAATGCCAACTGATATCCTGATCAAATCAGCACTTACCCCGGCAGAAACCAGTTCTTTATCATTCAGCTGGCGATGGGTAGTAGAGGCCGGATGACAAGCCAGCGATTTTGCATCTCCAATGTTTACCAGGCGTAAGATCATTTCCAGTGAATCAATAAACCTTGTGCATGCTTCAATACCACCTGAAACCCCAAAACTTAAAATCCCTGAAGCCTTGGAATTGGTGATGTTTTTGCAATTCGTAAAGTAAGGGCTATCGGGTAATGCCGCATAATTCACCCACTTAACTTTTTCATGTTGCTGGAGGTATGCAGCAAGTTTTTCAGCATTTTCACAATGACGCTCCATGCGCAAACCAAGAGTCTCAAGTCCTTGCAGAATCTGGAAAGCATTCATTGGCGACAAGGCCGCTCCGGTATTTCTCAGTGGTACTACTCTGCAACGCCCTATATAGGCTGCAGGGCCCAGAGCTTCTGTGTAAACAACACCATGATAAGAAGGATCAGGCTCGCTTAAAACGGGGAAACGATCCTTGTTAGCAACCCAGTCGAATTTCCCTGAATCAACAATCGCTCCACCAATAGATGTGCCATGACCGCCTATATATTTAGTGAGGGAATGCACAACAATATCAGCCCCAAGTTCAAATGGTCGACATAGATAAGGCGTCGCAACGGTGTTATCAACAATCAATGGCACACCATGCTTGTGTGCTATTTCCGCCAAACGGGCAATGTCTACGATATTCCCCGCTGGATTACCTATTGATTCGCAAAAGACGGCTTTGGTATTTTCGTCAATGGCTTTTTCAAAGCCTTCATAATCATCGTGCGAGATCATACGTACCTCAACACCTTGCCTTGGCAAAGAATGCGCAAAGAAATTATAGGTACCGCCATACAACTCACTGGTACTGACGATATTATCCCCAACCTCAGTAATGCATTGAATGGAATAAGTAATAGCGGCCATTCCTGAAGCAACACATAGCGCGGCAATACCTCCCTCCATTGCCGCAATACGTTTTTCCAACACATCTGTCGTTGGATTCATGATGCGGGTGTAAATATTGCCAGGCACTTTAAGGTCAAATAAATCAGCACCATGCTGAGTATTATCAAAGGTATAAGAGGTGGTCTGATAAATGGGAACAGCTGCAGCTTTAGTTGTTTCTTCCGATTTGTAACCTTCATGCAATGCGATTGATTCTAGTTTCATGCTATTCCTCTACTAAGTGATCATATCTATTGAAGGCTTGATCATGTATCCACATCAACCCGTCTTGTTATTGCCAAGATAATAAGGAGTTAACGAACTACCGAGGTCGTTATATTTCTCTTCGGCGCTGAGCCTACCTTTATTCTTTCCACCTCTACCAGCCGGTCTATATCTATAACTGACACATCGTCACTGGCACCATTGGCAGCATAGGCATATTTACTATCAGCACTGAAAGTAATCCAGTCTGGATGACTGCCCACTTTAACGCCACCCAGTAAAGCCATCTCCGGTAATGAATAAGCGTATACCGTGCCATTCCAGCGACTGCATACCCACAAGGTATTTCCATCCGGCGCTACACCAATGCCGTGAGCCGGCGCCTGGTTATAGGGCGGAGGGTCTCTATCTTGTTCCGGGATTGACGGCAAAATAACCCTGCCGATTTCCGTGCGTAAATTAAAATCCACCACAGCAAAACCATGGACGTTGGAGATTTGTACGTACATGTTTTTGGTTGAGCCATCAGGATGGGTGTCGAAGGCTATCGGGCGAATACCATCCAGTGCATCAGAAGACGTTGGCGGATATAGTTGAAATTCGCGTTCACGGCTTTGCAGGTTAAACACATCAAGATTACCCTCCCCGCCAAAAGTGCCTGAGACAAGATGTTTTCCATCCGGTGTGACATAGGTGTTATGTACCCGTGAGCCAGTATCAATATGATCAACGTTTTCTCGGGAACGTGTATCAATCACATCGATACCACCAGGTTCCTGCATGATGCCTACATAAACAAAACGCCCATCTTTACCAATAGAAATATTATTGGGCCTGCCGCTTAAGGGAATTTCCGCTTCGATTTTCAGACTGAAAGCATTTACCACATCCAGAGTGAATTTCGCTTCACTGGAAAAATACAGCTCACTGCCATCGGGAGCGCCGGCAGCACCGTGGTTGACAGGAATGCCTTCAATCGTGCCAATGATTTGTTGAGTAGAAGGATCAATAAGATGAACAACCTCATCACGGGAATTGGTTTGCACAATGACAGACCGCAGGGTATTGGCAGATTGCTGAGCACAGGCAGTATTTGCCAATGCGGCCATAATTACCATAAACACCAATTTACAATTCATCTGTGATCCCTCTTTCCTCTTTCCTCTTTCCACTTTCCACTTTCCACTTTCCACTTTCCACTTTATATAGCGGCGGATATCACTGCCCACTTCCACCCTACATTGTAACTTGTAACTTGTAACTTGTGACTATCCTTCCGTACCAAAATATTTAGCCAGATAACGTGTCACTACAATCTTTTCATCATTATCCAGTTCAGCCCCATGCTCAATCATGTTTTCTACCATGGGCAGCCAATGGTTAAAACCCCAGTATTTCTGATAGGCAGGCACTCCCTCAAGAGTATGACATGTGGTACAGGCACGAAGTATCAAGTTCCGTCCCTCGGCCAAAGGTAATTCTATGCCCGGTGCAAATTTCTCTGACTTATTGTCAGCAGCAGTTGACTCTAAACAGATGAAGCACAGCAGAACCACCAGAGCTTTGAAATTCACGCAGTAATATCGTCCCATGAATCAACCAGATGCTGCGCTGTACGCCAGGCCAATGCCTGCAAGGTCTGCGTGGGATTTCTGGCGCCTGCTGTTGGCATCACCGAACCTCCAATGATACCCAGGTTTTTCGCTTCAAAAGAAAAGCCCCAGGGATCACATACACTGGTCTCGGGATTATTACCCATTCGGGTACCGCCGTGAGCATGAGTTGAAAGCCCTGGTCCAACACCACCACCGGTATTCACAATATCCGAGGCGCCGGCGGCGCGAAACCATTCTTCCATTTTGTTGGCAGCATGGCCTGCTGCCATTGGTTCATTAAGCTTTGGTCCGTGAGTGACTCTGAGCACCGGATCGCCATAAGGATCTCTGACGTTGGGATCAAGATCGGCCCAGGTGTGCTCATAGGGAAAGGTATTGGTTTGCATATAAGCTGTCTGGGTACGACCGGCGTTTTCCTTTATAAAGCCTTTCCAGTCTGAACCCCAGCGCCGCTCCACCTTGCCAAAGGTGCCCATAGCAGCGGCACCAATCGGATGTTTTTCTGTATACACATGCAGACTGGCTCCACCAATAAAACCAAGACCGCTATGATCAAAATTATCATCTGCCCAATCATCCACCATAACACCCTGGGCGATAGCGCCGTACCAGATATTGATATCAAATGGGAACAGTGCCGTGACAAGCGTGCCGCCCTGAATATCCCAATGACCAAAGTAATGCCGACCTACCTGCCCACGATTATTGCCCAGACCATTGGGGTAATACGCCGATGTAGACAACAACAGAGTACGAATATTTTCATAGGTGTAACAGCCCAGCAAAACCGCGCGGGCTGGCTGAAAATACTCTTCGCCATCACGTATATAAGTGACACCTGTCACTTTTCCGGTATTATCGACTTCGATGCGGCGTACATTGGCATTATCTCTAACTTCAAGATTGCCGGTGGCCACCGCCTTCGGAATGGTAGAGACATCGGTGGAATTTTTTGCCCGCACATGACATCCGCCCCTATCGCAGTAGCCGTGATACTGACAACCCGGGCGCCCATCATAAGGCTGTGAATTAATTGCTGCGGGACCATGGTAAGGATGAAAACCAATCTCCTGACCCGCTGTCTGCATATGATCGAGAAAATCACAGGACCTAAGTGGCGGCATCGGATAGTCACGCTGGCGCGGACCTTCAAATATATTGCCTTCGGAATTTATCTGTCCTTGTATGTTACCTGCACGCCCGCTGACGCCGACCTCGTATTCGATATGATCATAGAAAGGTTCCATATCATCGTATGAGACCGGCCAATCTTCCAGGGTGGTGCCTTCGGGAATATATTCAGCACCATAACGCTCAAGGGTGGCACTGCGAACTTTAAAATCCCAGGGATTCAGGCGCCAGCTCTGCGCATGGTAATGAATGGAAGTGCCTCCTACCGCGTTCATCATTGGGTGGCTTGCCTGCTGTACCGCAGTCTCGGTGGGCGACCTTCTGACCGTCGGAATTTCTCCAGCGACCTTATTACCCGTTGTCACCAGGGAGCGCACATTGTTATGGATTTCGTCCGCCTTGTAGTCCCGCCCCGGATTCATCCAGGTACCGGCTTCCAGCCCTACCACATTGAGTCCTGCTCTGGTCAGAGGCAATACAGCAACACCGCCTGCAGCACCGAGGCCTACAACAACGACATCAACTTCTTGTAGATTATTCGCCATCGTAGTCACTCCCATAAGCAGAAGTATGCAGTGGTGGCAACCTTCCCCCCATTTTTTGCATTTCGGCTGAACTACTCATCACAGCACCTGGATAGCCAATTAAATCCCAACCTGCGTAATTCTGGTTACCCCCGTAATAAGGATCACTGAACATCCCCTCAAGGGTAAGCCGATGCAAACGATTAAAGATTTGTGCAGAATTATCAAAGCCGGCAATTTTTCCATCTTCCATATCCCTGAGTAGTGCATCCTTGTTATTGTCAGACAGCAACTGGAACTCAAGATCATAGCGACTGCGGGCGGCACGTGTCAGCGCAAAAAGTCCTTCACTGAGTAAATCCAGTTCATTATTGTTCCAGTCTGCAAGTGAGTTATCAATGTAATAAGGCACTCCAGCGGCAACCGCGCCAGGGCCATTGTTATCGGCTGGAATAATTCGATCGGCAAAGGCTTCAAGAATCAGCCAGGCTTCCCGGGACAGTATTCTTTGTGGGGCCGGCATGGGTGTTGTGCAGGATGTATTGGCAAGTGGAATCAGGACCACAGAAGAAGCAGTCACCGCAGAGCCAAGGACTTTTCGTCGACTAACTGAATGCATACTCTCTGGAGTAGTATCGGCCGTTATTATCTTGTTCTCACTTTCATCATCCATAGATTTTTCCTTAGCGTGTTATGTAATAGCAAAAAACTTAGCATAATAATACGTTGGAGGATAATCCCTTTTCCACCACCTTAATGGCCAAGCGATAATTCTTGTGCCAATGAAAAGATTAACACTATACTTTAACGATTAATCATCTCTGCTCATTTGGAGTAATTTCCAGCCGTGGAAAAATCAACGACATCTGCAACGCGCCACAAGGTCGGAACTGCATTAATCTGCTTGCTTACCCTGCTGACCTGCTCATCAATAGTTTATGCACATCACGGCACAGCAGTGTCCTATGAGCAGGAAGAATTCATAACGGTTACTGGTACAGTCACAGAATTCAGATGGCGCAACCCACATTCAGCGCTGTTTCTGGATATCAAGAACGACGCAGGGGAAACGGTAAACTATGCCATAGAGCTGGCCAGCCCGGTACTCATGTCCCGGTCCAGCGGCTGGACCCGAAACACCTTCAGACCCGGTGATAGCGTACAATTCAGGGTCCACCCCTCCAGAACCGGCGCGCCGGTCGGCGAATGCCTGTTCAACTGCGAAGTATTGATTAATGGTGAAGCACCCGTATCAGCGCTGGATAATCAGGAGTAAACCGATATGAAAAAACTCTCTGCATTCATACCGACTATGCTGTCCCTGGTGATCCTTTTTATCCCGACGACTTCCCTGGCACAAAGTGATTTAAACGGCGTCTGGTTACGCGGCTCTCGCTCTGATGCTTATCCAGTGTCGCAATGGAGCCCGGATATACTGCCCTTCACTACTCTCGGACAAACCCAATTTGACAGCAATGTGCCGGGCAAGGGACCACGCCAGAGTATGCCGGCCTTTGGTAATGATCCACTGGGAGATGCCAATCCCCCGGGTTTGTATCGGACGCTGGTCTATGGAAGACCCTGGGAATTTATTCAGCTGCCCAACAAAATTGTGCAGATGTTCGAATGGGGAAAACACTGGCGCACCATCTGGACTGATGGACGCGCTGTACCCGATGTCATTGTTGCCGGACCGTACTGGTACGGTTATTCCGTAGGGGAATGGCAAGGCGATACTCTGGTAGTTAAAACGGTGGGCCTGGATGGACGCGCATGGCTGGATGAATGGGGTACACCCTTTTCCGATTTCGCCTTAATCGAGGAACGCTGGACGCGTGTCGGAAATTCTCTGGAAATGAAACTGACAGTGAACGATCCGGATCTCTATCGTGAATCCTGGACCAGTGACACCAAGCAATTCAATTATCAAGACCCTGATACCCTGAACGGTGAATTGATGGAACAGATTTTTGCACCTATAGATGAAATGGAATTTAACAGAACTATTCGGGATCCTGCTGCTGCCGGGCCTCAGTAATCAATCCTATAACACTAACGTCCATAACCCAGTGTTTTTATGCGAGTCACCCTATTATCGGTGAAGGTCACTTCACGCATGAAGTGACGAGGACCAAAATTATAGGTCCAGGTTTCAACCGGCACTTCAACCACTGAACGATTGTGATGGAGTAATTCACTACTGGTGATATCTAAATAATAACCATGGCTTAAAGACAATACGCCAAAGCGGCGAGCAGGTATTCCCGAGCGATAAATGGTTTTGTGTGTGGTAATAATTGGGTCGCCACAATTTGCCAGGACTTCACCCAGATGGTCTCCCCGTGAAATCACATTGCGATTACAACGCATGGTGTCAGCCTGCCCCGTCTGTGCAAACAGAGAAAAGGCCAGAGTCGATACAGTAAGAATGAAGCGCTTGTTCATGGGTATTGCCTCCAGATTCAATCATACTGGTCTGGAGATGAATTAGAACTTAATACAGCAGCCAGAGGCTGCCAGTTGCGAGTCTCAAGTCTCAAGCAGGCGTCTTTCAAACGCCATGTCGGATGACGGCCTTGCAGGCCTTTTCCGACCTACAGTCTTTCCTCTTGTACCTTGTACCTTATAACTTGTAACTGTTATCCCAAATAACTAATCATCACACCAGCGGCCACCGCTGAACCAATAACTCCGGCAACATTCGGGCCCATGGCGTGCATTAACAGAAAATTCTGTGGGTTAGCTTCCAGACCAACTTTATTGGCAACCCGTGCCGCCATTGGGACTGCTGAGACACCGGCAGCGCCGATCAAAGGATTGATTGGGGTGTTGCCATATTTATTCATCAACTTGGCCATCAGAATGCCGGTTGCAGTACCAATACCGAAGGCGACAATCCCCAGTAACAGTATCCCCAGGGTTTCAATATTCAGGAAAGACTCTGAACTGAGTTTTGAGCCTACTCCCAGGCCCAGAAAAATAGTGGTGATATTTATCAGGGAGTTTTGTGCAGTATCGCTCAGACGCTCCACTACTCCGCTTTCCTTCATCAGGTTCCCAAAACAAAACATCCCTAACAGCGGAGCGGCCGTCGGCAGGAACAAGGCCACCAGCATCAACAGGCTGAGGGGGAAGATAATTTTTTCTCTCTGACTGACCGGGCGCAATTGTTCCATGCGGATTTCCCGCTCGGCCTGTGTTGTCAGGGCCCGCATGATGGGAGGCTGGATCATCGGCACCAGTGCCATATAGGAATATGCGGCTACGGCAATGGCACCAAGCAAATCAGGGGCCAGACGACTGGAGACAAAAATAGCGGTGGGGCCGTCCGCTCCACCAATAATGCCAATGGCTGCAGCATCAGCGAGACTAAAATCCATCAAGCCCAAAGAGGTTAAACCTATAGCGCCGATGACTGTTGTGAAAATACCGAACTGCGCAGCGGCGCCCAAAAATAATGTGCGGGGATTTGCCAGCAAGGGCCCAAAGTCCGTCATGGACCCAACCCCCATAAAAATAATCAGTGGAAAAATGCCTGTAGAAATCCCGGCTTCATAGATGTAATAAAGAATACCGCCAGGAGACTCCAGATGGCCTGCTGCATCATAAATGGGTTCTGCCAGGAAACCGGCGCCAGGAATATTGACCAGAATTGCACCCATGCCGATAGGCAAGAGCAACAGCGGCTCAAATCCTTTGCGGATGGCAAGGTAGACAAGCAGCAGACCAACCAGCAGCATAACGAACTGCCCTGCTTCGATCTGGTATATACCGGAATCCTGAAAAAGCTTAAGCAAGCTATCCATTAATTTGCATTCCCGAGATTACAAAAACGTGCTTTTTAATTACAAGCAATGCTGTACCTGAAGACTTATCCAATGGTCAGCAACTCATCGCCAACCGAAACCGCATTGCCATCAGCTACCTTGATCCCCTGAATAGTGCCTGCCTTGGGGGCCTTGACCTCGGTTTCCATTTTCATGGCTTCCAGAATGATCAGTACTTCTCCCTCGACAACCTTCTGTCCAACACTCACATTGACCTTGAAAATATTGCCTGCTAATGGCGCTAACAACGGCTCGCTCTTCTTGGATGAGGGAGTGGCCTCTGCGATAACTGGCGCATCAGATTGCCCTGACGCTGCCTGAATATTGCTGATATCGCCACCTTCGGAAACCTGAACCACATAGGTCTGACCATTTACGTTGACTGAATACACGCTGGCTTCACCAGCTTTCGATGCAGCTGGTAGTGTAGCAGCAGGGGCGAGCTCTTCCCCGGTTGGGACTGGTTCGAAGGCATCAGGATTACCACGGTTCTTCAGAAACTTCAGACCAATCTGCGGGAAAAGTGCATAGGTAAGCACATCATCAATTTCATTTTCCCCTGACTCAATGCTAAAGCCTTCTTCTTTTGCTTTTTCCTTCAGTTCCCTGGTCAGAGCCTCCAGTTCAGGTTCGAGAAGGTCGGCAGGACGACAGGTGATTGCCTCAGCGCCATCAAGTACTTTGGCCTGTAATTCCTTGTTAACTTCAGAAGCCGTCGCGCCGTACTCCCCTTTCAGAATACCGGCTGTCTCTTTCGTAATATTTTTATAGCGTTCGCCGGATAGTACGTTGATAACAGCCTGTGTCCCCACAATCTGTGAGGTTGGCGTCACCAGGGCTATGTTGCCAAGATCTTCACGTACGCGAGGGATTTCTTTAAGCACTTCACCCATCTTATCGCCGGCATTTTGTTCGCGCAGCTGACTTTCCATATTGGTGAGCATGCCGCCTGGCACCTGGGCCAGCAGGATGCGGGCATCAACTCCTTTCAGAGCTCCTTCAAACTTGGCGTATTTTTTCCTCACCACACGAAAGTACTCTGCAATCTCAGCCAACAATGGCAAATCCAGTCCAGGGTCGCCAGGCAGGCCTTCATAAATGGCATTAATGGTTTCGGTTGGTGTATGGCCGTAAGTCATGCTCATGGAAGAAATAGCGGTATCTACATTGTCAATATTCGCCTCAATGGCCTTCACCAGCGTGGGAATCGATAAACCGGTAGTGGCATGAGCATGTAATTGAATAGGTAGTGAAGTGTCAGCTTTCAGGCGCTTGACCATTTCATAGGCTTCATAGGGCTTCAACAAGCCGGCCATGTCCTTGATACAAATAGAGTCGGCGCCCATTGATTCAAGCTGTTTCGCCAGAGTCAGCCAGGTATCAAGGTTATGGACCGGGCTCACGGTATAAGACAATGTGCCCTGTGCATGACCACCAACCTTGTTCACGCCCTTGATCGCTGTTTCCATATTGCGGGGATCGTTCATGGCATCAAAAATGCGGAACACATCCACGCCATTTACATGCGCACGCTCACAGAATTTTTCTACCACATCGTCCGCATAGTGTCGGTAACCCAGAATATTCTGGGCCCGGAACAACATCTGGTGAGGCGTATTGGGAATGGCTTTCTTCAGTTCACGGATGCGATACCAGGGATCTTCACCCAGATAGCGAATACAGGAATCAAAGGTGGCGCCGCCCCAGGTTTCTACTGACCAGAAACCTACCTGGTCAATCTTCTCAGCAATAGGAAGCATGTCTTCCAGACGTAGCCGGGTGGCAAACAGTGACTGGTGAGCGTCACGTAGTACCAATTCTGTAATACCAACAGGATTTCTTTGTTCAATCATTGGAATAACCCATTTTCAATTTTTATATTGCCTGCATATAGCACGATGAAAAATGCAGACTAAATTAGCACTTTCGCTGGATGCCAGGTGAAAAGATATTTTTAAAACGCTTGCTTATTAATCACACCGTTTACTGCCTGGAACGATGCGCATGTATAGCAGCGGTGATGACAGCGAACAGAGTTGCTTGGTCAAGCTGCCCTGTTGCTCCGGGATCATTTAGGTCTGCGGGTTGAACAGCCCCGTATTTTTGCACCAGTGTGGACATGATAGAAGTCACAAACACCAGTATGGTCAGGAACACAAATACTGTGCCCATGCCCAGCAACATCAGATTAAGCCCTTCTGATATCAACTCTCCGGAATTCACTCAACATTTCCTCGTTTTCTTCATTTCACCAGCACTTCCAGTGGAAATTTCAGTGTGCGCACTTTACAGGAAAACAGGGAATTTTTCCATTAAAACAGGGGCTTCAGACAACTTTTCTGAGATTACTTTAACTTTTGCTTCACATTTGCCAAAATCCTACCCAAGCAACAAGCAAGTCAGCGCAATATACGGTAAATTATTCCCTATCTCACCGGGATGCATACTTCGTTTGAGCAGTTGACTGAACTTTACTGGCCAGACTCATTGCGGGGAAAAATAGTAGAAAATTATTTCAAATTATCCAACGGTTTTTTGTTTCGCCACACCGAAGCAGTTCTGGGTAATGCCGAACCCATTCTTGAACAGGCGCTGGCAATGGGCGCACCTGATACCCGGCTTATTGGTACGCCATTAGCCTCTGAATTTATTAACCCTGCATATAAACCCCACCGCGGCACACTGGAGAGCTGTCTATTTGCCGGGCGCCTGGCCAAGGAAAAAAACATCGAGGCTCTGCTGCAAAGTGTTGCCGACTTTCCCGAGATCAAATTTAGTATCGCTGGTGACGGCCCCTTGCGTGAACAAATAATCAAGGCAAGCAGTCAGCATGCAAACCTGGATTACCTGGGCTGGCTGAGTCGCGAGGAACTGCGCAAAACGCTCGACCAGCACGATGCCCTTTTACTGCCCTCACACTTTGAGACATTTGGTACTGTGGCACTTGAAGCCATGGCGCGAGAAAAACTGGTTTTCGTTTCAAAAGGCTGCGGAATCACTCACTGGAACAGGTTGCTGCCCGGACTGATCATCATTGATGAATCCGGTCTTTCGCGCGCTATAAAACATGTATTACGCAAAACTCCGGATGAGAGAAAAGAGATCGCCAGTACGGCCAACAGTCTTGCCATCGCCTGGAATAATGATGTGTTGAATCGCTGGAATTTGATCATCAGCGAAACTATCAGGGATTATACTGAACAACCCGACACTGAAAATTCCCAATCTGAAAAGAATCAATAGCAACCAAACAATGCACGCACTGATTTCCATTCATGATGTCATGCCCGCTACTCTGGGCAGAGTTCAATATTTTGCTGAGCAACTCGCGCATGTTGATATAGAAAATGTTCCCCTTCTGGTTGTGCCGGGACTAGCCTGGTCAGACCAGCAAATTGATATCCTGAAGGAACTGGAAAAACAGGGTTTTATCTTATCCGGACATGGCTGGCATCACACTGCTAAAAATATTCACGGCTGGTATCACCGTTTACACTCAACACTGATATCACGCAATGTCGCTGAACACCTGTCTCTTGGTGAAAACGAAATCCAGCAACTTATGGACGAGTGTTACAACTGGTTTTTAGATCGCGATTTAAGCCCACCAGATCTTTATGTTCCACCTGCCTGGGCGATGGGTAAAATCAGCGCGCACAATCTGGAAGCGTCCCCGTTTCGCTATTTTGAAAACACTGCAGGTTTTTATGACAGCACAAGCCGCCAACAAAGAAATCTGCCCTTGTCAGGATTTGAAGCAGATACTTTATTGCGGGCAGGGACCTTAAAGTTCTGGAATGGAATGAATAAACTGATCGCCCACGAGAGAAGGCCGGTGAGAATATCAATTCATCCTTTTGATCATGAATTGCTGCTCAGTAAATCCCTGTTTGCAACCCTCAAATCAGTTACTGCTACAGTGAATTACCGCGCATTATTTTGAAGGGATCAACAATGCTTTTTTGCGATGTACCTTTACTTTGCCGGACAGCGCTTCGCTCTTCCGGCCTACGCAAAATTATGGATCAGTTGCAGGCCTCAAGAGCAAAGCGATGTCCGGCTTCGATAATTTTTAATCTTTATTCGTCTTCTAATCGTCTTCAATCGTAAAGGCTAATAAAACGTTGCCTGGGCGTCCAACAAACCCTGCACTTCCTGACAACATATACATAACGCCATCAACGATAACTGGTCCTGGTCCATCGAATGAAGCGCCATTGGCTTCAATACCATTTACCGTTTCAAAGGAACGGTTGGCATCAAAGGTCCAGATCACCTCACCGGTATCAGCATCATAAGCACGCATGCCGCCATCGGCTGAACCGGAAAATACTGCACCAGGAATGGCTGTCACCGCAGCGGACTGGGTAGCCGAGCAACCCGGCCCTTCAGCACATAACAGTTCCTGCGGTGGTGTGTACCATTGACGTTCACCGCTTTCCAGATCGATACCATGAATGCCGCCACCCTGAGTAAAGATATAACCGCCAACTGCCACATAGGCCAAACCATCGCCTACAGAGGCGCCCCAGACCCCGCCAACGGGACTGCCAGGGCCAGCACGATATTGCCAGACCAATGCTCCCTGCTCATTGGGATCAAGCGCATAGGCAAAGCCGGATTTTTGCGGAATAACCAATAATTCCCGTCCAGTTGCTGTTGTTGTCAGGAGCGGCGATGCCGAGAAATCAAAATCGGGACCTATGTCTTGCGGGCAATTGGGATTGTCTTCAGAATTACATCCCCCTATCCACGCATCTCCGGGCGTTAACTGAGTCACCCAGGCAATTTCCCCGTTGCTGATCCTGATTGCCACCACCGCATCGGAGGTTTCCGGTGCCGGTTCAGCATAGGCATTGCCTGTTGCTACATAAATCAGGCCCCGGTCATCATCAATGGTGGGAGCACTCCAGATCCCCACGCCAGCAGGACCATAAAGAATCACCCCGCTACTACTACTGCCTCGCGGGCGGGGTTCGGGCACCATGTAGGACTTCCAGTTCAGGTCGCCGCTTTGTGCATCAAAAGCGCTGACACTGCCGCGGAAAGTACAGCAGGCATAATCCGGATTGGAGGATGATGTCTCTTCCCCAACCCCGGACATTGGTACATAAAGCACCCCCTTATGCAGGGTAACGGCGCCAGTGCCACGAACATTGGGATGATCATCAACTTTGCGAACCCACAGTACTTCACCGTTTTGTGCATTCACTGCATAAGCATTAGCGCCTCTATCAACAAAATAGACGGCATATCCATCTGATCCATCTTCAAATTGATAAGGGCCTACTGAGATCGCGCTGCGAATACCGCTGCGCGGCAAGTAGGTCCAATATGTACAAGCGCTTTCAGCATCCAGTGAGTAAAGTGCACCGGCGCCATTGCCGACAAATATCCTGCCGTCTATCACTGCTGGCTGCGCCCTGGCCTGGCCTTCACCGGGTAAACCATAGGCCCATTTCAGGCGTAGATTGGGCAGATCCTCCCGGGTAATGCCGCCGTTTTCTGAAAATCGCGTATTGCGTACATCCGGCCCCCAGCCATTCCATGAAGGTTTCAGGGCCGGGTTTTGAATGGGGGGATTTGATGCACACATGTTCTCGGTAATTTCCAGATTCAGATCTGCCACTTCACTGCCCGTCAAAAAAGCAGCCACAGTACGCATATCACTATCCGACATTCCGGTAGCCTGAATCTGCATCAAGCCGCCATTCATGGCAGCGTAAACCGAATTAGGGGTAAAACCAGCCATGTTGGCACGTGCTGGTGCATGGGCATTGGTTTCCGGGTCAGGATTGTCATGGCAGCTTGCGCAACGTGTGTTGTATAGCGCCTCGCCATCCTGGGCAAATACTGGCAAAGCCAGAAGTAAACTGAAAAAACCCAGTCCTTTTAGAAAACGTGCAAACATACTTCTTCCCCTTGATTCACTTATATACTTTTATATACTTTTTATTATGGCTATTCAGCGCAAACTGGCAACAAGGCATTGTTTACCTTGTCCCCTGCCTTTTGTTCTCTGAGAAAAACCATGTGTGCTGTCATTGATAATAAAATGATTCCATTGACAAGAATAGAGAAGAATTTTAAATACCCACCGAGCCCGTCTTCTCCAGGTAATGAATCAGGCTACTTTAATTCAATATTATGATTAAGCAGTTATGGCACAGCTGCTTCCTTTGGCGCTACACTCTGACTAAACAATATTCGCATTGCATGTTTGATAAGCCATAATGCAAGTAATGCAAGTAATGCATTTTTGTCTCACAGGGGGAAACATCATGAAAAAAATATTCACCACCAAACTAATTATTGCCCTGGTCATGTGTCTACCGGCTATTTCCATCCAGGCACATCATTCACTTGTCGGGGAATTTGATACCGCCGTTCAATTTGAACTACAGGGAACAATCACTGACCTTGAGTGGTTCAATCCCCATATCTGGTTTTATATGGATGTGACCAACGATGCTGGTGAAGTAGAAAACTGGCAATGTGAAATGGGTTCGCCGAATCAACTTATTCGCCTTGGATGGGCAAAGGAAGATCTTCCTGTCGGTACGGTAATTATTGCTCGCGCCAACCCGGCCCGAGATGGCACTAAAACCTGCAGTACGCGCAGGATTACTCTGGAAGATGGTACTCCGGTTTTCAGCCGTACCGGGAATCGCTAGAAGCAAACTCAAGGAGAAGAAGATGAAATTTTTACCAAACTTTACACGTACTTTTAACTCACTTTTCACACTTCTCACTTTGCTGTTTTGCCAGACATTGCTTGCCCAGGATGACATTCCTCGCCTACTCTCAGGCAAGCCCGACCTTAATGGTGTATGGGCAAGACCCTATGTTCCCAACATGCTTTCTGCGGGTAATGGCAGAAATCAGACAGGCCCTGGCGAAGAGCCCTTTACTGCAGCCGGGCGCAGAAATTTTGATAACTACAACCCCACAGATGGAGACTATACCGGGTCATGTCTCCCATTTGGTCTGTTAAGAGCAATGAACTCACCGGACCCTATTCAGTTTATGCAGACAGAAACACATTTCGCTTATCTTTACGAACAAAACACCTGGTTCAAGGTTGTCAATCTGGACGGACAGGATCATGGCGGCAGATTACCTCCAGCCTGGTATGGACATTCTATTGCTAAATGGGAAGGCGACACGCTAATCATCACTACCAATCGATTCAACGGTAAGACACGACTGGATACTATTGGTCATCCGCATAGCGATCAGATGACAGTAATAGAACGCTTTGCACTCACCGATGCAGACACTATGGATTATGAAGTTACTATTGATGACCCTGTTTATTACAGCAAACCCTGGACCAATAAACGGATATTTATAAGACAGTCTGATTTTGATCTGATCGAATATTCCTGCATGGAAAACAACAAGAGCTTGTTTGAAGGAAGAGTCGTGCCACCAAATTACGAAAACTGGCATACCTATGACACGGAAGATTAAATAGTTTTGTAAGAACCCGTGCTTTTCCGGGCTACCTGCCGTCGCTTATTTATTGTAGGGCGGAAAAGCGCAGTATCATCCGCCCAGGGAAGGCGCAGCCTTCCCTGAATCTATAAATGCTCACTGCACCATCACAATTATTTCGACAGCTTACTGCTTATCCAGAAAATCAAAAATTTCTGCAGCAAAGGTCAGATAAGCCGTTAAATGTTCACCGTTCGGCACATCATAAAAAGCCGCATTTATCCCATGCCCTGCCAGTTCACGAGTTACCCTTAATGAAGCATCCCGAGTATTAGCCGTGTCATTGGTGCCATGAACCATCAACACCGTCACCTTGCCTACCAGGTTTTCAAAAGGGTAATTATCGGTAACGATAGGGCCCGCACTGGCAATAATTGCATTAACTGCATCGGGATATTTTGCCGCAAAATGAAAAGCCGAGGAACCTGACGGGTTTTGCCCATGCACAAAGATTCGTGAAACATCCGCATTGTATTCCTGAGCGACAAGATGAAGCACATTGATCACATCCTGTTCTGACCTTGCATTTTCCTCTTGCGTCCAGCCAGCTGCCGGCACCGAAGGACCTGCTGGTCGGTCTACCGGATAGGGACTGCCATAATACGGCTGGGCATAACCACGATAGCCTAATGGCGATATCACGATATAGCCCCTTGCCCGGGCCTGAACTACCAGGTCATTATTATTGCGATGGTTATTATTAATACTGGGGCCTGCGCGCAGCGTAATCAGAATTGGTGGCGACTGCTCCGGACTCCAGTTTTCCGGAACATACAAGCGGTAAGGAATGGACTCCCCTGTTCCTGGAAAATCATAGGAGCGGTATTGCTCACCTGTATGACGATACAAGGGTGCGTCCGGGTTTGGCGCCAGCGATGCATCAACTTCCATGCCAGGAATTGAAAATGTCTGGGCAGAAACCGCTAGGGATAAAAATGCCAACGGCAAAAAATAGAGGGAACTAACAATGTGTTTTATTATTCTCATAACTTTTTCCCTTAAAATTTATTTTTGTAATAAGACTGTAATTTTTCGTATCCAGAAAAAGTGAAAACCGCCTAGTCATCCAGGAATCGTCTGGCAGCCTCCAGATTACAACTTTCATTGGAATGCTCCATACCTGGACGATAAACCCAGGTCCCTGTCCATTCGACAGGTTCTGCAAGATACACAGGATCACTCAGTGTGCCGGAATAAATCATTTGTTTGCCATCATCACTGATTTGAAATCTTTCAATCATGTGTTTTTGAACACTCCCCGGGAGACTTGTGGAAAGTCCCATCGCGTGTTCACTGAAATTAGCGCTATCAACCACGAGCGACTCTTCTTCCCAATGCCCGATTGAATGCCCCTGCAATGATGTCTGCGAGGAATCTGGATGTGCTCTGCCATCCAGAAAAATAGTGCGCACTGAATCAAGCCAATCAATTGTCATGACTACCCGGTCTTCATACACTTCAATAGTATTCGCTACCGGATAAAACATTAGCCCTGGTATACCGATAGGGATGCAGTCCTTATGCGTTGTATCCAGAGGATTGGTATTTGCCCTGGCATTGCTGCCAGCCTCAGTTAAAGACCAGCTTCCTGAACCTCCCAAAAATCCAAAAAAAGATGTTCTTGGTGAAAACCAGGTGCCCTCTATGCTCTGGGCCACATCATCGCCATAATCATTAATGCTGCGCGATGAAATATTCAGAGGAAAGTAAGTACCATCCTGATGATAGAGTTCCCTGCCCAGCAATAAACCATCGGGATTTCTTCGCCCCGGATTACCAATAATCGTGACTGTATCACCTGATGAAACTGAATCCCGGGTAAAACCCAGTGGTGAAATAACTGAACCCGCACCAGCTTCCACGTTTACTTCCCGGACTGAGCCATCACTCTCTGTAACTGACAGTGTCATGTAAACATGGGGATTACGAAAACTATAATCGACAATCGTTCCTGTCACTTCTACCGTTTCCTGCGTATTAAACGCCGCAGGGCTATGATGTGCTGTTAGTGGCAATGGATATATCAGGGCGGGTAGGATGGGAAGTATAAGATGGAGTTTCTTCATCAATTGTCTCTACAGTTAATTATTAAAAGCCAAAACGAGCGTCCCGCGCCAGTCGTTAACTTGTTCCAGTCCCTGCTATAAATAGCAGTGCGGAAATACGACCCTGAACAGAACTAAACACACAATACAGGCATTCTCCCATTCAGCAATCGGCTCATCAAGCTCAGCACCGCTAAATAGCCAAGCGACACGCCTGAGCAGGACCAACAATAGGGGCAGATCTATTATATTGTCACCCCGGGACCCTTCTGCTAGTCTTTTCAGCTCGGCTTTTTAGCTTACCAGTTTACCGGGGGACTCATCATGAGACATTTCAAGATCATTAGCATAGTAGCTTTTACCACATTCATTGCTGCCTGCTCAGGGGAAAATACCAGCCAGCAAACCAGCACTGTAACGCCAGCAGCGCCTTCCATGGAGGCAACTGCTGAAACAGGCATCATTGGAGGGACAGTGGTGAGCACCAATGGACCCGAAGCCGGTGTCTGGGTCATTGCTGAAACTCATGATCTTGATACACGATTTGCCAGAATAGTCGTGACTGATAATGATGGCAGATATCTTATCCCTGATTTGCCCAAGGCTTCATACGATGTCTGGGTGCGTGGCTACGGCCTGGTGGATTCCGAAAAAACCCAGGCAGATCCTGGTGCAACCCTGGACCTGACAGCTGTTCTGGCGCCGGATGCAGCAGCCGCGGCACAATATTATCCCGCAGGAAACTGGCTTTCTTTACTTGAAGTTCCTGATGCCAGCATGTTCCCCGGTACTGGCCCGACAGGTAATGGCATCAGCCCAAACATTCAGCATCAGGCTGACTATATTCGCATGATCACCTCTGGTGGCTGCGTGGTTTGTCACCAACTTGGTAACAAGGCTACCCGTGAACTGCCAGCACTTTTTAATGGTTATGATACCAGTGCGGCTGCCTGGAACCGTCGTATTCAGTCAGGTCAGGCTGGCGGTTTCATGACCCGTACCTGGACCGGAATGGGCCTGGATCACAGCTCTAAAATATTTGGTGACTGGACCGACCGTATTGCTGCCGGAGAATTACCTCCGGTACCTGAACGCCCCCAGGGCGTGGAACGTAATGTAGTTATTACCCAGTGGGACTGGGCTGATGAAACAGCTTATTTACATGATGTAGTCTCAACTGACCGCCGTAATCCCACCTTGAATGGCTACGGAAAACTTTATGGTGCAATGGAAGAAAGTGCAGATTACCTGCCCATGCTTGACCCTGTAACAAATTCAATCGATCGCATGCCTCTGACCATGATGGACCCGGATGCAGGTCCGGTTTCCGGGCCAAATCTGGCTGAGTCACCCAACTGGGGTGATGAGGCCATCTGGGATTCACGGGCCAATGTACATAACCCGATGTTTGATCAGGACGGCAGAGTATGGATAACAGCGCGGGTGCGAGGCCGGACTAACCCGGATTTTTGTCAGGAAGGTTCTTCCCATCCTTCAGCACAGGCCTACCCTACTCAGGCTAATGGCCGACAACTTGGCATGCATGACCCTTCAACAGGAGAATACACCCATATTGATACCTGTTTCGGCACTCATCACTTGATGTTCGCCGAAGACGAAGACAATACACTTTGGACCAGCGGTGGCGGACAGGTGATTGGCTGGCTTAATACCAGGCAATACCTGGAAACCGGAGACTACCAGGCCGCTCAGGGCTGGACTCCCTTCATTCTTGATACCAATGGCAATGGTGTACGAGATGATTACGTGGCGCCAAATGAGGACCCGGATCCCACAAAAGATTCCCAGATATTTCCTGGCTTTGGTTTTTATGCAGTGAACCCGGCACCTGACGGAAGTGTGTGGGGAACAATCCTGGGCTATCCGGGTGCGGTCGCCAGATTGGTGCCTGGGGACAATCCCAGTGAAACAGCCATTACCGAACTCTATGAATTACCTGTAGATGAAAATGGCGATGCCATCGAGGGTTTTTCTCCGCGCGGAGGTGATGTCGATCGAAATGGCGTGATGTGGGCAGCTCTGGCCAGCGGTCACATGGCCAGCTTTGATCGTCGCTTATGCACTGGACCATTAAACGGACCTGAAGCCACCGGCCAGCATTGCCCCGAAGGCTGGACCCTGTATGAAGAACCCCTGCCCCAATTCAAAAACCTGGATCGTCCAGGAAGTTCTGAAGGCTCCTATTTCACCTGGGTGGACCAGCACAACACGCTTGGACTTGGTGAAAATACACCTATCAATACCGGTAACCAGAGTGGAGCACTACTGGTACTGAATGATGGTGAATGGGTACGCATGCGTGTCCCTTATCCACTGGGCTTTTACACCAAATGGATGGACGGCAGAATTGATGATCCTAATGCAGGCTGGAAAGGCCGTGGCGTCTGGGCTACTTTCAGCGGTCGCGCCCCTTTCCACATGGAAACTGGCAAAGGTACCACCAGTATCGTCTATCACTTTCAGGTGCGACCAGACCCTCTGGCACAGTAAAACATAATCAATAAAAAACCCGCCAACAGGCGGGTTTTTTATTTCTGTAAAGCATTTAAGATGAAAAGAAATCAAAAACATTTCCCAGCCCGGAAGTGCTGCCTTTATAAAATTCGGTGTATCTACAATTGTCACAAGTTACTGCACTATATTTACTGCCCTGAACATCAAATATTTTTGACCAAAATCCACCTGCAACACGCATTTCTCCGACTGTAAAATCCAGGTCTTTGCATTTTGTGCATTCCCATTTTTTATGGCGCATCTATTTCATCCTTTTGTTAAATCATGTTTTTTAACCATGTTTTTCACAGTTAAACTCAATAGAATTTTTTTCTTCAAACAAAGGTGTGTAACTGGAAAAAATATTCCACAAAATCCAAACTAATTTATTTAAATTGCACTGGCAATCAATAATTCAGTGCATGGGTTTTAAGGGGGATAATTTATAAAGACAAAAGCGGGATTTATTTGACGATTACTGAGGAAATTATTGTGGCGGTTCCAGCCAACGCGCATCAACGTCAATTGGTGACTGCAAAGTGCCAAGAAAAGCTTCCAACTGGTTCAGCTCAAATGAAAGCATGCCTAAAATTTCTTCTGCTTCATTATGACCTATCATGGCAAAGGGAGCAGTATTGTAATGATTCAGTGTTTCCGCCAGCGTCCGTATTTGGCCTTTATGCATGTAAGGCGCGGTTTCTTTCAGGTTGCGTAGAGAAGGTGTTTTCAAAGCGCCAATCAATTCCACGCCTTCTCTGGCATGAATTAATTCCAGACATTGCTCCGGCTCTTGATCGCTGTATAAACCCTGGCAATTAAAAGGGTCACGGCGAACTTCGCGCACACCATCGACCCGCCCTCTGTCGGGCAAGTCCCCGGGATAGGAAATAATACCGGTGTTATGAAATTCAAAATTGGTCAACAAAGGTCCGTTATGACATTCTATACAGCGAGCTTCGCCAATAAATAAACGCAGACCCTTTATTTCATCGTTGGAAAAGATATCCCTACTGTTTTCACTCTCTTTGCTCACCAGACTCTGTACATAGGCATCAAAGCGTGAAGGCGCAGGTAGCAAAATTCTCTCGTAAGCTGCGATAGCTTTGCCTACGTTAGCGAATGTCTGATTGACCAGGACCTGATCATCTTTCTCCATTTCTACCCATGCTGCATACCACTCACTTTTCAGTTCGGGTCCTGCATTTTCCGGAAAGCGGGAACGATCACTAAAATCCGGCAGCTCACCAAATATGGCCTGGTACTGCTGACTGTATTCCACATCCTCAGTTACCAGACGCGCAATCGCCATGCGATTGTTGCCCTGCTCCTGCGGGTCTTCAAGCGGGGAAAGTGCTTGTGCCCACAGCGAATCCCGACGTCCATCCCAATATAACCAGGGACTATAGGCCAGCCCTACGATACTGGGTGTATTGCGACGCGACTTTCCCAGGGCCCGAGCCTTATCCAGGCCATCGGTGAAACGTAATTCAGGACGATGACATGTTGCACAGGAGATCTGCTGATTCACACTCAGCCGGGAATCAAAAAACAGGGCATGGCCCATTTCAACGGCGCGTATGTCTGTTGAAGCAGCATTACTCCGATCAACTGGTAGTGGCGGCAGGCTTGCCAGAAAAAGAGTATTAATTACTGCTTTTTCAGCCTCAGTCCATGCGGCCGGTGGCTTATAAGCAAGTACCAGCCAGACGCAAAGTCCGACAGCCAAAAGCAAACCAGAAGTCAGAATAAATTTAAAAAATTGGGCAAAGATAAAAAGCTTCATAAGTCCAGTGTGATAATTACCGTATCGCTAATACTGCCCTGGCTGACACTTAATTCCAGCTCCCAATATCCCATCATATGAAAACGTAAGCCCTGTAATAAATAGTTGCCGTCTCCACTCGCTTCAATCGAAGGTGCAGTAGCAAGACCATGGTTATGCTCTGGCATACCACCCTTAACAGTTATCACCGCGTCACTCACAGCATTCCCTTCTGCATTCATCACATGCAGTTTCCAGCCATGAATCTGATTGATAATGATGGGATTGAGCTGACTTTCATAACTTACCTGAAACAATTCGTCTTCGGAAAGCCAGACATTTTCGCCATTTTGTTGCGCCGCAACAACTGCAGGATTTGTCTGTAAGAGCAACAACAAGGTAAAACTTAAAAAATTCTTTAGCACGATTTTTGACCTTTTTTACTTTAATTCGGGACTGTCGTCCGTCCTATATATAGATTCACTATTCCTGATAGGAGCGGCTTCAACCGCGAAGAACGCAGCACATTTCTATCGGGACTAAAGTCCCTCCTACATACTTTTAAATTGTTAATTATGACTTCACCTGACGATTTTGTTCGCCATGTCGGATGACGGGCTGCGCCCTAAGCCGACCTACATCCTGTAAACTTGTACCTTGTAACTAATCACTCTTTTCTTTCTTTTCCCGATTCAACCACCAGTATCCTCCTTGTATAAGCAAGATTAATATGATGAATATTGGCAAATAACCATAACCCACATAACCCACTTCAAAAGGAAACACTGCCGTATATAGCTCATTGGTATCCGGATGCCTGGCGGTAACAATGCCCAGATAGTTTCCCGACTCCTGAAAGTAATGATTAATGGCATAGATGTCGGGTTGCTTTACCGGGGCTCGATAGACCACGGTAGCGGCATCAAGTTCTGCCTTGCTCAGAGCATCGACATCCTGCAACTGAGCGAAACGCCCCATCCCGGTAACATCACGAATCACACGAAAATCCACGGGAACCTCACCCAGATCACCATAAGTATATTCCATGACAAAAACCGTCTCACCACTGTCAGGTAAGTCTTCACAGTAATCTTTATGTTCCCGGGTACGTGGCTGGTAAATTTTGAAATGGGCGCTATAAAAACCGATTTTGATAATGCATAAATCAGCATCCGCAGTCACACTGCCATGTCCATAACTCAAAGAAGAAAGGGAGCATGAAAAAAATAGTAAGAAATATTTGAAAAAATTGGCAGGGCTGATCATGGGATGCGCAGGATAACTATCCAGATTAGTCTTGTCCACTGATTCAGACTTGTTTTCTCAAACACTTCTCACTGCTTGATTTTCATCAATTAGTTTATCGAATTGGCAGGTAAATATCAGTGATCATGTCTGGCTCCCGTACATGAGGGCCAACATTAACGTAGTGGAAATAGATCGGAAAATCTCTTAATTGCTCACCACTTTGAGGTAGCCATTCATGAATCAGGTATTCTACTTCAGCCACCATCCAGTCCCGTGAGCCCATATGACGAATTACCGCACAACGCCCCCCCGGAATAATTTTAGTGATTACCCCCTGGGGATTTTCTTTTATGGGCTTATTTACTGAAACACAAATATCCTGGCGATAATCCTCAGGGAAAGTATTTTTTGGATCCGTGTAATGGATACCGTAAGTCTCTCCCTGATCAAATTTGACGCCATTTTCCTTGCGCCACTTCACGAACTTCATGGCGGTATTGTAAGTCTGTGTCTCAGGGCCATGATGCTCAATGGCAGCAATCATGGTTTCAGGAAATTCAATTATTTCAACTTGCATGTCTATGATCTCCTCTTGTTTGAGTGCCAGCTCATTATGTACTTGCCGCCAGAGCTCCCATTTCGGAAATCGTCGAAATTGAGATAGCGATTGCATGTAAACGCGCCTGAATGCTCTTGAAAATGACTTGGCGTTTTCAAAACCAGCATCCAGTGCAATATCTGTTATTCGGCAAGTTCTGTTAAATACCAGTTGCAGAGAGGCTCTTTTCAAACGCGTTAGCTGCACCATTTTCCCAGCGCTCATCCCTTTGTGCGCCTGTAAAACCCGAAGGAAATGGAATTTTGAAAAATTGACAAGTCTGCTTAATGTTGCAAGTGACAAATCATCTTCGAGGTGCTGAAGTATGTAGTCAACGACTCGATCTATTCGGGATTCTATCGACTCAGTTCTGTGCCTTCCCAACTCAACAAGTTGATCAACCACTGCAATTCCTCTCTAACTGGTGATGCCAAGTATTCTACCTGATCAGCCAAAAGACTTGACCAAAATTGCCAAGTTGGAAAAAAAATGAAAATTTTCTCCCAGAGTATTACAATCGCGGCCCTGGAATTGCCCATTCAATGTGGCAGTATGTCTAAACACCCCAAGATACCTACTCTTCATGAACAAAATTATCGCCTGCCTGTTAATTGGTTTCGCTTATCTGCTATATCTCGTCAGCGCTGGTGCTTTTATAGACTATATATACTCGCTCACCATCCGCGACACAGTGACTGCTATGGAGAATGCTTTTGGCACTCTGGTAATCCTGATTTTTATGTTGGTACTGGCAAAATTCTCTCTGACCGCAGGTAAAAACAAGCTAAAAATCAACCCTGAAACAAGCGCGTCCGATAAAAATGCCAAGGCCACAGAATCGAAGTCGGAAAACTCCTGACAAGAACAGAAAAGTAGTCAGCTTGACCCATGTCAACTCACTGCTGGAAAGAAGCTGAATATTACAAAAAATCTGGCACGTTGGAGCCAAAAACCCTTGCCCTGTAAGGGGTGATGCTTTACCATCACGACCTTGTTACAAGCCAGGTCTACAGTACTGGTTTCAGGTTTGACGAAGAATCTGAAAAATAATTTTTTCCCATTTAAACCATGCACTTAGGATATTTCTAGTACTTGAGGTTGAGATCGTCGACTGAAGTACGATTTGTAGCTTGAAAAAGATGTCCAATAACTCAAATAACACCATAATCTTTCCCTTATGTTCACCCCTGAAAGTGGAAAGACCAGCTACCCCTCACAAAAAAACCAAATTTCACAAAATCTATAAACTCTGCACTGACCTTATCGGTTAATGTGCAAGCAATACATTAAGGACTGAAAAGTTATGGCATTCGTAGTTTCGATCGTTTTACTCGTTATTATCAGTATAGCCCTTCAGCTGTTTACGCCCTGGTGGTTACAACCTATAGCCTCCAACTGGTCAGGTATTGATGCAACTATCGATATCACCATGTGGGTAACCGGCTTTGTGTTTGTTGCTGTTAACTTATTCCTTGCCTATTGTGTTTACCGTTATCGGTATGACAAAAATCGCCGTGCCAATTACGAGCCGGAAAATAAAAAGCTGGAAGTATGGTTAACCGGGTTCACTGCCATTGGTGTAGCAGCATTGCTGACACCAGGACTTTTTGTTTGGGCAAGTTTCGTCAACGTTCCTGAAGACGCTGTTAAAGTAGAAGTTGTCGGCCAACAGTGGCAATGGGCATTTCGCTATCCTGGTGCTGACGGCGTTTTGGGTACTGCTGATACTGCTTATGTATCTCCCCGCAATCCTTTGGGTGTTAACCCTAACGATCCTTTTGGCCAAGATGATCTGGTGGTCGAAGACAAGGAAATGCATCTGTTAATGAATCAGAATGTACAGCTTTTGCTGCGCTCTAAAGACGTATTGCATGACTACACTGTGGCACCGTTCAGAGTAAAAATGGACATGGTGCCAGGTTCTGTTTCTTATATGTGGCTGGAACCAACATTAGCCGGTAGTTATGACATCCTTTGTGAAGAGCATTGCGGTCTTGGGCATTTCATCATGCGCGGCACTGTGTTTGTTGATGAGCAAGCGGATTATGATGCCTGGATAGCTGCCCAAACCACATTTGCCGAAACCCAGGCCGTTGCTGAAGGCAACGCGCAGGCGGGTCAAGCCAACTATGCTATTTGTTCTGCCTGCCATGGTGTGAACGGTGAAGGCAATCTGGCCCTGAATGCACCGAAACTGGCCGGTCAGGAAGACTGGTACCTGCGTCAGCAGATTCGCTACTATAAATCCGGTGTCCGTGGCACCCACCCTGATGATGTTTATGGTGCTCAGATGGCACCAATGGCAGCGACTCTGGTTAATGATGCGGTCATCAATAATGTCATCGCCTACATCGGAACCTTGCCAGACAATGCCGCACCAGAAACCGTGACCGGCGATCTTGCCAATGGAGCTGATCTGTACAACTCTACCTGTGGCACTTGCCATGGCGATGATGGTAGTGGCATCTGGTCTCTCCATGCCCCTGCCCTGGCGGGAATGACTGACTGGTATCTTGTTAGACAATTGCAGAACTTTAAATCCGGGGTTCGTGGCGCACATCCTCAAGACCAGCAGGGATACCAGATGACAGCAATGGTGTCAGCACTTGAAGGTGACGAAGCGATTAACGATGTCGTCGCCTACATCAACACACTGCGCTAGACCAACTAGCATTTGAATAGCCAACAGAATTAGAAATTTAAGTAACTGAGCCCGATATTCGAGATCAGTTAAGCGAGGAGAAAGTAATGTCATACATTCCAATAGCGGATCAAACAGATGAGATGCACGATCCGCATACGTTTATAGCCAAGTATGTCTGGAGTCAGGATCATAAAGTGATCGCGATCCAGTACGGCACAGTCGCTGTGGCCGTTGGTCTCGTTGCTCTTGTGCTATCAGCACTAATGCGTCTGCAACTGGGTTTCCCGGATAGCTTCGCGTTTATAGACCCTGCCGAATATTACCAGTATGTAACCATGCACGGCATGATCATGGTGGTCTACCTGTTGACAGCCCTATTCCTCGGGGGCTTCGGTAACTATCTGATTCCATTGCAAATTGGCGCGCGAGACATGGTATTTCCATTCCTCAACATGCTCAGTTTCTGGTTCTATCTGGTGTCTGTGATCATCCTGATGGCAAGTTTCTTTATCCCAGGTGGCCCTACAGGTGCTGGCTGGACTCTATATCCTCCTCAGGCGATTACTGCAGGCACCCCGGGTGCCGATGGCGGGATTATGCTGATGCTGGCCTCTCTGGCAGTATTTATCATTGCCTTCACCATGGGTGGACTAAACTATGTCACCACAGTATTACAAGCCCGTACTCACGGCATGACTTTGATGCGTATGCCACTGTCAGTCTGGGGCATCTTTGTTGCCACCATTCTTGGTCTGTTTGCATTCCCGGCATTATTTGTAAGTGCCGTAATGATGACTTTTGACAACATGCTCGGCACCAGCTTTTTCATGCCTGCCATGGTCTCTCTTGGCGAGACACTCGATCACACTGGTGGTGGCCCTGTATTGTTCCAGCATTTGTTCTGGTTCTTTGGCCATCCAGAAGTCTATATCGTTGCCCTGCCTGCATTTGGTCTGGTATCAGATGTCCTGAGTTGTCATGCTCGTAAAAATATTTTCGGTTACCGCATGATGGTATGGGCTATTGTCGCCATCGGCGGTCTGAGCTTCATCGTCTGGGCTCACCACATGTATGTCAGTGGTATGAACCCTTATTTTGGTTTCTTCTTTGCCTTTACCACACTGATCATTGCTGTACCTACGGCGATCAAAGTGTATAACTGGGTTCTTACCCTTTGGGAAGGCAATATCCGTTTAACGGTACCAATGCTGTTTGCCTGTGGCTTTATCTTTACTTTTGTTCACGGCGGCTTGACTGGCATCTTCCTGGGTAACGTAACCGTTGACCTGCCCTTGTCAGATACCTACTTCGTAATTGCCCACTTCCATATGGTTATGGGTGTTTCTCCGGTGATGGTTTTGTTTGCAGCGCTATATCACTGGTTCCCAAAAATGAGCGGCAAGATGTTCAATGTCACTCTGGGTAAAATCCATTTCTGGGCAACCTTCTTTGGAACCTATGCGATTTACCTGCCAATGCATTACCTTGGTTTTTTGGGTGTACCGCGACGCTACTACTCCATGGGGACGACAGACTTTATTCCTGAATCAGCGAACACCCTGAACGCCAATATTACTATGGCCGCTATCTGGGTAGCCGTATTCCAGCTGGTCTTCATCTTCAACATGATCTGGAGCGTCTGGAGAGGCAAGAAATCTGATCCGAACCCTTGGGAAGCCACCACACTTGAATGGCAGACTCCTGACAACCCTCCTTGTCATGGTAACTGGGGAGCGGAATTACCTACTGTCTACCGCTGGGCCTATGAATACAGTGTGCCTGGTGTAGTCGACGACTTCGTACCGCAAAACATTCCTGCGAAAGATGTTAAGACTGTTGATGGTTCACCTTATATAGGACATGAAGATTGAGCTTTCTAAAAAGCATCTTTGAAAAGCCCTGGGACTACCAGGGCGATGACCCGAACCTTAGCGGGCAAGAAATTGGTGAAAGTCTGCATCCAAAGCGGATAGCCTTGCGCATGTTTCTAGCCGTGATCTTTGTTGTTTTCATGCTTTTTATTGTGGCTTACTTCATCCGCATGGAACTGGAAGACTGGCGACCAATGCCAGAATCCAATTTGTTGTGGGTGAATACGGGTTTATTGTTTATTTGCAGTGTCATCATGCAATGGACAAGAGGCGCTGTTCATAAAGGCTTACAGAACCCTGTTAAATACGGCATGGTTGCTTCGGGTGTTATTACTCTCGCCTTTGTTTACGGACAATTGTCTGCCTGGGAAGAAATGAACAACGCTGGATATTATCTGGCCAGCAACCCGGCAAATTCGTTTTTTTATGTACTCACAGGACTTCATGGATTACATATCCTTGGCGGACTTTGGGTCTGGACCCGAGCAACTTTTAAAGTATTGTCCGGGGCCGAAGTAAAAGCAATCAGATTAAGCATAGAGTTGTGCTCAGTTTACTGGCACTTCCTGCTCCTGGTCTGGTTGGGAATTTTTGCATTACTTTCATATACCTGATAATTAAATTTTAGGATGTACTTATGAGTGGAGAATCACTTAGCGTTTCCGGGCAAACCAACACTGTAGTAGCAGATTGGGCTGCAGACAAACAAGCCTTCCATGTCCCCTGGGGCAAACTGATGATGTGGATCTTCCTCATCAGTGACACCTTTATTTTTAGCTGCTTCCTGGTTGGCTATATGAATGTGCGCCGCACCACGACGGACCCCTGGCCCTACCCCAGTGAAGTTTTTGCTCTGGAGTTATTCGGCCAGAATATTCCCCTGATTCTGATTGCGATCATGACCTTTATCCTGATCACCAGCTCAGGCACCATGGCACTGGCAGTACGTTACGCACATTTCAGGGACAAACAGAAAATCTTCTGGTTAATGGTGGTTACTGCTGCCTTTGGCGCTTCTTTTGTCGGCATGCAGGCATTTGAGTGGACCAAACTGATTGGTGAGGGTGTGCGTCCATGGGGCAACCCGTTTGGCGCACCACAATTTGGCTCAATCTTCTTCATGGTCACAGGTTTTCATGGCTTGCATGTTAGTTGCGGTGTGATCTACCTGCTAGCTATCGCATTCAAAGTGAAAAAAGGTGACTATGACAAAAAGAATGACTATTCCATCGTTGAGATCACTGGTTTGTACTGGCATTTTGTTGACCTGGTCTGGGTATTCATCTTTGCATTTTTCTATCTCTGGTAAGACACTAAATTAGAGCGGTAAGAGGTTTTTAAAATTATGGAAAACGTTCAAACGCAACAAGCTGCAGATTCACATGCTGATGAAGATCAACATCCTATCGGGATTTATCTGAAGGTCTGGATACTGCTATTCGTACTCAGCACAATGTCATACATGGTCGATTACTTCGATTTCCAGGGTATGTTGCGCTGGAGCCTGATAATTATTTTCATGTTTCTCAAGGCTGGCTTCATTATTGCCGTGTTCATGCATGTAATGTGGGAACGTATGGCATTAATCACTGCTATTCTCGGCCCTCCCCTGCTACTTTTGTTCCTGATTGGCTTTATGATTTCAGAAGGTTTCTGGGTATTCAATACACGAGTTGAATACATGGGTCGCCCTGCCGCAGCCGAAAGAATACATGTCGCAGACGTTCATGTTGAAGAACACGGCGAAGAAGCTATGGAAGAGGAACACTAAGTCCCTTTTAATTTTTTTTCAAAATCCAAGATAACTGACTGAAACTTAATTATGACAATCAACGAAGAAGATAAACTGGAACAATACGAAGAAGGCAGTGACAGCGATGCTGACGCTTTTGCCTTCATCATGCTCGTTGTGATTACAGGACTGGCGTTTGTTCTCTATATCAATGGCTAAATAAAACCATGCGGCTGACAATCTGTCAGCCGCTATTATTTTCAAATCCTGACTTTCAAGCTCTCTTTCCTGGCTCTACATATCCAAGATATTCAACTCTCTGGTTTTCAAAACCCTAAAATTCTGCCTACTGATCGGCACAAGCTTTCCATTCAGCGCGCGACCTTTTCCTTGATCCTGTATTAAAAAAACCGTTGATCCAAATCAATGCGACTTTTTCTCATTGTTCGTATAGTCCAAGACAAGTTAAATCAATAAATTGACTGGTTTGAGGAGATCAAATGGTATTCTTGATTTGTGGTGCATTGGCCGTTGTCGCAGTAGGTGGAATTATTACAATACTTGCAGGCATAGCCTTAGACAAAATTGCAGTCTGATAAAAATAGCCTTATTTGTTAACTGGTAGGCTTTTATGTATTTAATGTATTTAATGCATAGAAGTCTGTTTTTTTTATTCAAACTTATCTCTCCTCGTTAATCCTCAATTGCTTTTATGGCATAATGGCGTCCTTTCAAATCGTCCGATTAGACACATTTTAAAAAACCACCATGAAAAGCAAATCTTTCACATTTGGGGAGCTGGTAATCCGTTTCAACTGGATTGTTGCCTTCTTTGTATTCGTCGTTTTTTGCGGCTTTGTCAAACTCGGCCTATGGCAATTTGATCGCGTACAGGAAAAAATTCAGCTTCAGGAAAGTTATACGGAAATGGGAGAAAGTTTTGCACTTCCCATTGAAGAAGTATCCATGTCAGGTCTGGAGTCAGATGCCCTGACTATTCAAAATCTTCATGTCTCCCTGAGTGGTGAATTTCAAAACGATAAAACGCTCTATCTAATCTATCAAGCATATGAAGGTAATCTGGGTTATGCAGTAATTACTCCATTTTTGCTGGATTCTTCTGACAAAATCGTCTTTGTTAATCGGGGTTGGTTTAACGCCAACACTTATAACGAACTTAAAGAACAAATCGAGCCAATAAATGGTAAGCATGCCATCGAAGGTCAGATTTTTGTGCCCACCCCAAAACAGGCTGAAAGAAGCAATGATATCGATTTAAGCGATGTCCAATGGCCACTTGAAATTCGTTATCTGAACACTCTGGAATTAGCGCATCTTTTCCCGGAAACCTTTTTCCCCTACGAAGTGCGCCTTGATGAAAATCAGCCCGGTGTTCTGATCAGACACTGGCCGACAGTGGCTGTCGATACAGGAAGAAATTTCTCCTATTCCCTGCAATGGTTTTCCATGGCAATAGCCCTGCTCATCGTCACTTTCATTCTAAGCAGCAATATCCTGCAATTATTGAAAAAACGCTCAAAACCTCTTTAAGCAGACTTGCGTTTATACCGTAAATCCTTAAATTGTTGTCTGATATTGCTCCTGTTGCTATTCTTCCCTGCAATTTTTAAACAATAAGCCGCTCTACTATCAAACTAAATAACCGGGTAAGGAGTACCTCATGTACCGACTGCGTTCGTTAATTATTCTCAGTTTACTATCTGTCTTCAGCGTACCGACCAGTGCCCAGGCCACCTCTGCAACCCAGCAAAAAATCAACCAGGCCATGGACAGTGATATACGCTCAACAGAAGATAAAGCCCGCGATATATACAGAAAACCTGCCCAGGTTCTTGATTTTTTTGGTCTTGAAGATGATATGCGGGTCATTGAAATACTGCCGTTTGGTGGCTGGTACAGTAAAATCCTGGGTCCAGTGCTCCGTGATAATGGTCAGTTCTACACCACTCAACCCGAGCTGGGCTCTTATAGCGACGCACTGGATCCTACCCTGACTCTCCCGGGGATGGACAGAGTCATCAAGCTGGACTACAACGTACGCGAGAAAAACTCTCCCAGAGAACTGTTTATAGGCACAGGTGGCGACTGGGATGTTGAACCGGTTGATATGGTCCTGACTTTCCAGAACTATCATAACCTCAATTATGACGACCGTATGGCCCTCAACAGGACCGTATTTAATGCCCTTAAGCCAGGCGGCACGTATGGCATTGTCGATCACACTCGCCGCCACAATCAGCCAGACGCGCGCTTTAACGGCAGGCGTGTTGATCCTGTTATGCTTATCAAGGAAGTTCAGGAATCTGGCTTTATGTTCAAGGATTATAGCGACCTGTTGGCCATGCCCGATGACGGACTGACCCTTGAAGTAGGACAAGCTGAAGTCAGTGGCAAGTCAGATCGCATTACCCTCTTGTTTCGCAAGCCTGATTAATACCAATGTATAAATAGATAGCCAAGCCCTATATTTTTATAAAATAAAAGATGCCTATATACTTCTAAAATTGATTACAAGCTAAACTCGATAAAGGAAATATACTTAGTGGAAAATAAAGCAATAAAGGATATTCCTTCTTCTCTACTCCTATTTGAAAAATTCAAACAACACTTCGATCAAGCAGATAATCTTGTTTCACCTGATGACAAAGCTAGCCTAATTTCGGTTTGGAGCAGTATAGCTTCACAGCTCGATATAGACAGTATACAAGTCGCAAAAATGTTGGGAGAGTTATCGAATCTGGAGATGGCTGAAAATATCGACGTCCCACTTGATACCTTGATCAATAAAATCCCTTATAAGTTGGCTATTACTTTCACTTTCTTGCCACTTCGTGAGGAAGAAAGAACTACCATCATCGCCATTTCCAATCCTTTTGATGATCACTTACATGAAATGATTCAATTCAGCTTTGGTATCAACTATCGATGTGTAATAACTCCACCAAAAATTCTTGAACTGGCTATCGCTTCCGCTTACGACAATAATTCCAGCGTGGTAGAAAAAGGGAACCTTAACCTGGATGAAAACAATTTAGACAAAAATGAAGAAAAACAGGTCCCTAAATTAGCCCGCCAAATATTAAAGAAAGCAATACATCAAAATGCGTCAGATCTTCATATACAGCCTTTTGTTGGAGGCTCAGCAGTTCGAATCAGAGTTGACGGGATTTTAAATCGTATATCGATTATACCAAATAATGTTTCCCAAGCTCTTTTACGCTATTTCAAGTCACTTGGCGGAATGGATCCAACATCTACAATCCTGCCGCAAGACGGTAGAGTCTCTTTAAATGAAGGCAAACGTGAATACGACTTGCGTATATCAGTGATTCCTATTCAAGGGAGGCAAGAGAAATTAGTAATACGATTTTTGAATAGAGATACTGTTTACAACCTTTCTACTTCCAGTTTTTCTCTAGATGAAATACATACTTTACGAAGAATGGCAGCTAATCCATCGGGTGTAGTATTGATTTGTGGGCCGACTGGCTCAGGAAAAACAACAACACTTTATTCCATTCTCAGTGAACTCAATGTTGAAGGAGTCAGCATTGCTACTGTGGAGAATCCTGTCGAATATAATATGCCAGGGCTTGCTCAAACCGAAGTGAATGAAAAGTCCGGACTTACATTTGCCAAGGTACTAAGGTCAGTATTACGACAGGACCCTGACATAATATTAATCGGTGAAATCCGCGACCAGGAAACTGCTCGTATTGCAATGCAATCAGCCTTGACAGGTCATCTGGTCTTTTCGACTTTGCATACTAATGATGCACTAAGTGCAATTCCACGATTATTGGATCTGGAGATACAGCCTGCAATTCTTTCTGACTCTTTAGCAGGAATAGTTTCGCAACGTCTCCTGAGAAGGCTTTGTGGAAGCTGTTCTGTTAAAACCGAATTACCTCTGACACAAGTAGAGGAAGTTTTCTGCTCAACTACTAAAGTTAAACCAGGCAATAGAGCTGTCGGCTGTGACACCTGTAATTACACAGGCTACAAAGGACGTCTGGTCATTACAGAAATGATAGAAGTTAGCCCTGAGCTTAGAGAACTATTACGGCGTGGTGAGAAAGACCTAGATAAACTAAGGCAATCATGTGAAAAACAAAATCAGAACCTTTCTCTTTCAGCTAGTCGTCTGATTGTTTCAGGAGAAACTACAGCAGAGGAAGCATTACGTGTTATAGGTCGACAATTCTGGATAGATTTGGCTCGACAATATAAGACTGAAATTCCAAATATAAATCAGTTAAATAACGATAATGCTCTGGGCAAATCATCTAATGCTTCCATTCTCCTGACAGGAGGCCTTGAATACTTCACTGAAGATTTTCAAAAAGAAATGGGCAATGGATGGCTAAATACCTTCCTGGCTGAAAATCCTGAACAAGCAAAATCCATATTAAAAGAAAATGAAAATATCGATTTGGTTATAGTGGATATAGACGATCACTTAAATGAAAAAGAAGTGATTGATCTGATAGATGAATATCGTGCTGCATTGGCATGGTCGAGACTTCCAGCCTTGATAAGATTGCCTGAAGGAAAAGATAATCTTAAAGAAATATTACAAAAAGAAGGGGCGACTTCGAGATTTATTAACAAGACAGCGCCAGTAAACGATATTATTTCTGAAATAAATGAAGCTTTAACTAAACATATGGATTATTCATGGGGCTCAGATAACTCCCCGGGGTAATCTTGAGGAGCTACCTCGGTATATTTTTTAACTACACATCAGACAGGCATAAAAAAAGCAACTCTCCACCTGGTGAAGTAACTGCTTGATTGTCTAACTCATGATATGGCGCACCCGGCACGATTCGAACGTGCGACCCCCTAGTTCGTAGCCAGGTACTCTATCCAGCTGAGCTACGGGTGCGTAAAAGTTTTAAAATTTAAAATCCGTAATATCGATCTAACTTTTTGGTCAGTTCAATACACCGGCGGATATCGCTGCGCTCTTCCGCCCTACGCTACGGGTACGTAAGCTTCAAAAATGGCGCCATTTTTGAAGGGTGTGAATTGTCGATTATTTGGCCCTGCAAGTCAATTTCAAAGACGACTTTTCCTGTAAATTCAATCACTTTTCTCTGTCTGGCCGGTATAATGGGCAACTTATTGTTTCAAGCCAGATTACTTCATTTCAATGCACCTTAAAAATATACTCACCTCACAGCTCAGCATCCAGGATTGGCAGATCAATACGGATCAGTGCTGGGCGGTGATTGGGCGTAATGGCTCTGGGAAGCACCTGCTGGCTAATCTGATTAGCGGGGAAACAGTCCTGGGACAGGGCGAAATGAGCCATAATTTCAGCAAGATTGCAGTGCTTTCCTTTGAGCAGCAGCAAAGCCTTTATGAGCAGGAGCTGAAACAGGACGACAGCGACTTCATGGACCGGCTTGATACCGGGAGTACCGTGAGGGAGTTGCTGGCCATTTCCGGTGAAATTCCTGAAGAACTGGCGTTTCTGGGCCTGGACAGAATTATGGAGCGCGGCTATCGCCTGTTAAGCAGTGGTGAAAGCCGCAAAGCACTGCTGGCACAAGCGATTCTTACAAAACCTGATTTTTTGATCCTCGATGAGCCCTATGACAGCCTGGACCTTCAGTCCAGAGCCGAATTACAGCAATTCTTTTCCCACCTGATCACTCAGCATCAGACTCAATTGCTTTTTCTGATCAACAATATCGATGAAATAAGCCCCTGGCATACTCATCTGGCGCTGATGGAAAAAGGCGAGCTTATTGCCCAGGGCAAACAGGCCGAAATCCTTGCCGATTCTGCCATCAGGTCACTGCTTTCTTTTAACCCGGCAGAATTACCCGAATGGCCTGAAGACTTGCCGCGCCAAACGCTTGGCAATCCATTGCTCACCCTGACTGAAGGCAAGGTGCAATATGGCGACCTGAATATATTTTCAGGCATTAACCTTACCGTGAATCAGGGCGATCATACCCTGCTTACTGGTGCCAATGGTTCAGGAAAATCTACCCTGCTTAACCTTGTCACAGGCGATCATCCCCAGTGTTACGGGAATGATCTCAAGGTTCTTGGTTTTAAACGCGGTTCAGGTGAAAGCATCTGGGAAGTGAAGAAAAAAATAGGAATTGTGACTCCAGGCTTGCATCGCGATCATCGTGTCGCCGGAACGGCCTTGCATATCACCCTGAGTGGATTTTTTGACACAATTGGCCTTTATGATGAACCGAGCGCTTTGCAAATTACCCACTCCAGGCAATGGCTGGCTCTGGTAGGAATGCATGAAAATTCATCCAAACCTTATAAGCATCTAAGTTATGGCGAACAACGCCTTGTGCTAATCGCCCGCGCCCTGGTCAAACAACCTGCCCTGCTTATTCTGGATGAACCTACGCAAGGCCTGGATGAAGTCAATCGACACCGCGTCATGTTTTTCCTGGAGCATCTCAGTAGCCAGCAGAGAACCACTATTGTCATGGCCAGTCACCGACTGGATGAAAGACTGCCATTGTTTAAACAACATTTAGCGCTTTGAAAGGCGCCGGGAAAGTTATTTATTCCTGTTCTACTGCTATATCTTCGGGAATTCGGTATTTAGAGGCATACAATAAATCCGACTGAAAAATGATGCCGTTGTGTGGTTCATTAATATTTGCCCGAAAATAAATATACTCAAATATTTCATCCGCTTTTTCAGAGGGCACAATGACCGTCAGCATTTCTTTTTCAGTCTGCTCACCTATCCCCCTTAAAGCCAGCGGGTTGTACTGTCCGGCACCACGCGCCATTTTTATATTGCCGGTCTTGATGCCGTGATCTTTACGCAAGCCCAGTAACACATCATGACCTGCGCCTTTCGGCATAATACTGGTAATAAGTTTTTGTCTGGATAGTTTCATTGCTTATAGTCTGTCGTTGGGAGCAGGCTTTATTTCCCCGGCTTCAAGTTTTTCAAGTATTTCCTGAGGAATATGAGTTGCCGCCTTATCGAGTTTTGTCATATAAATAAAACCCATACCCGGAGTATCCAGTTCACCGGCAATATACATGCGCTCAAATATATGATCAGCCTGATCATCAGCGACCGCCACGATGATGACTTCTTTTTCAGCTTCTACAGCCAGTGCCAGGATTCCAAGGCGCTCCCTCACTCCTTCTCCCCGGGCAAAGTATATAGTCGCTCCTGTAGCACCGGCTTCATGGGCAGCCGCCACAATCTTGTCGGCGATGCCCCTTTGCACGATGCAGGTAATCATGGAGACATCCGTTAAAACGGTGATTTCGCGTTTACTCATGTCGTTACGACTCCTACTTCAATTGGCGCTTGTTCTCTTTCTATAAGCAAATGTCTGCGCCTGATTTTCCATTGCACCCAGACACCGGTTAACAACACAGCAATAATTGGACAGATGGATGCCAGTGACAAAATGCCGAAACCATCCAGTGATCCCATGGCATTACCAAAACCCAAACCCATCGCCAAAACCAGAGGTACCGTCACCGGTCCTGTGGTCACACCGGCACTGTCCCAGGCAATATTGACAAAATCTTCGGTCGATATATAAGTAAGGAATATGGCAAATCCATATAAAGGTAGCAAGAATAAAACTACCGGAACGGTAATCACCATTTTAAGAATCCCCAGACCGATACCACAAGCAACACCAAAGGCTACTGAATACATCAATATGGATTTTTTGAAGGCGCCATTGGTGAGATTTTCCACTGTCGAGCCCAAGGCATTCAATGCGGGTTCAGCCAATGTAGCACCAAAGCCGAGAATCCAGGCAAAAGTCAGGGCAATAAAAATGCCGAAGCCATAGGAATATAATGGGGAGTCTTCGACAAAGTTAATGTAAGTAAATGCCGCCGGGACAAGGCCGCCAGATTGCCCGCCAAGCTTGGCCAGGCCATAACTTAGCCCCACGTTAAAAATAACCATACCTAGTACACAAAGGGAAATACCGTAGAAAGTGTTCAGTTTGTTCTTCACCTTTTCTTTCAGTAGAAAAGTCAGAACCAACAACAGGAATAATACCAATGGCACAATTGCCTGCACCCCCAGTTTAATTTCAAGCCAGGGCGTTACTTCATGCCAGGCTGGCTCAACGAATTGGGAAGCCAGTGCTGCACTCGCAATTATCTCTTCAACCGAAACTGTCGAGTAAAGGTAAATTGCCAGACTTAACACTCCGATGATAGGAAATAATGACGCCAGTGTAACAATGCCAAAACCGGATAAAGAAGAGCTGCCCTTCCCCGCTGCAGCAGCAATGCCTATACCAAGAGATAATACCAGTGGCACTGTCACCGGGCCGGTAGTCACTGCGCCACTGTCCCAGGCCAGGCCCAGCACATTGGCAAGAGCGGGATTACCCATCACATAAACGGTCAGTGCCAGGGTTGGAATCAGCGTGCAGTAAATCAGTGGTTTCATACTCCAGCTATACAAAAAGCGTAAAGTACCAATAACCGCAGCAAGCCCCACTCCCATACCGACCACCAAGACCAGCACATTGGAATAACTATTTAACAGGGCATACAGATACGGGGCATCGTTGACATTAACGATGGAACCCGCTGTCTTCAATGCGCCAATGGCAGGTTCGGCGAAGGTAACGCCTATGCCAAGAATAAAAGCCACAAGCAGGACAACAGGCAAAGGGGATTTACTCGGCAGAATATTACCTATGGTTTCCCCAAATGGCATAAGACCCACTTTGAGACCTTCCATGAATAACATCAAACCAATAATGACAGATGCCAAACCGGCTGTGATCTGCCAATGGTCGGCAACGTTTTGTTTGAGGATAAAAAGCTGAAATAAAACCAGGTATACGGCCAGAGGAAGAACGGCGCGGATTTGTTCATTCAACCTGACACTGACATAAGGCTTTATTAGCCTGGCGATGTCCAGAGAACGTAAGTGAATTCTTGGTGCACGATAGGGAATATCATTCCCCTCTGCATCTTTTTGGATTCGGTGGCTTAAATGATTAAAACTGATCTGTCTCTGCTTAAGAGAGACTTCTCTGACATAAGCTCCGTAGCGAATCTTTTTATTCATGAGTAATACAAACCATCCACTCTAGATTTATTGATCCATCATAAACAATGTCACCAATTTATGGAATGGAAAAGAGTATAAATCCAGCGAAAACAACAACTTGCATTGATTGAGTGCAATAAATCCGTAAAAAGGGATAATGTAAACTATTGTGACAAAAACTGATTTCCTGGAATCCTTATTGTGAATATAAGCAGATATATCTTGATGGCACTATTTCTCCTTTCTTCGTTGACCGCTGCAGCTCAAAAAGTTATAGATCAGCCTCTAGATGATCTTGCTTCCAGAATTCAGAAAAATGAAGATGATGCCAATACCTTAAGTATTGAAAATGAAATCACCACAACTTTTACAATTCCGGAAATTAAGCTAATTCCCTGTCAGGCCACCATATCTCTTGGTTATTACCAAAGAAACACCTTTGCTCATGTTGAAACATCAATAGAGAACAACTCTTGCATCGTGGGGACTGGTAGCCTCGAGATTAGTGCAACAATCAGGGAGGAAGACGGAAACACCTCTACCTTGGCATTTCCACAACAGTGGCAACAAAATGGCGAGACAAAACTGGAATTTGTTGGTGATTATCCTATAGGAGAAAATGTCGAATTATTGAGAGTGCGTTCCAGCAAAATAAAATGTGATTGTTCACAAAATATTGTTGAATAGAACTATTAAAAGCACTCTCTGTGAAAATATCTATGGAAATACCTTTAGAACAATAGTGCAGAAAGATAAAAAGTAATTGGGCATCAGCTATTAAACCCTTTAAATCTGGCATATGTGAATATTATACAGCGAGGTTTACAGAGAATATTTTCATGCAGTCATTCCAGAATAAAGTTGCGGTTATAACCGGCGCTGCCTCCGGCATAGGCCTGGCTAGTGCAAAAGTCTTTGCCAATGAAGGCATGCATGTAGTCTTGCTGGATAATCGTGAAGCACAGCTGCAAGCGGCTGTGGAAAGCATTCAGATTGACGAGGCCAGGACTTTGGCCCTGACAGTTGATGTAACAGATGCAACAGCTGTAGAAAAAGTGGCTGAAAAAGTTATCGCAGAATTCGGAGCTGTCCATCTGCTAATCAATAATGCAGCCGTATTTATTCGCGGTCCGGATATTGTGGATGTGGCAGATGATGTCTGGGAATGGCTCCTTGGCGTTAATCTTTATGGCACTGTTCATTGCATCCGCAGCTTTCTCCCTCAAATGCAGGCACATAATGAAGAAGGACATATCGTTAACACCTGTTCGCTTTCCGGTCTTATTGTAAGACCCCGCAAGAATGGCGTTTATGCGACCTCAAAATATGCCCTGATAGGTCTCTCTGAAGCCCTTGCCCATGATCTTGCAGAATCGAGTATTAATGTCTCGGTATTGTTACCCGCTGCAGTGGCATCTGATTTTTATCTAAGCTCTGCTGAGCACCGAGGAACTCTGGGAGGTGAAAATATGTTTGCCTCGACACCTGAGGATACCGCTAACGGGATGTCACCCGATGAGGTGGCGGAGCGATTACTTGATGGTGTTCGTGATAAGCGCTTTTTTATAGCAACTCACTCGCAGACAAGAGCCATGCTTGAAGAGAAACACAGGGAATTAATGGCAGCTTATGATGCTGCCGATGCCTTTGATCAGGTAAGGCAGAAATAAACAGATTATTGCCATTACCCGGTCTTAATTCCGGTGCCAGTGAAGCGCTTTTACTGCACGGCAATAACGAGCTGAATCAGGTTAAAGCTCATCAGCAAAGAGCAGATACGATATTTTATATTTATAATCATATTCTTCATTTTATTACCCATGTCCTTCGCCGTATTATTTTCCACAAGTAAGCGTAACAATATCGGCGGTATTGGATAATGACTCCAGCGAGAGAATATTGTCTGCCAGTACTTGTTGCTCATCCCGGCTTAGCACATCGGCAGAGTTTTCAGTGAACTTATCCATGATTTCTTTTTCTGTCATGGGATTTTCTCTGGAGCCCCTATTATGCTCTTCAATTTCTGTTAATGACTCGCCACTTTTTAACTCAATGGTCACCTGTCCCTTGAATTGTTCAGGGCCCGGGAAAGTATTATCAATCTGATAGTCAATTTTATCGGCCAGGGCCAGTATTGTTTTATCCTTCAGGGAATCGTTGGTATACGAGTTTTTATTGATTTTACCAAGCACCAGGGCTTCAGCAAGTGTGTATTGCAAACTAACCCGGCCATGTGAATCGCTATTAGGCCGACGCTTTTCTGTTAAAGGTTCACACACAATACCCACTTGATACTCTGGCACTGGACAAACTATACGCTCCACATCTTCAGGCTGAATATTATGCGTTTTAGTCAATCTGAGCAGTGCATCAATATAAGGATGAATAACATGGGCCACAGGAAAAGGCTTGAATGACGCATTTTCACTCTCCCAGTGAGTGCCAAGATTATCCACCAGCATGCCATAATCCAGCACGAACTTTTCATCTTGCAAATGAGATGCAAACAATCCAAACCGCCCTTCCAGCACTTCCAGCGGACCTGTCGTTCCATTTTTACCCAATGTTGCCGCAGTAATACCACTTTGCGATGCCCACCCTGGGTGTAAAAACTTTGATTGCGTGCCATCAACCCAGCATTGCAATAAGCCAGCGGCATAACTACCAACAATGCCAGCCGCATTGACCTGCTGTTGTTTGCTCAGTTGTAATAAATATCCCGCTAGCCAGGTAGCCCCAAATGCTGCAAACATTCCGGTGGGATGAAAACCTCTGCGATGAAACTGCTGTGGCGCCACACTGCCAATGCGGCAAGAGATTTCATTGCCAATAGCAATAGCAGTAATGAGATCCTTACCGGAAAGCTGGTCCCGTTCTGCCAATGCCATTGCGGCAGATACTGATGGGCCACTCATATGAACGATTGAGCGGTTATGGGTATCATCAAATTCCAGCGCCTGGGAAAGTGCGCCATTAGTAAATGCAGCACCGGTGACCGTGGTAGGCTCACCTGTTCCCCAAATGCGACAATTCCCTCCAGGTGAGAGCTCCAGCGTTGATTGTTTTACTGAGCGACCAAAGTCAGTCCCCAAACCAGCAAGTGCCAGCCCGGTAACATCAAGGACGCGCAAACGGGTATTCTCAATAACCTGAACCGGTAAATCTTCAAAACGTAGTCCCAGGGACCAGTCTGTTAGTAATTCTGAGTACGACATAAGGGATATTCTCAACTCTTCTCAGTGTTCTTTCTGCATAGGTAGTGAAAGCATTTTATAAATGGGTGCTAATTCAAAATCCAAACGCAAATAAAGGTAATGATCAGTACCCCAAGCAGATTAATAACAACCCCTTCCCTGGCCATGGTTTTAATCGCGAAACGACCAGTACTAAAGGCAACGCCATTCGGTGTTGTTGCAGTGGGTAACATAAAAGCACAGCTTGCTGACAAGGCCGCTGGCAACATCAGTAATACCGGGTCAATATTGGCAGCCAGAGCAGCTCCGGCCAGTACCGGCATAAGCAAGGCTGTGGTGGCAGTATTACTGGTTAATTCCGTTAGAAAAGTCACCATCAAACACAAACCTGCGGTCATTATCAGGATTGGATAAGCGGTTAATCCTGATAAGGCCTGACCAAGAATCGCACTCAAGCCTGATTCAGAAAATGCTCTTGCTATAGCAAAGCCTGATCCCAGTAAAATCAGGATTCCCCAGGGGATTTTACTTACGCCTTCCCAGTTCAGTAGCCTGCCTCCTTTACTGTCCGGTATTATAAAGAGACTGATGGCCGCAAAAAGAGCAATACTGGCATCTGTAACACCAGGTACATTCAAGGCCTGACTCCAGCCGCCAAAGGGTTCAGTTCGAAACATCCAGGCGCATGCCGTAATAAAAAATACCATCAGCACCCTCTTCTCTTCTTCATGCCAGCGTCCAACTTCCGGCAATTCAATAGCGCCGGTGAAATGTAATTTGCGCGTTACCCAAAAACCAATGATTGGCAGAAATACCAGAATAATCGGCACACCCCAGGTCATCCATTGCATGAAACCAATTTCAATCCCTGTGGTATCACTGTAGACCTGGATAAATACCAGATTGGCAGGCGTCCCTATTGGCGTACCCAGGCCGCCAACATTTGCGGCATAGGCAAGCCCCAACAACAGTGGTGTCGCCAGCTTGGGATCACGGGTTCTTTCCAACACCGCAAGAATCACTGGTAGCAACATAAGAGACGTCGCAGCATTGGAAATCCACATACTCAGCACAGCCGCGGCAGCCATAAAACCAAATACTATTCTGCGACTGCTTTGCCCGCCAAATAAATTAATCATGATCAGTGCTACACGCTGATGAGCACCACTGCTCACCATCGATGCTGACAAAATAAAGCCACCCATTACCAGCAGTACTGTGGGGCTACCATAGGCCTGCCCCACCTGGGCCGGCGTTAATACCCCGGTTGTTGGTAAGAGTGCCAGTGGTACCAAAGCGGTGACCGGGATGGGGACTGCTTCAAAAATCCACCAGCAGGCACACAGGCAGGTAATTGCACCGGTCCAGCAAACACTGGGTGAATAGTTGAAATACCAGAGAAGAAAATAGCAAAGGCAGGCAACAACAAGTCCTATGAACAGATATATAGAATTCGCTTTTGCCAATTTATGTTTTGATTCAGCTGATGACTCAGCAGTGTTCTGTGACACAGAATTTCCAGTGTTATTATTCTATTAATCATTTAGAAAGGTACAGTAGCAGGATCAGCATTGAAGTAAATAGCACCTGGCAGGAGACCAATCAAACGCCCGTTCATACCAGTAGCAAACGAGCATTCTTTAGCCTTCCTGGAAACATAATTTTCCCAAGATTTATTTACTGTCTTGCTCTTTTCTTACCGAGCCAGCAATAAATAATGTCATCACTCCTGCAAGCCCTGCGATAGGTATCAGTGATAATAAAACCTGAGCAGAAGTCATTCCGAATGCTACCAGATACCCTGTAATCAAAGGCCCGCCGGCTGAACCAAAACGACCCACTGCAACACTAAAGCCAACGCCCGTACCACGGCCTTTTTGTGGATAACACACGGGGGCAAGTGCATAGAGCATGGTTTGGCCACCTATCACAGTGACGCCAGCCAGTGTTGCACCAAGAAACATGACACCGACCGAGACCGGTCCAGTTGCCAATAAAATAATACCGCCAATGGCCGCAATAAAGATCACTGACAATAAGGCAATTAAATTTCTTTTCAGCAGGTAGTCCAGTATAACGCCGGCAAGGATACTGCCTGGAATTGCGCTGAGATTAATGCCAATTTGAATAATAGATGCCTCTGCAATACTTAAGCCTTTATCTACCAGTAATGTTGGCAACCAACTCAGTAAAACAAATAACACTAATAAGATACTCAGCAAGCCTGTCCAAACCGCCAGTGTGCGGATTGCTCTGCCTTCACCAAACAGGGTCTCCATGATGCCTGGCATAGCCTTGTTTATATCTTGTTTATCACTCGCGTTTGCATTTTCTATGGCTGTTTCTTCTGGCCGATCAGGAAGAAAAAATATTAGCAGGGGCACAACGGTTAACAAGGGTGCTATACCGCCCACATAATAAATCACTGTCCATTGCTCGGGTGTTGCTGTCATCCCTGCAATGGCACTCACTAATGCTCCCCCTACTCCCGGACCCGCCAGAATCAAACCAACAGCCGTACTGCGTTTGCCAGGCTCAACACTCTCCACACCCAGGGCAAACATATTGGGTAATGCTCCACCAAGACCCAGCCCCGTCAAAAATCTTAACCAAAACAGCATCTCAATGCTGGTGGAAAACACGGTGAGCAGCGTAAATACGCTGTAGATTACAATACTGCCAATCAACACCCATTTACGACCAATATGATCCGAAAGCCGGCCACCTATCAGGGCACCGAACAACATACCAAAAGTACTCAGACTGAGAAAATAACCGGTATCAATAGAATCCATTGAAAATACAGAGGAGACCAAAGGGGCCGAAACACCAGGAACCTGTAGATCGAAGCCCTCAAATACAGCAGCAAGGCAGCACAAAAATACTGACATAAAGCCCCGAAAACTGCCTTTAGTTTTTACCGCATCCGCTGTCATCGCCTGCCTCTTTTTAGTATTATAATTTTAGTTATACAGATGTGTTATTTTTACCATAAAACGTGATTAAGGTAATCATAATTCTGATTCCCTGTACGATTCCTGCTCAATAAAGCCACAAGGGCCCGGCTAAAATCAAGACACTTAACAAATGACTGCTTCTGATGCAGTCACTGTAGTTACAAAATACTGGAGAATTTATGAAAGATGTCACAGGTAAAGTCGCTTTTATCACAGGAGGTGCCAGTGGAGTTGGGCTCGGCATGGCAAAAGTATTCCTGGATGCTGGCATGAAAGTGATGGCCGCTGATATAAGTGAAGCCCATATTGAATCGGCAAAGAGTTTAATGGGTGAGCGTGATGACCTTTGCTTTCTGCAACTGGATATCACCGATCGCCAGGCTATGGCAGAAGCCGCTAAAACAACGATAAAGACCTTTGGAAAAATCCATATCCTGTGTAATAACGCAGGAATAGGTCTGATGGCCAATGCAAAAGAAGCCTCCTATGCTGACTGGGACTGGTCACTCGCAGTTAACCTGACAAGTATCTTTAATGGTATTCACATTTTTTTGCCTTATATACTGGAACAAGGTGAAGGAGGCCACATAGTCAATACCGGTTCAGTCTCTTCGGTGCTCCCTTCCAATATAGTTTACGGGGCTGCCAAAACTGCAGTGTTGGGATTGTCAGAAGCATTGTGCACTGAGCTATTGGAAGACAACATTGGCGTAACATGCCTTATGCCTGGCCCAATCAAAAGTAATATTCATAAAGTCGCTGAATTAAGACCTTCAGAATACTCTGACACCAGGCTGCATGAACAGGAAAAGGAATTAGCACAAAGGGAACCACGAGATGGATGGCTTGACCCTCTTCTAGCCGGAGATCTGGTGCTTGATGCCATCAAAAGAAACATATTGTTTGTTTTCACCCACGCCGAACATAAAGATGGCACAGCAAAACGCTTTGACGCCATCCTGGCAGCATTTCCTGAGGGTGAAGTGAATGAACACAGTGCTGAAAAACTTGGCTTCAGAATTGCCAACCCGCTGTATGAAGACATCCTGCTTGCGGCAGAACCTCCAGCGCGGCACCGGGACTCTTCTTAGTTCCCGGCCCGTGAGGACACCGCAAAGTATGCGGCAATGTCGTCTATTTCTGCATCAGAGAGTTCAGTCTTTCTGAAAGGAGGCATAGACCATGCTCCCATACGCACGAACACTGAGATTACTTCACTGGTTAAATCAGTGCGATCTTCCAATGCGGCGGGCAGAGTTTCCCCATACTTGATCTTCAGAGAATAAGTCCCTGGCAAGCTCTCACGACCATCATCACCTGCTCCTTTGCCATGGCAGGGTGCACAACTGTGATCAAACTTGGCTTTGCCACGGGCCACAGCAGCACTGTCCTGTGCATAAGCAGTATAAGTCGTTGCCAGCAGTGTCAGCCCCAATAAAGCCCCTTGAATTAATTTTTGCTTTCTAGTCTTCACGATGAGACCCCCTTAGATCAGCGTAGGCTTCTGGCCAGATGCCCGCCCTGCCCGGTGAAATAATGCCATTTGGATCAATCGCATTTTTTAATTTTTCATTGAAGCGGCGCAAAATATTATTATTGAAAGAATATTGATCAGCGACATCATCCTGAAGAATTGGCGGTGCACGGTAATCGCCATAGCCTAACTTGGCATTTTCCTCCAATAGCCTGCGCAGTAATATTGTCGCGTCTTTCTTTTGTTGTGGCGAATTACCTTTGGCTGCGCCAAAACCGTTACCCATTAAAAAGCTATTCTGATACCAGTTCACCGGACCTGCCAATGAATTCGGGAAGAAACCGGGCATATCCAGACGTTTTGAAATATCAGCAAAATCCCGCTGCGCCTTAAAGACAGCCTCACCGCTTCTTCCCACCAGAGAAAACAACCCAATGTGCGTTTCATTCCAGGCGTTTGGATTGAAATCAGTACGCCCCGTCATATACCAGATTCCCAGCCCAGGTCGGCCCTGTGTGATATTGCGGCGCATGGAACTTTCGTAGGGAGTAGAACTCTTCTGGATTTGCTCATCAGTCAATGGAACAGGTAGTGATTCACCATCAGTAAATTGAACCCCCGGTATATTACGCGCCATTAATTCCTTGGCATATTCCCAATTGGCCAGTGTAGTGCCTTCAGAGCCGTAAAATTGTAATTCAACCCGCCAGGAAGGCAGACCGGCAGCAAGTGCCTGGCGATCCATTTCTTCTTCATTAAAGTTATTGGCGGCTTCAGCAAATTCGGTGTTATTCATCAGCGCCTGTAGCCCGCCGCTGTACCAGGGTTCGCCAATCATGCCGAGATCTGTCAGGTAATTCACCGTATCAACCATGGGAATAAAATCCCGACGTCGGGGTACAGTGATCAAGCCATTACGCCAATGTTCCGGTTGCGGCATCAAGCGAAAGCCCATTTTGGTCACTATGCCAAAATTTCCCTGCCCAAATAGCCCGGCAGGATCAGGGCCAAAACCATGTTTGTATTCTTGCCAACTGTCTGACGCTGGCATTGCTCCCATTCCGGTGCGTAATATTTCACCATCGGGCAGGACCACTTCCATACCGCAATGGGCACTGAAATGATCTCGATAAGGACCAAGCGTATAACCGATACCATGATCAAGGGCATTACCTATTGGACTCCCCCAACCTGGGTCAGGCGTATCAATCCATACCTTCAAGCCTCGTTCCTGAATGTAGTTATACAAATCAATATAAGAGACGCCCGGTTCTACCAAAGCAAAATTACGTTTGTCATCAACCTCTAAAACCCGATCCATGCGTTTCAGATCCACGGTCAAACTACCTCGAACATTGGGTGACGGGCCACCGTAGGCGAAATTTTTACCGGTTGAAATAGAGTACAGCGGTATCTGGAATTCGTTGGCAATTCTTACAATTGCCTGGACCTGCTCAACACTGTCTGGCCCAACGGCAGCACAAGGAATCAGTTCGTTCGGCTCATCCTTGATATAGGAAAAATGGTCACGATAGGCATGAATATCCGCATCGCTGGTGAAAACCCATTCATCCCCGACCACGCTTTTCAGGCGATCTATTGCTGTATCAAACTGTTGCTGACTGACATTAGGAGGTAATACGGCCATGGTTTTGTCTCTTTTCTAAAAATCTTTTTTCAAAGGTAAATTTATTGAGTGCTGACAGCTTTCAGGTGAGTTCATTGGCAATTTGTTTCGGCACAATGATCCAGGAAATTAATTCCAGATCTTCCTGAGCTGGCGAATTATCTTCCTGATGAATTTCTGTTCTATAGATAACCCGCATGCCGTAATCCGGTGCCAGTGTTTCCAGAACAAACAGAGCATCTTTGCCCGTAACACCGGCTAACGACATTGGTTTTTGCTTCCATTGTTTGGAGTATTGCTGAATCCACAAATCGGTAAGATCTCCGGTTATTTCAGCAATAGGTACGCCCTGCGCTTTAAGTGAAGAAGCCGTTGCAACAGATTCTCCAAAACGCAGGTCAGAGACAAAACTTTCAAGTTTGAAAGAATGCCCATCTGGCGAAGCAACAGCCATATTTAATGAACTTAAACCAGTCAGCGGTAGTGCCGTAAAAGAAAGTCCGCACTTTATAAATTGTCTGCGATTGGTCATGTGTTACCTCTTTTCAATTAATTTTTATTTAATACTTTAATATACTTAATGTCTGTCTAATACAGGCAATAGTCAAAAAACTCACTCATCTGCTACCGAATCAAACCAGGCCACAATTGCCTCCAAATCAGAATCTGTGACTTCAGTTTGACGAAAAGGCGGCATAGAGGCCAGGCCATTACGCACCACGGTTTTGACCAATTCAATATTTACATCAGATCGGTGCTGTAATAAGGGTGGCACTTCGCCTCGATACTTTATATAGATTGCATGTGTGCCTGGCAACATAGGAGCACCATCAGCCCCTAATCCTTCACCGTGACATAGTGTGCAATAACGCTCAAAAACCCGTTTACCATGAGCAATACGATTATCATCCTGTCCCCAAGCCATTTGATTAAACCACACGCTCAGGAACAAAATACTTGTTATACGTCCTATTCTCATAAGCTCTACCCTCTGGACTTGCCGGGCCAAATGCCGCCGCGGCCAGGTGCCAGAATTCCGTTTGGGTCCACTGCATCCTTGATGGTTTCATTAAATCGGCGCAGGGAATAATCATTAAAGGAATATTGTTCAGAAACCGCATCCTGGAAATAAGGTGCTGCCCGGTATTCACCCCAACCGTGTTCTCCAGCAACGACCAATAAGGCCTTGAGGCCATCGGCAATTTTCTTTTTCCCGGCCGGGCTGTTGTCAGCATTACCACCACCGGTAGAAAACCCTGCTGAAAAAAGAAATGCATACTGATACCAGTTAACCCCCAGGCTGAGGGCGTTGATGCCACCATCCAGATTCAGATCAGCCATGGTGTCTGCGAATACCTGCTGGGCCTCAAAAATCGATTCCGCACTGCGCGGCAACACCGCAAACAAGCCAAGGTGTCCCTGCGCCCAGGTGTCAGGCAATGATTGAGTTCTTCCGAGATTTTTCCAGATACCCAGCCCAGGAACGCCTTGAGTAATATTGCGACGCATATTACTGGAATAAGGTCCGGTAGTTTCATGCAACTGTTCCGGGGTAAGAGGTATTGCCAGCGACTCACCCGCCGTAAATCGAGCACCTGGTATGCGGTCGGAAATTACTTCCTGTGCATATTCCCAATTCGCTTCGGTGGTTCGTTCAGAGCCATAAAACTGTAATTCCACTTGCCACGAATGCAAATTTGCTTCTCTGGCAAAACGATTCAACTCTTCGGCAATACCACCGCCACGCCGCGTTGCTGCAGCCCTGAAATCTGCATTATCAAGCAAGGCCCGAAGTGGACTGCCATACCAGGGATCACCAATCATATTCAGATCATTCAGGTAATTAATACTGTTTACCAGAGGACCCAGGTCTTCTCTTAAGGGTACAGTCACCAAACCATTACGGTAGTGGGCTGGCTGTGGCATAAGACGTATGCCCATCTTGGTGACGATGCCGTAATTACCCTGAGAAAACATGCCCGCGGGATCGGGACCAAATCCATATTTATACTCTTGCCAGGTATCACTGCCGGGCAATGCTCCCATGCCAGTACGAATGACATCACCATTGGCCAGCACTGCTTCCAGACCATATTGCGCAGCATTATGATCGCGATAGAAACCCAGGGTATAGCCTATGCCTCGATCCAGCGTATTACCAACAGGGCTGCCCCAACCTGGATCGGGACAATCCAGCCAGACCTTCAAGCCACGCTCCTGTATATAGGTGTATAAATCCATATAGGACACACCGGGTTCTACTAACGCAAAATTCCGTTCTTCATTCACTTCAATAATGCGATCCATGCGCTTTAGATCCAGCACTACACTGCCGCGCACATTCGGCGCGGGACCGCCATAGGCGAAATTTTTTCCAGTTGAAATCGGATAGAGGGGAATAAGGTATTGGTTGGCAACCTTGACGACGGCCTGCACCTCTTCCACGTTAGCCGGGGCTACCGCGGCTGAAGCAAGTAATTCATCTTCTTCCAGAGGAACCGGGGAATAATGATCCCTGAATGGTTTCAGATCTTCATCACTGCTAAAGACCCACTCATCCCCGACTGCAGCGGCAAATGCCTGCAAGGCATTATTAAAATCTGCTTCACTTGTATTTGGAGGTAATACGGCCATCAATACACCTGGTTCGTCATATTTGTTGAATTAATCATACTCTGAAATATCAATTTTAGGTCTGTAAACCTTCAGACTTTAACTAGGGCGCACTGGAATGAGAATCCAGATGAGCCCCCTCTTTTACCCAGCTATTAGTTTCCCATTGTTGCGCCACCATATAAGCATTACAAGTGGCATCACCGGGAAAGGTCACCTCTTCATTCTCTTTAACGACAAAACACATTGCGCCAGCATTACGTCCATCTTTCATCGGACTCATCACGATACTGACTAATTCTCCTTTCCTGAAAGTATTCCCTGTAACACCCTGGCGCACGCCATGAACAGGAGATGCTCCTTCAAAGGACCAGGTCTGTAATTCACCATTGCTGTCTGGCGCTTCTACATGCAACCAGCTATGGGGATTATTAAAGTTCCAGTCTGTAACGCTGCCTTTAATGAGCACTAATTGGGTCCGGTCAAACATTTGAAAAGAATGATGAGCGAACAATAAGTTCGTTGAAAATAGTCCGACTACCAACAGAACAATTGCTGTCGCTTTTAAATGTGTTTGTTTCATAATATTACCTTGAAATTCAATCTGTATTTATTCTGTAATTCAAAGGCCAGTAATTTTACTGGGCATCAAAAATAGGGTCTTTTGACTGCCCGGGCAGATCCGGGAAGTCTGTGTAGCCGCGTGGGTCCTTGTACTCGGGATCACCCGGAAGATAGAACATGGTACTGCCGTTCTCATCCTTGTAGGAATTACTGCTGGTCGAACATTCCCAGTTACGCACACGCAAACCAGCTTCTTCCAACTCTGCACTATAGGTATGCAGGTACACGGCTGATTGCGGCTCGACAAGAGCAAGAGGGTCGTAAAAAGTAACCTGTGTTACCAGAATTTGGGCCCCGGTTTCATCTGTTTCCTGCTGCCATGTTTCAACCATGGAAAACTGGTTACTGGTCAGGGGCATATTGCGAGCGTAATCAGCAGGATTCACATACATGGTAGATATCACCAGTTTATCGCCATCCCAGAACCCGATACTGTCGCCGGTGGATGAATGAGTGCCATCTATATTCTTGTGCTCCTGGCCGATATATATCCTGCGCGTTTCATTCATCATGTCATTCATCATCCATGTCTGATTCGGCATGTGAACAAACTCTTTTACATAGGGCTCCCATATCCAACGGGGCACACCGGGATATTCACAGTTAGTCAGTCGATCATAAAGTTGCTCACCATATTGATCGATTTCTGCACGGCGTTCCCTGAATTGTTGCTCGTACGCAGGTGTCAACACCCCTTCTCGTACCGTGCCACCCGGACCCAAAGTAAGAAAAAAGTCGGTTTCTTCAAAAAATATTTCAGCGGTAGTGTTTAAACCCATACTCCAAAGCCCTGTCCACTGGGGAAGACTTTCAATGGTGTGCTGTGTACCGCCATTTGCCTGCGCCAGTAAGAATGCATAGTGCTCATCTGCACTGGCAAAATCACCTGGAGGCTGTTCCACAGCTGGCATTGTCGGCATCTTGAAGCCCGGTTGTGCATAGACAGAATTCATAATTAACAACAGTACTAATCCTGCATATCCAATAATTCCACTTTTTTTAAAATAGCTCATATTCCACTCTTATTTCCAACTTCAATTAATTCGGTACATTTTTTATATATTATACATATGTATGAATTATAAATGAAAGCAATACAATGCTTTCAACTTAGTTAAAACTACCGATATCTTGATTTAATGAAGAAACATGCAAATAGCACAAGCATTTGCATATTTTTTTGAATATATTACTAACTGATATTGAATCCCTGCATTTACTTTAGAATGCAAATTCCCGAGAATATTTAAATAAAATCAATAAATACTATTTAAAAGAAGTCATATTTTATGAGTGAAGCAACAGCCAAAACTGGTAGTTCGCGAAAAAAGGCTGCACGCAAACCGAGCCCGAAAAAAACAAGAGTTAGCCGAAGAAATACTGAATCCAGAAAAAAGTTTCTTGATTCAGCAGAAATGCTATTTGCTGAGCATGGCTATGAGGGCACAAAAATTAGGGCAATCGCCGACCATTCAGAGGTTAACCTTGGTGCTCTGCATCATTATTGGGGCAGCAAGGAAGAACTATTTTTTGAGGTTTGTAATACACGCCTGGGCCCCATGAATCAGGAGAGGATGCTTAGATTTGATGAGCTGGAAAAAAACAAGAAAAAAGGAAAGCCGGTAGACATCAAAGAATTATTCAAAGCAGCAATTGAACCTACATTTTTCCTGCTTGAGAACAGCAAAAAAGAACAGGTAATCTTCCGCAAATTTTATGGGAGAGTGATGACTGAGCCTTCTGAAATCGTTAACACTGTGATGCGCAAATTATTTTCACCAGTTTCCTCACGTTTTTTTAGCCTTCTCAGAGAGAACTGCCCCCATTTATCTGATGATGAATTTTATTGGCGGGCTACCAGCATCCTGGGAACGTTTATTTATGCACCGGCCTATATCAGCCGAATTCAATTTTATGCGCACAAGGGCTTTGATGTTAAAAATGTTGATTTTGGCATAAATCAGATCGTTGATTTTCTTTCTGCGGGCATGTTGGCCCCCTCTACAGCTACAGCCAAAAGTATTAAAAATAATGGTGCCCTGCAAACTCTGCACCTATATGACTTTTTAAATTGAGCCGTTTTCCAGACTTTCTATTAAATAATCTGCCTGTCGCAACATCAGTGAAATAATAGTCAAGGTAGGGTTGGCAGAACCCGATGTTGGAAACAGACTGCCATCAGAAATAAACAGGTTATCAATATCATGGGTTTGGCCCCAGGAATTACACACACTGGTCGCGGGATCATTGCCAATTCGGGCAGTACCCAGATTATGTGTAGCGCCAAAGTTTCTGATGGTAAAGAAATCAGTCGCGCCCAGAGATTCATACATTTGCCGCGCCTTATCTTCGGCATAGTCCATCATGGCAATAGAATTAGGGTGATAATTATAAGTCACCACTGCTACGGGCAAGCCATATTGATCTGTTTCAGTGGGATGCAGAGTGATGCGGTTTTCTACCTGCGGGGGGTCCTCTCCGGTTAAGATCACACCCGCCAACTTATTATAGTTTTCCATCAGGTCTGCGTAGTTTTTACCCCAGCCGTTATCTACCAGAGTTTTAGCGACCTGTTCAGGACCCAGGCTTAACAAGTGAAGCTGAAAACCAGCGCTAAAGCCGCGTGATGGATCATGACGAACTTCATCTCTTATCACTCCAGCGGTCTGGGTGCCCTTGTACATATTCACTTCACCAGGCATCAGTGCAAAAATCTGGCTCATCACATGGCGCATATAATTGCGACCGACCTGATCGCTGCTATTGGCTAAACCGTTGGGAAACTGTTCTGTTTTTGAATTTAACAGTAAACGTGTCGTTTCAACCACATTGGCGGCAACACAAACAACTCTGGCTTTTTGTTCTTTAACGACGCCATTGTTATCAATATAACGAACACCTGTCGCCTTGCCCTCATCATCCATCAGAATTTTTGTCACCATGGATTCTGCGCGCAAATCAAAAAAATCGGTTTGTTCAGCTTGCGGGATGTGATTAAACAGCGTGGTCCATTTTGCGTTGATGGCACAACCACTTGAACAAAAACCCATTTGCAGGCAAGCAGGCCTGCCATCTCTGGGTCTTGAGTTTATAGCCATATGGTAAGTATCAATATCCGTGTAACCAATTTTTTTGGCACCGGCTTCCATCACCTTAAAATTATTACTGGGCGGTAAAAGCGGGATATTATTGGTCCCGGTAACCCCTAGCATATTTTCTGCCACATCATAATACGGCGCTATTTCATCAAGTCCGAATGGCCAGTCGACAAAATTTGTATCATCCATATCACCGTAGTGTGAATCAGCGTTAAACTCATACTCACGAAAGCGAGGACAATTAGCCGTCCAGTGCGCTGTGGTACCCCCTACTGTCTTACAACTCCAGACCGGCATGCCATCTGGTGCATCACCGTTACCAATGCGACGATCAAGCCAACTCAACTTAAGAAACATTTCCGTTTCATCATTGACAATATCACCGAGGGTTAAACGCGGTCCGGCTTCCAGACAAACTACTTTTACACCGTTGATGCTTAGTTGGCGTGAAAGTGTTCCGCCACCAGCACCTGAACCAATAATTACAACGACCGATTCGTCATTTAAATCATATGTAGCGGCCATTATGGACTCTCCGTTTTATTACTTATTTGCAAAATAGTTTTTCCAGCATGATGGGGCGTTAATTACCCAGCTTTGTTCCGGCTCTAAAACAGCATTACTTCACCGCTTCAAGCCAATCAATATCATCAAACCCTCTGTTGATATAACCACCCTGCTCAATGGCCGACCCGCCATAGCCGACTAAATCAAACATTTCAGGGGTTTTATAGATAACATCAATAGTAGTACTGCGTAGCAAGGCAAAAAACCCGCTGCGCGCCATAGCACTTAGAATCTGTATACGCTCTGCTTCCGGCACATCAATCCACGCTTGATTGTCGCTGGCGCTATGCAGACTTGCCAGACCCTCAGTGACCAGGGAATCATCAAGCGCAAGTAAGCGCTGTGCTACCTCTATATAGAGTTCATAAGGAAGCGATTGGTGAGGAAACAGATCGTAGGAAACCGATGCCAAAGTCTCCAGATCAGAAACCTCTACGGTTTTGCTAGCATCTGAACTGCATGACATCAGTGTTGTCGAAGCAATCAACTGAGTGATAGCAATAAGTGCTTGTCGACGAGTTGTATTAATCACAAAAAACCCCCTCTACCCTTTCAATGTAATTTCAGTACTGATTAGATTTATAGATCAGAACGCTCGGCGATAGATAGCTGTTCTTTCAATATCACCACTTAACTCAATATAGACATCAGCGTGAAACCAAACTCACTCACACTGGAGTGAGGAAGTAATGTTATATCAAGAAAAGAGTTTAGTATTTAGAATCAGATTCTCCAAGCCCTTTATTGAGTGTCCATTGCATCCAGAATATAAGCGCTTACATCCAGCACATCCTGGTCACTGATCACAAAAGGGTACATGGTTGGCATTGGTAAATTAGGCGCTTTTATATAGGCCGCAATTTCAGACAAAGCCATGCGTTGACTTAAATTACCAAAGGCATGGTCTTCTATCGCATTACCATCCGGGCCATGACAGGTAGCACACACTGATTCAAACAAACGGCGTCCGTTTTGTAGATTGATCGCCGCTACGGATGCAGGATTTGTATTGTCTGATGCCGTTGCAACAGCATTCTGATTTGAAGTGCCTGGGTTCAGCCCCATAATGACGATACTGGGCAAACCTTTCACCACAGTAGCCAGCCGGGACACATTGCCTGTTGCCAGTGCCACCAGTTGCTTGCCATCGATTTCATAGGTAATGACACCGCCTGCCATGGCACCGCCAATATCGCGTGAATATAGAATATCGCCAGATCTGGAATCCAGTATCAGAAAATTTCCTATTTGATCGCCGGTAAAGGCTATCTCACCTGCTGTAGGCGTGATACCCGCGATTACTGCATCAGCCGTTCGAGTCACCCATTCAATATCACCAGTCTCGGCGTTCAGGGCTGTGACACTTCCCCACACTTCCTGTTCCATATCAGGCTGCACTCTGCCCCCATAGGTGACAGCTGGAGGCGTGTAGACTGTTCTTGTTTTATAGAGCGTCATGCAGCCGCCGCCCCTGGTGCCAACCAACAAAGTATTCGTTACTCTATCCAGCGCCGGGCCATTCCAGCCAATGCCCCCACCAAATCCGGGGCACACATATAAGCCGTCTTCTGACACAGGTAAATCCTGATTTTCCATTTGGGTGACAGCCGTTTTAAATACAACATCCTGTGTATTGCGATCCACTGCCGTTACAAATCCATCTTTACCCCCGAACACCATCACATCTTTAATATCGACATTGCGGTACAACACAGGTGCAGCAGCTAGATCAAAATCCTTGCTATCCCCGGCCAAGGCCTGAAACCACCAACGCAGTTCACCGCGAATAGCATCAAGCACAACAATGGAATTGCTAAACAGATTGTCGCCAGGACGATAACTGGCATCAATATCCGGCCAGGGATTGCCCACCGGCACAAACAACTCAGCGCTACCTGGATCCAGACTCATCGCTCCCCAGATACCACCGCCTCCGGTTAAAGCAGAATCAGGTCTCTCCCAGGTATCGGCACCAATCTCATTCCCCATTGGGATGGTATTAAAGCGCCACAATTCCCTGCCGGTAGCCGCATCATAGGCCATCACTCTGCCCCTGATACCTGCATCACCTCCACCGATTCCCATGAACACCATGCCCTGCCAGGCAAGCGGCGCTGCCGATGCAAACTCGGAAAGACTCGGCGTACCTATAACATTCTTCCATAACAGTTCACCTGTATTGGCATCCAACGCTATCAGGCGGCCATCACCAGTACCGCGGAAAACCCTGCCATCCAGCACAGCCAAACCACGGGAGGACTGGCGTAACTCCATGTCATCCGGCACATAGGTATGCCGCCATATCAGGTCGCAATTAGTCGCATCAATGGCCACTGTTTGACGCCCGGTATTGGTGTAAATAACCCCATCAATTTGCACAAGACCGGCAGTAAAAGCTGTCGCACCATCTATTTGTATCCGGCAAATTTCCCCTACTTGATTTGCATTATCTGGGGTGATTTGTGAAAGCGGGGAAAAACGTTGTCCATCAAGACGGTTGTTGTAACTTGGCCACTGCTGCCCACCGGTAGTTGCATAAACACCAGCATTCAGGGCGTCCTCAGCACTCAGCGTGTTCAACGAGACTAAAAGCAAACTCCAAAAGCGCAGGGAAAATAACAAGCGAGAAACTTTAGATTCGGTGCGCATAGTGGCTCCTTTTATACTGCTAAAATTATTTATTCTGCTGTCAGCACCAGGTTGATGCCATCGATATCACTGATCCTTAATAATTGATCAGAGTCTCCTGGCTGTGCAGGATGCACAGTGGCGCCTATAGCTGTCAAAGCAGAAGAAAGAGAGTCTCGATTGAAGCGCTTAATTTTAACCCCATAGGTTTCAACACCTGGTGCTTCGCCGCCTTTGGTCAAGCGCATGCCCATTCGCGTAGTCCCGTCTGAATACCAGAGTGTATCTTCGGTGCGCGATTCAGTGTCGATACCAAACACCTGCTTATAGAATTCTGCACTGGCATCCAGGTCGCTGACTCTCAACATGATGTGATCAAAACCAATGGATTGCACCAAGGGATCACCTGAAAACAGCGATGGCATATCAGTTATTTCTCCCGCTGCCATACTTTCATCTAAAGCACCTGCTACCTGTACTGGAATATTGTCATTATCAAAAATAATGCCTGCCTGGGGTAAGGCATTAACACCTATATCTGACAGAGCGCTGCGCCAGGCACTGCCATAATGGGGAACGGCAGCGACAGCGATATGATCGATCAGCGGCTCAGTCCTGCCGACACTGCCCGCAGTCCCGACTTTGCCAATGGCCACATCTCCAGCATCAACGCTGGGATCTCCACTTTGAAAAGATATGAAATAACGCAGTGCCGGCTCTTTTTCTCCAAATACATTTTCGCCACCGAACACCCGACTGTAGAATTCTGCTGATTCGAGTACATCCTTTACCGAGATACCAATATGGTGAGTGAATGAGGTTAATTCCAGCGGTAATTCAAGGGGCTCTTCAGCGTTCTGGGCTGAAGTAACAGGCACAAATGTGAGCAGACTTATAAGCCATGTATAAAATGAGACTCTAAGTAAATTTAGCATATGGTTTTTATACCGTTGTTTCATAGTAAAACCTCTTCTGTGTCCATTTATTGGGCACTTTACTGGTCATTAATTCGGGCGCGCCAAATATCGCCTTTTTCGCCTTCTGTGATGTAAAGGTAATTCTGTTTGATGACAACATTAGACGTCAGGATGCCAGCCTCTTCGGGTAATTGCAGCTCTGTTAACAAACGGCCCAGGGGATCAAACACCTGTACGCCCCTGCTTCCCAGATTAGCGACATATAAGCGCCCTGATTCATCATGAGTCATACCATCAGGGCCAATTCCACCACTGGTATAGGCTAAAACAATGCGTGTAGTTCGTGCACCCGAAGACAGCGCTATTTGCGAAGGGATTGATATTAAACGCTTGCTGGCAAATTCAGAAATAATAACCGAAGCACCATCAGGGGTAATACTGATGCCATTAGGAAAGGCAACACCGGACAAAACCAGGCTTGCTGCATCTTCACCTGGGGGCAAATAAAAAACTTTCCCCGTTAAGGTAAAAGCATCGGAATCTTCAGTCACTGTAAAATACAAACCACCTGAGGAATCAAATACCAGGTCATTAGCGCTGTTTATAGGCATGCCTTCATAAGCATCCAATAGTACCTTGCTCTCGTTCTGGAGTGGATCATAAGCAAGGATCCCTCTGGAGCCGGCCAGAATAATTTCACCATCACTATTAAACTGCAGGCCATTCGGAATTGAATCAGAGCTACCAATAACAGCGCAGTTCCCGTCAGGTGTTACTTTCAAAATCCTATCGGCGGGAATATCAAGTAGCCAGAGATTGCCTTCATCATCAAATGCAGGCGCTTCAAGAAAGCCGCCACAGTGTGAAAATAATTCCGGCTCTGAAAAACTGTACGGTGATTGCGCGAAAACCTGTGTTTTAGCAAGTGCAGTACATAACAGTACAAAAAAAAGCGTTCTTCTCATTTCTCACCTGGAATAGCCGAATTGCTCATAAAATAATACATATGTATGATAACAGGCGCTTACTATTAAGCATACTGGTGTAATACAACCCTGCACTATAATTCAGTATCGTGTATTGGATTTCCGCAACAATTCGTCATTCAGGAAAAAGTAAATGAACAATTCAAAAGGTGCTTTGCCATCCACAAAGCTGCTTACATATATTTTCACTGCGTTTTTAATTACTTCTGTACCATTTTCTATTGCCCAGGATGATCAAGAAGGACGAGCCCAATTTGATACCACTTGTGCACGTTGCCATGGGGGTGACGCACAGGGTGGCGAATCAGGCCCATCTATCATTTCATTTGTGGCAACTTTGAGTAATGCAGATTTAGCCGCATCAATACGTACCGGTAATCCTGTGAATGGCATGCCCGCCTTTAATACTACTGATGTTCAGCTAGATCCAATTATCAGCTATTTACGATTTCTGGTTGAGTCCACAGACCTCACTGAAAGTATTACTATCCGCGAAGTGACCCTGGAGTCTGGAGAAACGATAGAGGGCGAAGTATTAAACTCAGGTTTATCAGATTTACAGCTTCGTACAGAAGAGAATGAAATTTATTTATTACGTAAAAGCCAAAACGATACCTGGAGAAGAGTTAGCTCTCAACAAGACTGGCCAACTTTTCATGGTATCCCCGAAGGAAATCGTTATTCCACTTTAACCAATATTAATAAAGACAATATCAAGCGTTTAGCGCCGGCCTGGAGCTTCCCGCTTACAGGTGGCCAACAAGTTCAAAACACCCCCCTGGTTTTAGACGGCCTTATGTATTTATCCAGTGCTAACGAAGTGTATGCACTGGATGCCGGCACCGGCCGTGAACTTTGGCATTATCGACGCCCCCGCACACAAGGCTTGCCTGGTCCTGCCTCACTGGGGATTAATCGTGGCGTAGCCTTGAAAGACGACAAAGTATTTTTACAAACAGACAACGTGCATATCATTGCCTTGAACCGTTTCGATGGAAGTTTGCTGTGGGATACAGAAATGGCAGATATTCAACAAAATTATCAGGGCACATCTGCCCCATTAATTGCTGGCGATTTAGTCATTTCAGGCGTGGGTGGCGGCGACCTGGGCGCCAGAGGGTTTGTGGCCGCCTATGATGTCGACACTGGTGCTGAAGTTTGGCGCCGATGGACCATCCCTGCCCCGGGAGAACCGGGTTCAGAAACATGGCTTGGCGACGCACTGGAACATGGTGCCGGTGGCACCTGGATGACCGGAACCTATGATAGCAACCTGGGCTTGATTTACTGGCCGGTCGGCAACCCCGGCCCTGATTTCAATGGTGATGAGCGCCTGGGGGATAACTTATATTCCGACAGCATCCTGGCGCTCAATGACAAGACTGGCGAACTGGAATGGTATTACCAATTTGTTCCCCATGACATTCATGACTGGGATGCGCAAGAGCCTCCTGTGTTGATTGATACCAACTGGCAGGGCCAGGATCGGCAATTATTAATTCAGGCGAACCGTAATGGTTTTTTCTATGTCTTTGATCGTGCCGATGGTGAACTGTTATTAGCCGAACCGTTCATTGAGAAACTCAACTGGGCTAGCGGCATTGATGACATTGGCCGCCCTGTTCTTCTGGACTTACCCGTCACCGAAAGCGGAGAAACCTATGTTTGTCCCAGCCTGCGAGGTGGCGCGAATTGGTATTCAACCTCCTATAACCCCATCACTGGTTTGTACTACGTACCCACCCTGGAACAATGTAATTTGTACACCAAGACCGAACAGCAATGGCAGTCCGGTTCAGACTATATGGCTGGTACAACACGACAGGTGCCGGGTGAAAAACCACGAAAAATTATTCGCGCTTTAGATATTCAAACGGGTGAAATCGTATTGGATATTGAACAAGCTGAAGCCCTTACTGATTCTTACTCAGGCTTAATCTCTACTGCTGCCGGTATAGTGTTTTATGGCGACATTGGTGGTGAGTTTGTCGCAGCCGATGCGGTGACTGGTGAAATTCTTTGGCAGTACTCTACAAATCAAGCGTGGAAAGCCTCGCCAATGACTTATCTATTTGATCACGAACAGTATATTGCCACGGCCGTTGGTTTAACGATTACTGCGTTTAAAGTCATTGAGTAAAAATGCTTGAATCAATGATGGGCATTCAAAAGCAGGTGTTATTTCTATTTACACTATTGTTTAGTTCTCTTATTTAGTGCTATGGAAACAGCACCACTGTTTGAACGATAATTTTTTCATTTTCAATAATAAAAGTGTCTGACCCTTCCAGCCCATTTTCCATGGTCCACACAATAAAACCTATATTTTCTTCATAAGCACTTCGAGTGACCTTTAGCGGTAAGGGATCTGCACCTGTTAAAAGTTGCTCGAAGGTTTGTCTGATGGCTGCTTTACCTTTAATCACTATGCCATCTGAAATCAGAACGGCATTTTCAGCGTAATCACTCATCACTTCCGCGATATTGGCATTTTCAGAAGCGCTTAAATGATGTTCAACAATTCTCTGGGCAAGGACTAAGTCTTGCCCATTAACAAGTGAACCCATCATTAGCAGTGGTAAGATAAAGACGATGTTTAATAATTTCTTCATGGATGCTCTCTTATCAGGCATTACATCAGGAACTTAGAATTTGTGACTCCAAATTATTACTTACCAACCTGTTTTCGTCCCGTAGGCGTAGGTCAAACCAGTCACTGCATCCAGACGATAAATCTTTCCATCAATTATTTTGAATGCCTCGGCAATGATGCCGCTATTCGGCTGATTCTGTATAACGCCACCCATAGACATGCCACCGGCAGTAGGACTCGAAAAAATAAAGGCGCCAAGCACTGCACCCATTTCCTCATCAACAATCCAAAAGCTGCGTTCAGGAATTTCCAGCGTGCCCATAGCACCATTTCCAAACATGGCATCACACCCCATATTCGCGAATTCGGCAGGCATCGCAGGGGCATCCGGATCAGGGTTGTTGGATCCTGAACCATTCGCTTCGCGAGCATTCATAAACGTACAGCCATCCGCCCAAAGGGCGAGGCCTGTTTCATCCCGTTCAATCGCCTCAAAGTATTGATTCGCCAAATCCACCATTTCGTGGCGGGGACGTCTTTGCGCGGTTGTTAATTCACGCGCCCATAATGGATGCGGCGCCCAGTTTTCCAGATTATTGCCCATGGGGTCTGACGAACCTGGTCGCGCCGTCACCATTTCGACTTCCTTGATCTGCATGTTTTTTATGCGCAGTCGTAATGCCAGCATTTTTGGTCCATCAGCTTCATAAATCACGCCAATAAAGCCTGCTTGCTGTGCCCAGACATCTGCTAGATAGTGTTTATTTGTGCCAATAGAGCGCGTAGTAGTCCATAGCCCATCGCCAATATTGAGCTGGATGGTGTTTTCGGTCATACGAACATCTTTTGTCAAAGGAATCCGGGATGGATCTCCATCTGCCATTGCATCCAGGTACTGATCCACAAAATTATTCAGGCATGCCCTGTCACAGGACATTTCTCCCTCTCTTACGCGCATGACAGTATCCGCCGAGGCCGCACCAACAACTCCCAGCATTAGGAAGATGCAGCACAGCGGGCTAATAAATTTTTCTGACTTTTTCATATTGAGCTCTCTAAACATCAATCATTTATAATTTTGTCATATATATAATTTATACATATGTATGACATCAGGCGCAATATTTATTTATGCAACTCAAGGCCAATAATCAGATTAAATAAGGAAAATACCTGCGCATGAACTGCAATCGCAACACAGAGGAAACTCATTCAGATAACTATTAAATAGTTGTAGAAACAGAAATGTGAAATCTACAGCCAACTGATGCGCTGCAAAGAAATTTTCACGATCATATTTATTGAGCTGGATAAATTCAACTCTGCCAAAGCCCTAACCGATCATGAAGCTGGAGATAAGGTATTGAAAACTACCTCTCAACTATAACGATTTATTGTTTTAGCAAATGGTAACTCTCTTATTCTTTTTCCAGTGGCTGCAAAAATTGCATTCCCGATTGCTGGTGCAACAGGGGGTACACCTGGTTCTCCCAGTCCTCCCATAGAAGCATCAGACTCCAGAAACTCAACGTGCACCCGTGGGGCTTCGTGCATCTGCAACATTGGATAATCGGGAAAACTGTTTTGTTCGACGATGCCACCCTTAAGCGTGATTTCATGATGGAGAGCAGAAGATATTCCAAACAGCATCCCCCCCTGAATTTGCGCTACTGCCTGATCGGGGTTTACCACCAGGCCACAGTCCACTGCTGCATACATATTGTGGATAGTAATATTATTGTTTTCATCAACGCTGACTTCGGCCACTTCTGCAATGATGGAATTAAAGGCTTCAACAATAGCAATTC
>JABIPQ010000122.1 GCA_018698975.1 Gammaproteobacteria bacterium
CCAATTCCACCACTCCGGCTTATTCTGTTTCCCCTGCGTCTATGACCGGCAGATCACCGGTAGCTTGTGCGTCAGCAACTGGAATATCACTCACTGGAGCACTCTCAGCAAGACTTTCTTCAGTGAAGGCTTCTACAAAAGGAATTTCATCTGCAAGACCAGGCGCTGCCGGGGCTTGGGTTATTTCATCAAGGTTCTGGATCAATCCGCTATCCTCAATACTTAAATCTGCCTGCTGCCTGGCAATAACTGCCAAGCCAAGGCTGGTAATAAAAAATACTACAGCAATGATAGAGGTCGACTTGCTCAATACATTTCCGCTGCCAGAGCTGCCAAAGATAGTCTGCGAGGCTCCGCTACCAAAGGAAGCACCCATATCGGCACCCTTGCCTTGCTGAATAAGAACAAGCCCGGTAATCGCTACGGCAGCAATTACATGTACAAAAATAATCATCGATTCCATAAAATTTCTCTAACAATTCTCAAACAATGCTGTTAAATATTAAAAACCCGGTTTGTCATAAATTAATCAATTTGAACAATAAGCAGACCAAATGCTGACAAACTCTTCGGCCACCAATGAAGCCCCACCTACGAGTGCTCCATCGATATCCTGCTGTGCAAACAACTCAGCTGCGTTAGTACTTTTAACGCTACCGCCATAAATTATTTTTATCTGCTCACCTACACCTGTATCAAGTTCAGAAATCGTTGCGCGAATCAGCGCGTGAACTTCCTGTGCCTGTTCCGGACTGGCGGTTAACCCTGTCCCGATTGCCCACACTGGCTCGTAAGCAATTACTGAATTCTTAAAGGCATCAACACCTGCATGATTCAGAACAGCCTTGAGCTGTCCAAGCACTGCTTCAGATGTCTCACCGGCTTCTCGTAGTGCCTGGGTTTCCCCAACACATAACACAGGAATTAAATCGCTAGCCTGCGCCGCTGAAAATTTTTCAGCAATAAATTGATCATCTTCACCGAAAACTTCTCTTCTTTCGGAATGCCCAATTATTACATGACTGCATTTTACATCCCTGAGCATCTGCGCCGATATCTCACCGGTGAATGCCCCTGACTCGGCGGGATGCACATTCTGTGCTCCCAACTTGAGTTGACTACCTTCCAGCTTTTTTCCAACCTGCTGCAAATACAAGGCAGGAGGACAAATCAGAATTTCTGTCTGCGCATTTTCATGTGCCGATAGCCCATGTAATGCTTCCAGAATTTCACTGAGCAGAGCTTCGTTGCTCTCCTCTTGCCCGTTCATTTTCCAGTTAGCTGCTATCAGCCCTTTACGCATATCCAAGCCTGCTCAGCCCAGGGGCTTACCCCCGCCAAAATGGGCGCCAATACTAACCAAGATGGGCTTAAGTTGCAACAAAGCAAGGCTTGTGAAGACATTAAATAAGACAGAAATTGCGACACTTGAATATCGCTTTTCAGCGCATCTACCAATCATGCGACGCTATATGCGACTCTTACTGCATTTCAGCTTTAACCACTTCAGATATGTCGGTAGCAAGCCTGCTAACCTGATCAGTCTCTTCGCCTTCTACCATTACTCTGACCACCGGCTCAGTACCGGAAGGCCTGAGTAATACCCTGCCAGTTTTCCCCAGCTCTGTTTCTACTTTTTTTACCGCAGCCTGAATGGCTTTATTTTCCATTAACCCGTCTTTAGTACTGAGCTCGACATTGATCATGGTCTGGGGAAATTTGCTCATACCAGCCTTCACATCATGTAAGCTCTGATCAAATACCTGCATAGCTGAAAGCACCTGTAATGCAGAAACAATCCCATCACCGGTGCTGGTAGAATCAAGACAAATAATATGGCCGGACGATTCTCCACCGAACAACCATTGCCGGGTCAGTAGTTCCGTCATCACATAACGATCGCCCACTTTGGTGCGACGAAAAGGAATATCCAGTTCTTTCAAGGCTATTTCCAGACCAAGATTACTCATTACCGTACCAATAATGCCCTGATCCCTGCCGCCTTTACCCAGCTTACCCAGTTTGTATCGGGCAATGATGTAAAGCAGTTCATCGCCATCAACTGTCTCTCCTTTATGATCAACCATAATGAGACGATCACCATCGCCATCAAAAGCTATTCCCAGGTCAGCATTTTCTTCCAGCACCCTTTCCGCCAGTTTTTCAGGATGGGTGGAGCCGCAATCACGATTGATGTTAAGCCCGTCTGGCTCTGTACCGATAGTAATAACTGAAGCTCCTAATTCCCGCAGGACATTGGGGGCAATGTGGTAGGTAGCCCCATTTGCGCAATCCACCACAATGGAAAGACCATTAAGACTTACATTATTTGGGATAGTACTTTTGCAAAACTCAATATATCTGCCACTGGCATCTACTATGCGAGAAGCTTTTCCTATTGCATCAGATTCCACCGTTGTCAGCGGTTCATCCATAGCCTCTTCAATAGCTTTTTCAATTTCATCAGGCAGTTTCATCCCGTCGGCAGAAAAGAATTTAATTCCGTTATCCTGAAAAGCATTATGTGAAGCACTGATAACGATGCCCGCTTGCGCCTGAAAAGTTCGTGTTAGGTAAGCAACAGCAGGCGTTGGCATAGGCCCTAACAAGTTCACATCAAGGCCGGCAGAGGTAAGTCCAGCCTCAAGAGCGGATTCGAACATATATCCTGATATCCGCGTGTCTTTACCAATCAGAATTTTTCCCTTGCCCTGACTTGCAAATACTTTTCCTGTGGCCCAGCCAAGTTTAAGCATGAAATCCGGAGTGATAGGATAAACGCCTACTTTGCCTCTGATGCCATCTGTACCGAAATATTTTTTCTCAGCCACCTGCTTACTCACTTTATAATTTTTATATTTCACCCTGTACAAGTGTCAGGATATTCTTAGCACTTCATTACATATTTTTAGCGCATCCACTGTCTCAGCAACATCATGAGTGCGAACTATTCGTGCGCCATTCATTACACCAATAACAGATGCGGCAATACTCCCCGATATTCTGTCTTTTTCTTCGCGCCCTGTTATCGTACCGATCATTCTTTTTCTAGAAACGCCCACCAATACTGGTAATTCTAACCGCTGCAATTCATCAAGTCTTCTCAGTAATTCAAGGTTATGCTCAAGCGTCTTTCCAAACCCGAACCCTGGATCAAGAATAATACTGTCATTACCAATACCCGCATCATTACAAGCCTTCACACGTGAGGCCAGGTAATTGGATATATCATCAATTACATCCGCATAGCTTGGAGCTTCCTGCATATTCCCAGGTGTGCCCTGCATATGCATCAAACAGACGGGCAAACCGGAATTCGACGCCGCGCTCAGTGCACCATCCCGGCTCAGGGCCCTGACATCATTAATCAAGCCAGCACCAGAATCTGCGCATTGACTGATAAGCTCTGGATTTGATGTATCCACCGAGATTATCACATCAAAATTATTATTTATTGCTTCAACTACCGGTAAAACCCGATCCAATTCTTCCTGACTGGAAACCTCACGAGCACCAGGGCGAGTAGACTCACCACCCACATCCAGAATCGCAGCCCCTGCTACAAGCATGGTTTCTGCCCGCTGCAACACTTTTGTTAATGCAACATGTCCGGTATCACTCATCAACTCACCCCCGTCGGAAAAGGAATCTGGAGTGATATTCAAAATTCCCATGACATGGGATATGGAAAGATCGAGAGACTTTCCGGAAAAATTAAACAGGTTTGAAGGTTTTCTCATGACATTAACTAAAAAGACTTTAATTCAGTAAAAATAAAAAGGAGCTCATAAGAGCTCCTTGTCAAAATTTTATTTTTATTTTTAATGTTCGCCGGCTGGGCCACCAATCGGTTTATTGGATTCTTTCTTATTATCCTTGTCACTCGATTCTTCAGCTTCTACTTTGGCCGCTTTTCCCGAACCATAATCATCATCATGCCAGCCTTCAGGAGTACGTGGCTTTTTCCCGTTCATGATGTCATCAATCTGCCCCGCATCAATAGTTTCCCATTCCATCAAGGCGTCTTTCATAGCATCCAGCTTGTCACGATTATCCTCAAGAATCTTCTGAGCACGCCCATAGCACGTATCAATAATGCTGCGAACTTCTTCATCAATTGCTTTGGTAGTCTCTCCAGACAGTACTTTGTTTTGACCTGCAGAGGAGCGCCCAAGGAAAACTTCATCTGCTTCATCATCATACTGCAAGGGGCCCAGGCGTTCTGACAGGCCCCATTTTTTGACCATGTTATGCGCCATCTGGGTAGCACGCTGAATATCATTAGAAGCGCCAGTTGTAACCCCATCTGCGCCCAAAGTCATTTCTTCAGCAATACGCCCTCCATAAAGACTGCAAATCTGGCTAAGAATACTTTGCTTGCTCAGACTGTAGCGATCCTCTTCCGGGAGAAACATAGTGACACCGAGAGCTCTACCGCGAGGGATAATACTGACTTTATAGACCGGATCATGTTCAGGAACCAGACGACCTACAATTGCATGTCCTGCTTCATGATAGGCAGTATTTAATTTTTCTTTCTCAGACATCACCATGGATTTGCGCTCAGCGCCCATCATGATTTTGTCTTTGGCTTTTTCAAATTCTTCCATAGTTACCTTCTGCTTGCTGCCACGAGCAGCAAACAAGGCGGCTTCATTCACCAGATTGGCAAGGTCAGCACCAGAAAATCCAGGGGTAGCCCTGGCAAGCACTGACTCATCAACACCATCGGAAATAGGGACTTTGCGCATATGCACTTTGAGAATTTGTTCACGACCGCGTATATCTGGCAAACCAACTACCACCTGACGATCAAAGCGACCAGGACGCAACAAGGCCGGATCAAGTACATCAGGTCTGTTTGTTGCCGCAATGACAATAACGCCTTCATTACCTTCAAAACCGTCCATTTCAACAAGTAACTGGTTCAGGGTTTGCTCACGCTCATCATGGCCACCACCTACACCGGCACCACGATGACGACCAACAGCATCGATCTCATCAATAAATATAATACAGGGTGACTGTTGCTTGGCCTGCTCAAACATGTATCGGACACGGGAGGCACCAACACCGACAAACATTTCTACAAAATCTGAACCGGAGATAGAAAAGAAAGGCACCTTCGCCTCACCAGCGATTGCTTTTGCCAGCAGGGTTTTACCCGTACCTGGCTGCCCTACCATAAGTACACCGCGAGGAATTCTTCCACCCAGACGTTGATATTTGTCCGGCTCGCGCAGGAAATCCACCAGCTCTTTTACATCATCCTTGGCTTCATCAACTCCGGCTACATCGGCAAATGTCACCTTCACCTGATCTTCGCTAAGCATCTTCGCTTTGCTTTTACCAAAAGCCATGGGCCCACCTTTGCCACCAACGCCACCACCCTGCATTTGTCGCATAAAAAACATGAACACTGCGATAATGATGAGAATGGGGAAAGAGGCAACCAGTAACTGTGTCCAGATACTTTGTTGCTCAGGCTCCTGTCCGCGAAGTCTTACATTGTGAGATAGCAGATCATCAATCAGCTTGGGGTCTTCGATATAGGGACGAATGGTATTAAAACGTGTGCCGTTGCTTTTCAGGCCCATGATATTCACGCCACTGATGGTGACTTCAGTGACATTACCCTGCTGAACTTCACTAATAAAATCGGAATAATCCAATTGCTCTGCATTAGTGGGCTGATTGAAATTATTGAACACGGTCAACAGGACTGCCGCAATAATCATCCAAAGTAATAAATTTTTTGCCATATCGTTCAAGGGTATAGCCCTTTTAATTTCTTAATTAACGTAATTAAAATACGGGATTGGAAAAGTCTTTTTTCAACTGGGCTTCAGGTATTTTCCCAGTGAGTCTCTGGTAAGACCCTGAAAAGTCCCGTTTAGCTTCAGACTCGCGCGTATTTCCTGATTTAATTCTTGCATGAAAAGCATGCCTTGCCTACCAGTATCGGTATGCTGATTACAGCAATGACCCCGGGATTAAAGGGGTTTTGCCCTGATTTCTTAGTTCTTGTAGCCTTTTGCGAGGAGATATATTTCCTTGGAACGTGCACGTGAGGCCCCGGGTTTTCTGCTCAGAACCTGAGAAAATTCCTGTTTTACTTCTTTTAACAGAGATTCGAAGCCCTCACCCTGAAACACTTTGGCGAGTAAACAACCACCCGGCTTTAAGGTTATACGAGCGAAATCCAGTGCAAGTTCAACGAGATGCATAGATCTTGGCTGATCTATAGCAGCCATACCACTTAAATTGGGGGCCATATCCGAAATTACAAGGTCCACACCTTCACCGGATGGTATCCGGGACAGAATTTCTTTAAAGCAATCCTCTTCGGTGAAATCACCCTGAACAAAAACAACGCCATTTACTGCGTCCATGCCTAAAATATCCGAGGCAATCACCGTTCCTTTTGCCCCTGCCAATTGAGCTGCCACTTGAGACCATCCACCAGGGGCTGACCCGAGATCAACGATAGTCATTCCGGGTTTAATCAAACGATCTGACTTCTGTATTTCCAGGAGCTTATAACTGGCCCGCGAACGATAGCCATCTGCCTTTGAGCGCTGTACCCAGGCATCATCAAAATGTTCTTTTAGCCAACTTTTACTGCTTTTCGATTTCGACATGATAGAATCCACAGCCCTTTTGGCATGAACCGGTAACTATACCCCAAGCATGAAACACGATAAAAAATTACAGAAGAAGTTCCGCAGCATCAGTCACCACCTTGATCCCGTAGTGATTGTCTCCAATGGCCTGACAGAAAACGTCCAGGCTGAAATAGACCGGGCTCTGTCAGATCACGAACTTATCAAGATCAGGGTTAACACTGCTGACCGAGAGGCAAAAAAATCTGTAATCGGGGAGATTTGCGAGCATCAAAAGGCTGAGCTGGTGCAGACCATTGGCAATATCGCACTGATTTACCGCAAGGCTGCGGAGCTAAAACCACATTTATCAAATATCCAGAGAAATTCAGAAATAAACTAGTAGCTGAAAGCCTAAAGCTTAAGGCAAAAAACACGCTGGATGTTTGGGTTTAATTCCCTTTAGCCTTTAGCCTTTAGCCTTTAGCCATCAAAGATGCTCTACCTTTTCAATTTCATATAACACTTCACCGCCTGGCGCATTGACGGTAATTTCGTCGCCTTCTTCCTTGCCCATCATGGCACGGGAAATGGGAGAACCAACGGAAATTTTTGAATTTTTCACATCCGCTTCATCTTCCCCGACTATCTGGTAGGTGACAGACGCCTCTGTATCGATATTGTAAAGCGTCACTGTTGTTCCAAAAATCACCTTACCGGTAGCAGGAATCGATTTCACATCAATTATTTCTGCGTCTGCCAGCTTGCCTTCAATTTCCTGAATTCTTCCTTCGCAAAAACTCTGCTGTTCACGCGCGGCATGATATTCAGCATTTTCTTTCAAGTCACCATGCTCCCTTGCATCAGCAATGGCCTGGATAATCCTTGGGCGCGCATTACTCTTGAGTTCGGTAAGCTCCGTTCTCAATGTTTCAGCCCCGCCAACAGTCATGGGTACTTTTCTCATTTCCAAATTCTCTTTTTATTCTGGCAGTTAAATAATTCAGCTCGCTTTTTCTTTAAGCTAAAAAAGGGCTTAACTCTGTCGCTATTATGAATTTTGCTCAGCATGCAGGTCCTGCAAACTATTTACTGAAGTATCACCGCCAAACAGGAGAGCTTCATAAACTGCCATGGCACTGGCAATAGTGGTTGTACAGTAGACTCCATGTCGCAATGCTGTACTACGGATCGTAGCCGAATCAGCAATAGCCTGACGTCCTTCAGTAGTGTTTACGATAAGGTCAATTTCATCATTTTTCAACATATCGACAATATGAGGTCTGCCTTCCATCACTTTGTTCACCGGTTCAACAGGTACGCCTGCGTCCTCGATTATTTTGGCCGTCCCTTTAGTTGCTACCAGGGAGAAGCCCAGAGAATGAAGATTTTTTGCCAACTCAGGCAGCGCCCATTTATCGACTTCCCTGACACTGATAAAAGCCTTGCCATCCAGAGGTAAATTTAGCTCACCAAGTCCCTGCGATTTGTAATACGCCTCGGCAAAAGTTTCCCCTGTTCCCATCACTTCACCGGTAGACTTCATTTCCGGACCAAGAATCGGGTCAACACCCGGGAATTTGTTAAACGGAAAAATTGCCTCTTTTACGGCATAGAATGAAGGCACAATTTCTTTCGTGAAGCCCTGAGACTCCAGTGAAATGCCTACCATACATTTGGCGGCAATTTTCGCCAGCGATACGCCAATGCATTTGGATACAAAAGGCACCGTTCTGGAAGCGCGCGGGTTAACCTCAATGATATAAACTTCGCCATCCTGATAGGCCAACTGGGCATTCATTAAACCAATCACATTCAATTCTATAGCAAGCTCAACACACTGATTTCGAATTTTGTCCTGAACTTCCATGGGCAGACTATAAGGTGGCAATGAGCAAGCCGAGTCTCCGGAATGTACTCCCGCCTGTTCAATGTGTTGCATAATCGAGCCTACCACAACCTGTTTGCCATCACTGACAACATCCACGTCCATCTCAATAGCTGAATTCAGGTAATGATCCAGCAGTACCGGACTTTCATGGGACACATCCACAGCGCTATTAATATAGCGTTTCAATTCTGCCTGGTTGTAGACGATCTCCATGGCGCGACCGCCCAATACATAGGAAGGACGCACTACCAAAGGAAAGCCAATTTTTTCTGCCTCAATTACCGCTTCTTCCAAACTGCGCACTGTACTGTTGGGTGGCTGTTTTAAACCCAGCTTTTCAATCATGCTCTGGAAGCGTTCACGATCTTCTGCCCTGTCGATAGCATCAGCGCTGGTACCGATAATTGGCACACCCAGTTTTTCAAGTTGAGTCACCAGCTTGAGAGGCGTCTGGCCGCCAAACTGGACAATTACACCGTCCGGTTTTTCGAGGTGAACAATTTCCAGCACATCTTCCAGGGTGACCGGTTCAAAGTAGAGACGATCTGAGATATTGAAGTCGGTAGAAACTGTCTCTGGATTACAGTTAACCATGATGGCTTCATAGCCTTCTTCGCGCATAGCCATGGCAGCATGCACACAACAATAGTCAAACTCGATACCCTGACCGATTCTGTTAGGGCCACCGCCCAAAACGATAATTTTTTTCCTGTCACTGACATCCGCCTCACATTCCTCTTCATAACAGGAATACATATAAGCAGTGGATGATGAGAATTCAGCGGCGCAGGTATCTACACGTTTATAGACAGGATGGATGCCCAGGCTATGGCGTTTGTTTCTTACATCATCTTCCGGAACGTTCAATACACATGCCAGTCTCTGATCAGAAAAGCCTTTGCGTTTAAGACGGTAAAGCGCATCTCTATCGAGCTGCTCCAGGCTGGAGGCCTCGAGCTTTTGTTCATCCAGGATAATGTCTTCTATCTGTATCAGATACCAGGGGTCAATGTGAGTGTAGCCAAACAGATCTTCCACAGACATCCCTGCCCTGAAAGCATCTCCTATATAGCGAATACGATCACAACCCGGATCTTTCAATTCACGCAGCAAGACTTCATTGGAATTACTGGCCTCCACATCCAGAATAGGATCGAATCCGCAGATACCGATCTCCATTCCACGTAGCGCTTTTTGAAACGATTCCTGGAATGTTCTGCCAATAGCCATCACTTCACCCACAGATTTCATCTGCGTAGTTAAACGGTCAGGTGCCTGGGGGAATTTCTCAAAGGTAAAACGCGGAATCTTGGTAACCACATAATCAAGAGTCGGCTCAAAGGAAGAAGGAGTAATGCCACCAGTGATTTCATTACGCAGTTCATCCAAAGTAAAGCCTACAGCCAACTTGGCCGCCACTCTCGCAATAGGGAAACCTGTTGCCTTGGAGGCCAGGGCAGAAGAACGCGACACGCGGGGATTCATTTCAATCACCACCATGCGACCATCTACCGGGTTAATCCCAAATTGCACATTGGAGCCGCCTGTTTCTACACCGATTTCCCGTAATATGGCAATCGAGGCATTTCTGAGCAGTTGATACTCCTTATCAGTCAAGGTCTGGGCAGGCGCTATCGTAATGGAGTCGCCAGTATGGATACCCATGGCATCAAAATTTTCGATACTGCAGACAATAATGCAGTTATCGTTTTTATCCCTGACTACTTCCAGCTCATATTCTTTCCAGCCAATCAGCGATTCATCAATCAATAGCTCATTGGTTGGACTCAGATCTATCCCGCGCTTACAGATTTCTTCAAACTCTTCCTTGTTATAGGCGATACCACCGCCACTTCCACCCATAGTAAATGAAGGGCGAATAATGCACGGGAAGCCAAGATTTTCCATAGCAGCAAAGGCTTCATCCAAATTATTGGCAATAAAATGTCTGGGCGTTTCCAGACCAATCGCTACCATGGCATTGTCGAATAGCTCTCTGTCTTCTGCTTTATCGATGGAATTTTTCTTCGCACCGATGAGCTCAACATTATATTTTTCCAGGATACCTTCACGATCCAGATCAAGAGCACAGTTAAGCGCTGTCTGGCCACCCATAGTGGGTAAAATGGCATCCGGTCTTTCTTTCTCGATTATTTTTTCAACTGTTCGCCACTCAACTGGCTCGATATAGGTGGCATCCGCCATACCGGGATCGGTCATGATAGTAGCCGGATTAGAGTTCACCAGAACAATCCGGTAACCCTCTTCTCTCAGCGCCTGGCACGCTTGAGCTCCAGAATAGTCAAACTCGCAAGCCTGTCCGATGACGATAGGGCCTGCACCTATTATTAGTATGGTTTGTATATCTGTTCTTTTTGGCATGGTGACTAAAGTTTCTTTTTTAATTAGTTCGTATTAATGTTTTTAATCAGGCGTTTCTTGCTTCCATCAACTCGATAAAATGATCAAAAACCGATGCAATATCATGTGGCCCGGGACTGGCTTCCGGATGTCCCTGAAAACCGAAGGCTGCTTTATCTGTGCGGTGTATACCCTGCAACGATCCATCGAAAAGTGATTTGTGCGTAGCCTTCACATAGTCAGGAAGACTTTCTTCATCCACAGCGAAACCATGGTTCTGACTGGTGATAAATACTTTTTGGCTATCTAGATCCTGAACCGGGTGATTAGCACCGTGATGACCCAGTTTCATTTTTACCGTTCGTGCACCGCTGGCTAATGCCAGAAGTTGGTGGCCAAGACAGATACCAAACACCGGAATGTCTGTTTCCAGAATCTCCTGAATTGCCTTTATGGCATAGTCACAGGGCTCAGGGTCGCCCGGGCCATTGGAAAGAAATACGCCATCAGGCTGTAAAGCCAGCACTTCACTGGCTGGTGTCCTGGCAGGTACGACCGTAACCCTGCAGGAACGATCAGTCAGCATTCTTAAAATATTACGCTTCACACCGAAATCATAGGCCACCACATGATACTGGCCAGGCACTTCCGGAATACGGTGTCCCTCAACAAGATCCCAGCCGCCTTCCTCCCAGGAATATGACTGTTTACAAGAGACTTCCTGTGCCAGATCCATGCCCACCAGACCTGGAAATTCTTTTGCTGCAGCAAGTGCCAGCTCACGCCCTTTTTTCATATCTGAACCCAGTTCTGCACCCGTGATAATGCAGCCGTTGAGCGGGCCATGATCCCTGAGAATTCGCGTAAGGCGTCGAGTATCAATATCACAGATAGCCACAACATTACGCTGCTTTAAAAAATCACTGAGTATTTGTTCATTGCGGAAATTACTTGCCAGTAAGGGAAGATCCCGGATAACCATTCCAGATGCCCAGACTTTTTCAGACTCATCATCTTCAGGGGTGGTCCCGGTATTACCTATATGTGGATAAGTAAAAGTAATGATCTGTTGCGCATAGGAAGGATCCGTCAGGATTTCCTGATAACCGGACATAGCTGTATTGAAAACCACTTCACCTGTGGCCTTGCCTTCAGCACCGATGGATATTCCTTCAAACAAAGATCCATCTTCCAGAGCAAGTATGGCGGTCTTTTGTTGCATAGACTCCTCGTTAAAGCTTGATTCCAGTTAACAGGGCTTTTATGGCCTGTTAAGTAAAAGTCTTATTCTTGTCTTACCCGGCGAGTAAATTTCAGCTCGTAGGATGCTTCAACCAGATAACTGGCTGAGACACGATGTAATGACAAGAGAGGTCAAGACAACTTCAAAAACAGGCAGCCCTGGGCGAGCCTAATAAAAGGCCCTGTGCGGACCTTATAAAAAGCCCTGTGCGGACCTGAAAAAAGCCCTTTGCGGACCTGAAATTTGGCCCTGAGCGAACCTAAAAAAAAGCGGAATGGGTAAATCCCATTCCGCTTTTTGATCAATTCTTTTGCAGGGCTATTGCCTGTTTCAGTGTCTTCATACTGAAAAAGAATTCTATGCAATTTTGCTAGTGCTTGTCCATGTATACCGCTTACAAAATGCAAAAAACTGCAAAGAATCATCAAAAAGCGCCATGAACATTTTGTACCGCAGTAAAAGTTGCTCTGAATCATCGCTATGACATTGGATTAAGCGAGAAAGCTGATTGGTAAAAATGGCAGAAACTTTGCTCCCTTGAGAGGGGGAGCAGTTGCAGGAGTTAAAGACTCAACACATCCTGCATGTCATACAAACCCGACTCCTTTTCCTGCAACCACAACGCCGCTTTGACGGAGCCATTGGCATAATTCATACGACTGCTGGATTTATGAGTGATTTCAACTCTCTCACCCTCACCTGCAAACATCACCGTATGATCACCCACAATGTCGCCAGCCCTGATTGATTCAAAGCCAATGGTCAAGCCGTCACGCTCACCGATATTGCCTTCACGACCATACACTGCAACATCATCAAGGTTTCTTCCCAGTGCATCGGCAACAACTTCACCCATTTTCAGGGCTGTTCCTGAAGGCGCATCTTTCTTGTGGCGATGATGAGCCTCGATAATTTCGATATCGCTGTCTTCACCAATAACTTTTGCTGCCTGTTCCAGCAATTTCATACACAGATTCACTCCCACACTCATATTCGGAGCAAACACGATGGCAATCTCCTTGCCAGCCTCTTCTATCGCTTTCTTCTGCGCATCGCTGAATCCGGTAGTTCCAATTACCATTTTCTTTTTTCCGGACCGGCACAACTCAAGATGCTGCATAGTCGCCGCAGGACTGGTGAAATCAATCAACACATCGAAATCATCGAGGGTTTCAGCAAGATCATCGACGGCAAATACATCCAGTGAAGGCAGGCCACATAATGCGCCAACCTCCTCTTCCAGATGAGTACTGTTATGCCTTACAGAAGCGGCACCGAGCGCAACGCCCTCGGTCTTACTCACAGCCTCGACAATGGCTTTACCCATTCGGCCGGCGATACCAGCCACAGCAATATTTAACATAATCGTTCTCTGGAAAATCCGCTCAGGACTTTAATGCATCTACAAAACTTTTAACACCGTCAAACCAGCTGGACTTCCTGGGCGACTGTTTATTGCCCTGACTTTCCTGTATTTCCTGGAATTCTGCAAGCAATTCTTTCTGTCGCTTGGTCAGGTGTACAGGAGTCTCCACCTCAACCCTGCAAAGCAAATCACCTGGTGCACCACCTCTAACAGGTGTTACTCCTTTATTTCTTAATCGAAACAGTTTTCCGGTTTGTGTTTCAGAAGGGATCTTCAGTTTTACCTTGCCTTCCAGGGTAGGAACTTCCAAATCCCCACCGAGAGCCGCATCAACAAAACTGATAGGGATTTCACAATGAAGGTTACTGCCATCTCTAACGAAAATAGGATGCTCTTTGACCGCCATTTGCACATACAGATCACCGGGAGGACCGCCATGAATTCCAGCTTCCCCTTCCCCGGTCAGACGTATACGATCACCCTCATCGACACCTGCCGGCACTTTAACTGACAAAGTTTTGGTTTCTTCGACATTGCCGCGACCATGACAAATATGACAAGGGTCCTTGATTGTTTGCCCTGCACCCTGACAACGCGGACAGGTCTGCTGCACTGAAAACGGTCCCTGACGCATGCGAACCTGGCCCACACCGTTACAGGTGGCACAATTTTCAGGGGTGCTACCCTTCTTGGCACCACTGCCATCACAGGGCTCACAGACTGTTGTAGTGGGAATGCGGATTTTGACTTCGGCGCCCCGAACAGCTTCTTCAAGAGTTAAACCAAGGTTGTAACTGAGATCAGCACCACGCTGGACATGGCTGCGAGAGCGACCACTACCGCCGAAGATATCGCCAAAAATATCACCAAAGATATCGCCGAAACCCTGGGCTCCTGCTCCACCACCCTGAGCACCTACACCGGCGTGCCCAAACTGATCATAAGCACTACGTTTTTCTGAATCACTAAGCACTTCATAGGCTTCATTGGCTTCCTTGAAAAGCTGCTCAGATTCTTCATTGTCAGGATTACGGTCCGGGTGATGTTTCATAGCAATGCGACGATAGGCTTTCTTTAATTCAGCGCTATCCGCTCCACGTTCTACACCCAGTATTTCGTAGTAATCTCGTTTATCCATACTAATCCCTAATACGAAAAAACTAACGTGAACAAATGTCCACGTTAGTTTTTTCAGTTAGCTCTATTCAGCCGGAAGTTTGCAGATGATTTGACGAATTATTTTTCGTCTTCTTTCGCTTCCTCTTTGCTTTCTTCTTCAACTTCTTCAAATTCGGCATCGACAGCATCATCATCTGAACCCGATGCTGCTCCCGCAGCATCTCCTGCCGCACCTTCCGCGCCGGCTGCCTGTGCTTCGGCATACATGCGCTGCACCAGAGGTGTTGAAGCTTCAGTCAATTCCTTGGTCTTGGCTTCTATAGTTTCCAGATCGTCGCCTTTAAGGGCTTCTTCCAATGCGGTAATTGCCGCATCAATAGTTTCCTTTTCTTCAGCTTCCACTTTATCGGCAGCCTCGGTAAGCGTTTTTCTCGTTGCATGCACCAGACCATCAGCCTGATTGCGAGCAGTAATGAGCAATTCAAACTTTTTGTCTTCCGCTGCATGAGATTCTGCATCCTGCACCATATTCTGGATCTCATCATCAGACAATCCACTGGACGCCTTGATGACAATTGACTGCTCCTTGCCTGTAGCTACATCTTTTGCGGACACATTCAAAATACCGTCAGCATTCAGATCGAAACTCACTTCAATTTGCGGCATACCCCGTGGCGCTGGCGGAATATCCGAAAGGTCAAAACGACCCAGGGATTTGTTCTGCGCAGCCTGCTTGCGTTCGCCTTGTACCACATGAATTGTCACTGCAGTCTGATTATCATCGGCTGTAGAAAAAGTCTGTTTCTTGTTACAAGGAATGGTGGTGTTCTTTTCAATTAATGCGCTGGCTACGCCACCCAGTGTCTCAATACCCAGAGACAGAGGCGTCACATCCAACAACAGAACATCCGTAACATCACCAGCCAATACCGCAGCCTGAATAGAAGCACCCATGGCAACCGCCTCATCAGGATTCACATCCTTGCGAGCTTCTTTACCGAAAAATTCAGTAACTTTCTTCTGCACCAATGGCATACGGGTCTGTCCACCGACCAGGATAATATCGTTGATCTCGGACACACTCAGGTCTGCATCTTGCAATGCTGTTTTCAGCGGCCCTAAAGTACGCTCAACAAGATCCTCAACCAGAGATTCCAGTTTCGAGCGAGTCAGTTTGACCACCAGATGTTTTGGACCCGTCGCATCTGCAGTAATGTAGGGTAGATTTACTTCTGTTGATTGAGCAGATGACAGCTCGATTTTTGCTTTTTCAGCGGCCTCTTTCAAACGCTGCAGCGCCAGAGGATCGTTGTGCAGATCCATTCCGGATTCTTTCTTGAACTCATCTGCCAGAAAATCAATCAGGCGCAGGTCGAAATCTTCACCACCCAGGAAAGTGTCACCATTGGTAGAAAGCACTTCAAATGAATGCTCACCATCAGTTTCAGCAATCTCAATGATCGAGATATCAAAAGTACCACCACCCAAATCGTAAACGGCTACAGTGGAGTCGCCACCCTTTTTGTCCATGCCGTATGCCAGGGCGGCTGCCGTAGGCTCGTTAATGATGCGCTTAACATCCAGCCCGGCAATTTTGCCTGCATCTTTAGTTGCCTGACGCTGAGAGTCGTTGAAATAGGCGGGAACAGTAACCACAGCCTCAGTGACTGGCTCACCCAGATAATCCTCAGCAGTTTTCTTCATTTTTTTCAAAACCTGCGCGGCTACCTGTGGCGGCGCTATGGCTTCACCACGCACCTCAACCCAGGCATCACCATTGTCTGCTGCGACAATCTTGTATGGCACCATCTTGATGTCTTTCTGCACAACATCGTCTTTAAACTGACGACCAATCAAACGTTTGATCGCAAACAATGTATTGTCCGGGTTCGTTACCGCCTGACGCTTTGCAGGCTGCCCCACAAGAATTTCGCCATCTTCGGCATAGGCGATGATTGAGGGGGTTGTGCGATCACCCTCAGCATTTTCAATTACCTTGGCTTTACCGCCTTCCATAATCGCAACACAGGAATTAGTGGTACCCAGGTCTATTCCGATAATTTTGCCCATAATTTCTTACTCTCCAGCTAAGCTTTCGCTTAAATATCTTTAATATGTTCTATATTGGCCCGGCATCAGATAATTCAAGAGTTGCCGTGACTTTATTTGTTAATTTTTCAGTACTTTTCTACTGTTTTGCTGCCTTTGACACCATAACCATGGCTGGCCGGATTACCCTGCCATTGAGGACATAGCCTTTCTGAACCACAGTCAGCACGGTATTTGGTTCTACATCATCATTTTCGACCATGGACATCGCCTCATGCTGCTGGGGATCAAAAGGCTCCCCTTCAGGATCCAGCTGTTCCAGGCTGTATTTGGTCAATGTTTCCAGAAACCCCTTTAAAGTGAGCTCCACGCCTTCATAAAGCGCACTAACACTTTCATCTTCAGCATTTGGGACTGCCTGTAATGCCCTTTCAAGATTATCCATTACCGGCAACAAGTCACTGCTGAATTTTTCCAGTGCAAACTTGTGGGCCCTTTCTACGTCCTGTTCACAACGGCGGCGCATGTTTTGAACTTCTGCTTGAGATCTGAGAACCGAATCCTGTTGCTCGGCCAGTGCAGCAGCCACAGCTTCCTGAATCAATCCATCCAGTTCAGTATCAATTTCCTGATCAGCATCATTGCCATCGCTTTCTTGTTGCATTACTTCCTCAGATTCAGGGATATCTTCACCTATTTCGTCAGTGACATCTTTGTCAGCGTCATCACCTGCCATCTTGTTCCTCCAGCTAATTCATTTTTACAGCAACAGATTATGCGGAATATGGGGGCAAGCGGCTGATAATCAAGGGGTAATATTGAAACCGGATAAATTATGAAATCTGTACTAACATCAGGGTAACAAGTCGCTATAATTCAACCATGCTGCAACAACTTACCATCAACAATTACGCCATTGTCGATCAGCTCGAAATAGAGCTTGAAGCCGGGATGACCGTGATTACCGGCGAAACAGGCGCCGGAAAATCCATCATGCTGGATGCTCTGGGTCTGACGCTCGGAGATCGAGCAGATCGTGAAGTAATCCGTGGTGGCGCTGAAAGAGCCGATATCAGTGCCTGCCTGACACTTCCTGAAAACCCGGCGGTGGTGGCCTGGCTAAAAGACAACGATTTTGATGTAGACGAAAACAGCTGCATTCTGCGCAGGGTGATTACCCGTGACGGTCGCTCCCGCGCCTATATCAACGGCCAGCCCACCACCCTGAACAATCTCCGCGATCTGGGTGAGATGTTGATTGATATTCATAGTCAGCATGAGCACCAGTCTCTGTTGAAAACAGCAACACATCAGCGTCTGCTCGATGAATATTGCGGTCTGCAGCTGGATGCCACTGAAGTGAAAACCCTGGCAACAAAATGGCGACAACTCAATCAGGAACTGGAAAATATCCGCAACCGGGCTGAAGAATCCAATGCCCAGTATCAGTTGCTTAGCTATCAGGTAAAAGAACTGGAAGAAATTGGCCTGGTAGAGAATGAACTTGAGGCCCTGGAAGAGGAGCACAAGAAACTCAGCCATGGCGAAGCCTCTATGCAGGTCAATCAACAAGTTCTGGATCTGTGCAATGAAAATGAATCTTTCAATCTTGAGCAATCTCTGGGACGCGCCATAAGCCTGCTCCAGGAAATCCCTTATTCCAGCAAACAGACTGAAGAAGCCGGTGGCCTGCTTACTACTGCCCTGATCCAGGTTGAAGAAGCGTCCTCAACATTGAAGCATGCTATCGACGGCTTTGAACTCGATCCTGAGCGCCTCGAAGAAATTGATCAGCGCCTGAGCCTGATCCACCAGCTGGCACGCAAGCATCATGTTCCCCCGGCTGAACTGCCCGCCCTTACCAGCAAACTGGTTGATGAGCTTTCCGGTCTGAGTGAAGCAGATGTCCAGATCAGTTTAATGGATGAAGAGTTGAGCAAGCTGCTGCAGCGCTACGAGGAACTGGCAAACAAGCTTAGCAAAGCCAGAGAGAAAGGCGCCAAAAAGCTGGCCAAGGAAATTAATGTACAACTGGCCATACTCGGTATGAATTCCGCCAGTTTCAGTGTCGCTCTAACCCGTTTCAGTGACAGCACGCCAAGATCAAGCGGCCTGGAAGGCATAGAATTTCTGGTAAGCACCAATCCCGGACAACCGCCCAGACCTATGGTGAAGGTCGCTTCCGGCGGTGAATTATCCCGTATCAGTCTGGCAATCCAGGTGGTAACTGCTGCCACTTCTTCAATCCCCACGCTGGTCTTTGATGAGGTTGATGTCGGCATTGGTGGCGGTGTGGCAAAGTCTGTCGGCGAATTACTGAGAAAACTTGGCGAGAAAGGCCAGGTCTTGTGTGTCACCCATCAACCCCAGGTAGCCAGCCAGGGGCACCAGCATCTCTATGTCAGCAAATCCTCAGACAAGAATTCCACAGCCACGCAACTAAATAAATTGAATAAAAAAGAAAGAGTTGAGGAAATCGCCCGCATGCTTGGTGGAGAGGAATTATCAGATCAATCACTTGCCCATGCAGAGAAGATGCTGGCTTAATATAGTCACAAGTCGCAAGTTTCAAGCCTCAAGGGATTCGGTGAGGATTAAAGTGGTAAGTGGAAGTGGAAAGTGGAAAGCGGAAAGCGAAAATAATGTAGGTCGGAAAAGGCCTGCAAGGCCGTCATCCGACATGGCATCTGAAAGATGCCCGTTGGTAACTTGAGACTTGTGACTTGCGACTAATCACTCCTGACAATTAGCACAAAGCCCATAAATATAGAGTGAATGATCAGATATAGTAAAGCCATGCTTATCCGCAGCTGCTTTCTGCTGCTTCTCAATTATCTCATCAAAAAATTCTTCTACCTGCCCGCACTTGGTGCAAACGATATGGTCATGATGGTCATCAGGAGTCATCTCAAATATTGAGTGACCCCCTTCAAAATGATGACGGGTTACCAGGCCAGCGGCTTCAAACTGTGTGAGCACGCGGTATACGGTCGCAAGCCCCACATCCTCATCCGCATCACGTAATGCCTTATAAACATCTTCAGCGCTCATATGACGGGATTCGGCAGATTCAAGAATCTGCATAATCTTCACCCTTGGCAAAGTGACTTTTAGCCCCGCCTTACGTAATTCCTGATTCTCTCCGGACATATCTTTACAGCCTCTACAGTGGATTCGCTTAAAGGCAATCACCACTTAACAAGATTGTTGAGTTTCAGGTATTATGCCTTTTCCTGTTTTTATGTGAAAGGCTCAACCACTTTTGCGTTCGATTACACTTATATTTATTACGGTCTTTTCCCTGCTCTTGGGCAGTTGCGGGAGCGTAACCTCGTTTGCTTTCCCCGGTGTTTACAAGCTGGGAATCCCCCAGGGCAATATCATTACTCAGGAAATGGTCGATCAACTGCGCCCCGGCCTTACCAAACGGCAGGTTAATTTTATTCTTGGCACCCCTCTGGTAAAAGATACTTTTGACCAGGATCGCTGGGACTATATCTACAGTTATCAACCTGGGGGCGGCGAACGTGTCCAGGAAACACTGACTGTCTTTTTTGAAAATGATCAGCTCACTCATTTTGCTGGCGACTTCGAACAAACTCCTGAAAACGAACAGTTTGGCAAGGTAGCTGAAAGCGCTGAAGATATTTCTGCACTAGGACAGTAGAGCTTCCTCACGAAATTTTTATTTTTGTGCCAGTCTTTTGTTTTTTTTCTCTTTATTTTTTTTGTCCCGCTCCTTCCTCATATTGCGCTGCTCAATACGAACCCGTTCAAGTCTTGCGAGCTTGGGATCATTCAGTAGGGGCCGGTATATCTCCACACGATCATTTTCCTCAAGCACATAAGCGCCAGGTAAGGGCAAATCAAGACCGTTTAGCGGTCGCGAGAAAATACCAAACTCCAAACTATCCAAATCAAACTCTGGAAATTTCATTCGCATCCCTGAGAGTTCAACAGCTTCCTGTGCAGTGCAGCCTGCAATCACCGACATGACGACAAGTTCCTGACGTTCAGGAAGTGCAAAGGCCACTTCTACCCTGATCTCATCATGCTCTTTTTCATTTACAGGGGAATTTTTGTTCATTTGACGCAGACCGCCTGTGCGCGCTGGCAAATAGCATTGACCAGGTTTCGGCTGGTGTTATCGAACAGGCTTTTCATGGCAGCATTCACCAGCCCGGATGAAAACTCAAATTCCATTTTCAAACTTATCTTGCAGGCCGTGTGATTCAGTTCCTTAAAACCCCAGGTTGCCGAAAACTTTTTAAATGGCCCTTCCACTAGCGCCATTGTCATTCTTTCTGGTGCACTCAATGTATTGCAGGTGGTAAAGGTATAGCGCAATCCTGCCTTACCCAAAACCAGGCGCGCAGTTACTTCCTGTGCGCTTTTCGACATAATTTCAGCATCGATACAGCCATCCATGAAGTCCGGATAAGCTTCAATATCATTAACAAGGTCGAATAACTGCCCGGCAGAATAAGGAAGCAAGGCACTTTGATCAATTATAGTCACCGGCAAGCCTTTACTGGAAAAATCTGTTAAAAACCGAACAGGTTATGGGCGAAATAAATCCGCGAGACATTATTGGCAAACACTGCCAACAAAATCAGGGGGATAAATGTTCCCAGAGAAACACTGACATATTTTTCCAGCAAGGAGCCATGATAGCCATCATCTTCGAGAGCGATTTCTTCATGCATGCGGAATTTTTTCCAGCGGTAGCAGACAAACAGACAAACAATGAACCCCATAAGAGGAAGAATCGTTTCATAGAAAACATCATAAATCAGGTCAAAAAACGACTTACTTATACCACCGTAATTCAAAAAACTGGTGAAAAAATCACTCATGCCAAATGACACCGTGGTAATGATAATAAACACACTCATTGAGCCTGCGATATAGACAATGGCCTCTCGCCGGGATTTATCTTTTTCATCCATCAGGTAGGCAATGGGGATCTCGGATATTGACACCAGTGAGGTAAGTGCCGCAAAAAATACCAGAGTGAAAAACATTGTTGCCACCAGACTGGCACCAAAAAATCCAACGAAATCCTGCAGGGACAAAAATACCTGAGGCAAATAGCTGAACATTAAACTGATACTACTTTCAGAAAGTTCATCCGCATTAACAGAGGGATCAATGGCAAACACCGCAGGTATTACCAGCAATCCGGCAAAAAAAGCGACCCCGGTGTCAGCCAATGCAACGAGGCGGGTAGAGCTGACCAGCTTTTCTTTTTTATTCAAATAGGACCCATAGGTGATCAGGATGCCCATCCCCAGGGATAATGAGAAAAACCCATGGTTGAGCGCAGAATTAATCACCCCGCTATCGATCTTGGAAAAATCCGGAATCAGGTAAAACGCCAACCCTGCAGAGGCATTATCCAGAGTAAGCACGAAGGCAATTAACAGCACCATCATTACTATCAAAGCAGGCATCAGAATTTTCGCTACACGCTCTATTCCGTCATTTACCCCACGCCCGAGAATGTAAAAAAGTACTGCCAGCAATGGCAGAAGGTAGGCAAACATAATGGGCGAGCCAACCGTTGCACCAAAAGTATCAGGGTTGGCGAGCGTCTCCAGATTGCCAATTGCCGACTGCAGCATATAAACCAGAATCCAGCCCGTTATCACCGTATAAAAAACGCCGATCATAAAAGGGGTAATTAAACCAAGCCCTCCTATCATGCGCCATTTACGGTTACCTTCTGACAATTCGTGGAAAGCTCCCACCGGGCTTTTCTGTGAAGCGCGCCCCATGGAAATTTCTGCAAGCATTACGGGAAAACAGACAAAAGCAATGAAGATAAAGTAGATTAGCAGGAAAGCGCCACCGCCATTTTTGGACGCCATTACCGGGAATCCAACCAGATTACCGATTCCCACCGCCGATCCCGCAGATGCCAGGATAAAACCCAGTTTTGAACTAAACTGACCTCTCAAAACCGACATGAATATCCCCTCATTGAATCCTGTATTGGTGGTTTTTTTGTAGTCGACAGGAAGTTTACCAGAAATTTCTACAGACTCTGCCTCCTATTAAGTAGGCAGATCATACCTCTCCCCCTATAATGCTCCCCATGGCAAAAGCAAAGAAAAATACATCAGACGACTCCACAATCATCGTCAATAAAAAAGCACGGCACGACTATTTTCTTGGTGATACCTTTGAAGCAGGCATTGCCTTATTAGGCTGGGAAGTAAAAAGCCTGCGCATGAAAAAAGTTCAGCTCACGGACTGTCATGTCATTATCCAAAATGGGGAAGCCTGGTTACTGGGCGCTATGATAAATCCCCTGGATACAGCCAGTTCTCATATCATTGCAGATCCTACCCGAACCCGTAAGCTGCTTCTGCATGCCAAAGAACTCGCTAAAATATTTGCCGCAATACAGCAAAAAGGCAATACCTGTGTTTGTACAAAAATGTACTGGAAAAACCATCTGGTGAAATGTCAGATTGCCCTGGGCAAGGGTAAACAAACCCATGACAAACGCGACTCGGTGAAAGATAGAGAGTGGAATATTGACAAGCAGCGTACCGTCAGAGCAGGCAACCGCTAGCAAGCCTGGTGATCAAACCACTTCAAAGAGCAGAAAGTTCCCGGTAAAGCGCTGGCAGAAACCGTCCCGGGTCACCCCAGATGCTATCAAATTCAGCGCTGGGATTTGCAGCGATTACCTGTTCTTGAGATAGACCGTCGGCAATCATCTCGGCGACTCTCTCTTTTACTGTCAGCACCATATTGATATATGCCTGCACATCCTGTCTTTGGGTGACGACACCATTTCCGGCAATAAAAAATGTTTCTTCATTCGCCAGAGCCAGGGCATTTTCATTTGCTGAAATAAACCCGTTAACAGACCCGCCAGCAATAACCGGATAACGTTCCGGACTATAAAGATCACCCAGGTGTATGACGTTCGCCTGTTCGAAACGTACCATCACATTACCCAGCGAGTGTGCTGGTGGAGCGTGAGTAACATGAACAGTTTCACCGTCAAAATGCAGAGTCATACTGCCCTCATTGGCAATGGTTAACACAGGCAAAGCTGCTGTTGGTGCCGGAGGTCCGCCACGCTGACCCGCCATTAGCACTCGCCGAACTTCTTCATGAGCAATGATAATAGCCCCCTGCTCACCAAAGCCTTCATTACCATCAGTGTGATCGGGATGAACATGCCCATTAATCAGATATTCAACATCCCCGCCGCTTAGCTGTCGAACCATGGCACGAATTTCATTCACCAGTTCCGGACGCTTGCTGTCAACCATCAAGGCCCGGTTATCACCGACAAGCACACTGATATTGGCATAACCGCCGCCGCTGAGCATCCACACCGGACCACTCACATGCTCCATAACCAGACCTGATTGTGCAGACAGATTGAAAGATAAACCAAGGCAGAAAAAAAGGACGCCTAGTGCGCGCCCTTTACTGATTAAGTAAGTGATTAAGTGTGAAATCAAAATATTTTTTTCTGTTTTCATAATTAAACTCTTTTTAGCAGGCGTTTTAGCAGGCGTTTTATCAGATATCCAGCCTACCGGTGCTGTTACCGAAACTGTCCTGGGGTATGCCCAATTTATCAAACAGCGCCATGTACAGGTTTGCCAGGGGTGTGTGCGCTTCAAATTCAAGATGCCGCCCACCTTCGATTAAACCACTAGCCCCGCCTACCAGAAGAATCGGTAGAGGATCAAAGTTATGCTCATTAGCATCACTCATACTGCTGCCATAAAGAATCATCGAGTGATCTAGAAGGCTGCCATCACCATCTGGAGTCGCGGCAAGTTTGTCAAAAAAGCTTTTCAGTACGGTTATGTGGTAATTGTTAATAATGGAAAACTGATCCTTGTTTTTCTGTTCGTTGGAATGATGCGAGGCATTGTGAAATCCCTCGGTAACGCCACTGCGAGGGAAACGGGTATTACTACCCTCACCTGCCATCATCAGGCTTGAGACTCTGGTGATATCAGATTTGAATGCCAGCACCTGCAAGTCAAACATCAGATTAATATGATTTTCAAAACCGTTTGGTATACCACGCGGGGCATCTGGCACGTCCAGGGCTTCCGCTGATAACTTGGCATCCACCAGTGCTACACGGCGCTCAATTTCACGCACTTCCTGCAGATATTCATCGAGTCGGACCCGGTCAGCTGTTGGTAATTGCAGATTAAGGCTGGACACATCTTCGCGAATGGAATCCAGGAGGCTTGCAGACTGCCTGCGTCTTTCCCTGCGATCGGCATCTGTGGTGCCATCACCAAACAATCTTTCAAATACCAGCTGGGGATTATTTTCCATCGGTAGCGGCAAGGTTGGTGTTTTCCATGACAGCGCACTGCGATAGGAGCAGGTGAAATTAACATCCCCGCAAGTATTGTTGGATGGCTCTATGGCAAGTTCAACAGAGGGCAATGGTGTGTCCTGCCCAAGTGCGTCAGCGATTACCTGGTCAAAGGATTTACCCACATAGGCACGGTCTCCAGCAATTGGATGAGCGGCAGTCAGGAAAGCTGCAGCTGCGCGCTCATGATTCTGGGCACCGCCGCTATCTTCACCTTCACGGGGACCCACCGGGGTATTGGCAAGTCCGCTAATGATATTTAACTGGTCACGGTAGCCTTCCAGGGGTTTTAAAATAGGGGTAAAGTCAAAATTCTTTCCGGTTTGCGATGGCGTCCAATAGGCCATAGTGGCGCCATGGGGGATATAGATACAGCCCACACGCGGTGCCGGTGATGCTGCAGTCTGAGCCAGCAGGGTCTGTGCCGGGATCATCGAATCCAGCAAGGGTAAAGCAATAGCCGTGCCCGTTCCCCTTAACAGGGTGCGACGAGACAAGTGTTTTTTGGTAATAAACATTTGTTTCTCCTGAATCTTGCAGTGCTTACAACTCTTACAACACTTGGTATGACATTTGGTATAACACTTGCTGTTTTCTGCGATCTGCACCACTTCCTGCAGCTCGAAGGATACAGCAAAGTAAAAATAGTTCTTTTTTGCCTACACCACTTGCCCAAAACACTATGTTATGGCTTAACTGTGGAGTAACTATGACCTGATTTTTCTTAGCGCTGAGCCGTTTCCTTAGCCTCATCGCTTGCATTTCCTTTCGTGCGACGGGTAAATGCCTCGCTCAGCGCAATTTCCTTAACCAGCACACTAAAACGGTTACCCTCTTGTTCTGCCTGTCGTGTTGCCCGACGTACCGAGGGCATATCGAAAAACTCCACCTTACGGCCAAGCGCATAGGTCATTAGTTTCTCAGTGAAATTTTCCACAAACAGATCACTGCGAACCATCAGCAAACCATGTAACTCCTGTGGCCCCTGAAATTCTGTGCCATCCCAGAACACAGCCTGTGTATTCACCTGCTGTCCGTTAGTGTACTCACGGAATTTACCCACTTCATCAAAATTTTCCAGGGCAAATCCGATCGGGTCCATCATGTTATGACAGGCCGCGCACGATGGATCAGCCCGATGTTGTTCAAGGCGCTGACGCAATGTTGTTGGTGCTGCCCCGGCTTCAGCCGTTTCTTCCAGGTTCGTTTCAACCCCCGGAGGCGGTGGTGGCGGCGGAGTGCCTAATAAATTTTCCATAATCCATGCGCCACGGATTACCGGTGATGTCCGGTTAGGCGCAGAGGTTATGGTAAGAATGCTACCGTGACCCAGCAAGCCCTGTCGCCCGGTGCCGTTTAAATCCACTTTGCGAAAATGACTGCCACGTATATTGGGAATGCCGTAATGCTTTGCCAGGCGTTCATTTACGTAAGTGTAATTCGCTGTTAACAATTCCATAACATTCCGATCTTCCAGCATAACTGACTCAAGCAAGAGTTCAGTTTCTCGCTTCATAGCGACACGCAAGCTGCCATCAAACTCTGTAGAAGTAGGATTAACACTGTTGAGCTGTCCCAGGGATAACCATGAGGAAGCAAAATTTTCGACCAGGGATCTGGATTTAGGATCTTGCAACATGCGCTGAATCTGCTGTTCAAGAATGTCTGGATCAGTCAACTCTCCGCTTTCTGCTACGGCTAGTAATTCTTCATCAGGGATGCTGCTCCAGATAAAAAATGACAGTCGTGAAGCCAGCTCAAAATCATTGACCGCATAGGTTTGCCCGTCTTCCAGACCTGCAGGCTCTTCTTCGAAGCGAAAGACAAACATGGGGTCAACAAGTACGCGTGCCAAGGCATATTGAATGCCGGTATCAAAATCGCGTAATTCGCGGCCATCCCGGTAAAAAGCCATCAAGGTGTTCAGAGAGCGAGCGCTAACTGGACGCCGGTATGCCCGATAAGCCAGGTCTTCCAGTATCTGGCGAGCACAAGGCTCCTCATCAGAAGTGCTTGCTGGAGTACAACTAAAAATTGCGCTGCGGCTGGGAGTATTGCCTGGCCCGGTCGCATTAACGGGACCCGAAATAGCCACTGAACGCATTACCGTACTATCGGACCAGACTGTATGTAAATCATCTACGCCAAGGGGTGACTGTGTTTTCACGAAAGCGGCTTCTATGGTGTGTGGGCCGGCAGGAATGGTGAGGCTGACCTGACTACCGGTCCCGGCCGGGAAAAGTTTTACCCGCTCTCCGTCGATAACCAGCTCCACCGGATCTTCAATTCCAACAGGGTCCAGAGAAAATGCAGCATTGGCCCCACTGCGGCTAATTCTGAATTCATACTCCGCATCCAGGGGAAAAACATGCTCAAAAACCAGACCGCCACGTGTGCCAAGAGAAATCCCTTCCAGATGGGATGACTGATCCTGCTGATCGGCGCGGTAGGTAGCGGTAGTAAGACTGGCGGTCATATCGCCCACTGCCAGCCGACTCACTTTATTTGCTGCAGAAATATACGATTGCATCAATGCTGGCGACACACTCAACACGCTGGCGATATTATCGAAGCCTTCACTGGAATTATCCGCGGGAAACATACTTGCAGCATTGATAGGCAAGTTCAACAGATCACGAATGGCATTCTCGTATTCAGTACGATTCATACGATGTAATAAAGGAGCACCAGTGTTGGGGCTGACTGCCCAGGCGCTATCGATGGATTGTTCCAGGCCACTGACAAAACTATTAACCAACTCACCAGCCGGACGGTCTTTGCCCAGAGGTGGCATCATGCCGGCTTTAAGTTTAAGTAATACTTTTTCCCAGGTTTCAGCATCATTCAACAGATTGCCGGTTTCCAGTAATTCAAAGGCAAGACCACCGGCATAATCTTCGAAGTTATGACATTCCGTGCAATATTGATCCAGCATTTGCCTATGGCCTGCATCCAGGCTTTCAGTTGACGACTGAGCCTGGGCAAAAACAGGGATAGACATAACAAGGCCAAAGGTAAGTTTTCTACCGAGAAGCAAAGCGCTATATAAAGGCAAATTAAAAATAGTGTTACTGCGCATATTTTATTCCAGCCTTATCCATCAACTCTTTCAGCAGAGCAATGGTTTCCGGTTTTTGTTCTGCGCCTACCGCAGCGAGAAATACCCCTTCAGCCCAGCGTAGAGCTGTGCGACCCACTGCATCTTCCACATCCAGTTTCGCGCCTTGTGAGGCAAGATAACGGATGATGTCATTTGACCCTCTATTGGCAGCTCCCAGTAAGGGCGTCAAGCCCATTGAGTTTGCCGCATTAACATCTGCACCCAGAGCAATATTTATTTTTACGGCTTCCAGTAAAGCTTCATCAGACACTGTATAGGTCTGGGCAACTGTCCAGTTCATTCCGGCCGCAGCCATCAATGCAGTGGTCCCTTCATAAGTAGTGATATGCGGATCTGCCCCATACTCAAGCAGCATTTCCATCACCGGAATGTCGCCTGCCAATGAGGCTCTGATAAATGGCGTTTGCCCAGTGACATCCACCCAGGCTACATCATTGAGTGAATACAGCCATTTTTTCTCTGGTGGCCATTCCTTGGTTCTGGCATTTACATCAGCACCTTCATCCAAAAGTCGTTTGATCATCGGCAGGATGGGTTCCCTGTCTACCTCGTTGTCCTGGGGATCATCTTCCAGATCACTGTTCATATCCAGGTTGCGGTAGTCCACAGCAGCAAACAGGGGTGTGCGACCATAAAAATCATCGACGTTTATCCGGGCACCAAAATCCAGCAGTATCTCTGCTACCCCTAATTGATTATTAAGCAGAGCCATTAATAGAGGGGATATTTCATTGGCTTCCGCCATTTCCAGGTCGGCACCGTTTTCAACGAGCAACCTGGCAGCTTCCACATGACCATCTCTTGCTGCATACAACAATGGTGTCATGCCGCCTTTGGCATCATAACGTTCACCACGATGGGGAACGCCGCTACGATTGATACCAACACCTTCAGAACCACAACCTGTTCCTTTGCAAGGAGGGATATAAGCCGGTACAGGTCCCACCCGGGTGCTGGCATCGACTTTGGCCCCATGTCTTATCAACATATCGATAACCTCTGTATGTCCTTCACGCACACCGATCATAAGAGCAGTTTGTTGAAAGTCAGGATCCCGATAATCAACCAGCGCACCGTTGGCCAGTAACAAACTCACCACTTCGGGTTTACCCGTGTGAACAGCAGTCATCAATATCGTTTCACCATTTTCTGACAAGGTGTTCGGATCAGCACCGGCCAACAGCAGGCGTGCAACAATTTTTTCACTGCCATTTTGTACCGCGAGAAATAGAGGCGTAATGCCATTTCGATTTGGCGCCAGGGGATCGGCACCGGCTTCCATCAAGAGCGCAACAGATTCCTGCTGATCCCTAAGCACAGCCCAATGCAGCGCTGTGCTGCCATCATTCAGGCGACTATTCACATCAATGCCATCTTTCAGCAAATCACTGACTTCTTTGACCAGGCCCATTTCGGCTGAACGCGCCAGCTCCTGATTGGCACTCAAGGTAAGCGGTAGCATGCAAGTCAGAATTGAGAGCATGACGATGCTTGATATTTTCTTCATAAAGTTTGCCAAATTTTCCCACCGGAAAAGCAGTTGCAATCCAGCAACTGCTTAGCGGTCTGTATTGTTCGCCTGTAAAATGTTCGCCTGTAAAGTGTTCGCCTGTAAAGTGTTGGCCTGCAAATTCGACCGAATGGTTCACGATTCCTGCACAATAGCGCGAAAACAGTATCATGTGGCTCTTTTGCACTATATAACATTGCCTATTACCATCACAAGATTGCTTATCGCAACATGGCCGTCAATTGCTCCTTATTCAGATTGATTCAGCTTGTCTGCCACTCTGATTCTGCTACATTGAACCCTTGTCGGCAGTGCTGATGGAATAGTTGAAATAAATATCCGGAACAAAAATCGGCTTAATACCATCAAAGTTTTATTATTGAATTTAATTATTTATTAAAATTAACTCCAAATTTAACTTTAAAATTAACTTTAAAATTAACAACAGGTTCAGAGTATGCAAGTGACAATCCGGCTTTTACTACTCCTAATTATCTCAGGCTACTCCTTGTTCACTATGGCGCAGCCACGTGAATCTGTTGAAGGCATCCATTACCAGGCACTTGAAATTCCGGTACCCACCGAGACGGATGCCGACAGAATCGAAGTACGGGAAATTTTCTGGTACGGCTGCGCCGAATGTTTCACTCTGGAACCCATCATGAGCGATTGGGGCGAAGGGGTAAGAGGTGATCTGCTTTTATCCAGAACCCCGGCTATCTGGAATGAGGTGATGGCTGTGCATGCCAAAATTTACTACACCGCAATTGCCGTGAACGCCGAAGACAGAATTCACCGTGCTGCCTTCCAGGCCCTCCATGAAGAAAATAATCCCTTGCGTACTGAAACGCAGATCAGGGACTTTTTTATGGCCAACAACGTAGATAGCGAAACTTTTAATAGTGCATGGAATTCCGAGGAAGTGGCGTCCGCATTACAGCAGGCAAGCGTGAGAACCAGTGATTACGGCATCGATAAACTGCCCAGTATCATTGTGAATGGCCGCTTTAAAATCACCCATAACGAAAAGATATTCAATCACATCGAGATGAATATTGCCGTGAACCTGCTGGTGCGTCGTCTGCGGGATGAGCGGCGTAGTGACTTTTAAATTAAATATTCTTTTCGTTCGGGACTGAAGTCCCTCCTACAAACTTTCCACTTTCCACTTTCCACTTTTAGCTTTGCATCATTCGGGGTTGAAACCCTTCCTAAAAACTTTCTATTCCGGTGCCAACTCAAAGGCAAATAAGGCATTGCCTGGTCGGCCCACAATGCAGCAATTGCCTGACAGGAAATACACCATGCCATCCACGATCACTGCTCCAGATGCATCAAAGGATCCTCCCTGGGCAGGCACACCATTGATCGTTTCAAATTGAGCATTACTGTTAAAGGTCCACAACACATCTCCGTCTTCGGCACTATAAACCCGCATACCACCGTCCGCTGAACCAGAAAACACTGCGCCAGGGATTGCCGTCACCGCTGCTGACTGAGTGGCTCTGCAGCCGCGACCTGGTGCACACAACAAATCCTGAGCAGGGGCGACCCACACTCCTTGTCCGCTGGCCAGATCAATGGAATGAAGACCACCTGATTCCGGGTTGCCATAGCCGCCAACACCGACATAGGCGAGTCCATCGGCCACTGACATTCCCCACCAACCGCCAGAGGCACTGCCTGGAGCAACGTAGTACTGCCACACCAGTTCACCGTTATTATTCGGATCAAGTGCATGAGCCATGCCGGACTTTTGGGGAATGATCAGCAACTCTCTACCGTCATCCGTGGACGTGAGTATGGGCGAAGCAGAAAAATCCACATCCGGGCCAAGTTCCAGCGGGCAATTGGGGTTATCAATGACATTGCCATTATTACTGTTGTTACAACCGCCAATAAAGGCATCGTTGGGTGTCGTTTGATTCACCCAGACGATAGCGCCGCTGTCCAGATCCATGGCAAGCACGGCATCGGAGGTTGCCGGGGCAGGTTCGCCATAGGCATTGCCGGTAGCGGTATAAAGAAGACCTCTATCAGGATCTATGGTGGGTGCATTCCAGATGCCGACACCGGACGGGCCGTATAGCTGCACACCAGTGTTACTCAAGCCGCGCGGCTCGGGCTTATCAATTGTGTAGGTTTTCCAGACTATCTCCCCGGTACTGGCATTCACCTTGGTCATGCTGCCACGGAAAGTACAGCAGGGGTAATCCGGCCCGGAGGAATTGGTCTCCTCAACAACGCCTGCAGAAGGGACATAAAGATAGCCTTCAAACAGGGTGACAGAACCGGTACCGCGCACACCCGGATGATTTTCCACCCGCGAGACCCACAACTCTTCCCCGTTTTGTGCATTCACCGCATAAACATTACCCCGCAGATCCTGAAAATAAACGGCATAACCATCACCACCGCCGGGCAGGTTTATTGGACCAACAGACAGAGCACTGCGCACACCGTTTCGTGGGAGATAAGTCCAGTAGCTACAACCACTTGAGGCATCGAGGGAATAAATGGCGCCCGCCTTGTTGCCAACAAAGAGACGGCCAGACACCACTGCTGGTTGTGCTCGCGGTTGGTCTTCTCCCGGCAAACCAAATACCCATTTCAGCCGCAGCCTGTCGATATTTTCAGCGCTAAGGCCAGCATCCAGTGCTGCCCTGGCATTTCGGTGATCACTGCCCCAGCCATTCCAGGAAGGACTTAAAACAGGATTACCCATCTGTGGATTCTGTGTACAGAGATTGCTGGTCATTTCCAGTCCCAGGGGAACCATCGGCTGGCCGGTGAGATATTCAGATACTGACTGCATCTGGGCATTAGTGAGCCCTGATGCCTGAATGCGCATAACGCCCTGAGTAAGCGCCCGATATAGCGCATCAGTAGTCAGCGACTCAAGGACGGAACGGGCAGGAGGTGGACGATCCAAAGTGGTAACAGGAGTTTCATGGCAAGCGGCACAGCGGGCGGCATAGATTTCACTGCCATCCTGAGCTTGAGCCTGAAGAACAGGGAAAAGCAAAGCCCAGGCTACACACAAATAAAAACAGATTTTCTTCATATCTCTTCCCCCCCTCTTCTATTACCAACCATGACTTACATTCAGCATTTAAACTTTATACTACAGGTGCCATTTCCTTTCCTTATTATCTTTCTTTTTTACGTTTTGCAGGGTTTGTGCTTCATGCTATCCTGCTTTTTCATTTCCCAGTCCCAATCAAAGACTGAAATTACAGGGGAAAAAAATGAAAAACTTGATCACCATTCTCGCAGGTGCCGTATTACTGGCAGCCACTTCTGCTGCCGCACTTGCTCACCATTCTTTTGCCATGTTCGACCAGACTACAAAGGTGGAATTCACCGGTTATGTCTCTGAAGTTCAGTGGACCAATCCACACGTCTGGATCATGGTTGATGTGCCTCAGGATGACGGCACTGCTATAAGCTGGGGAGTTGAATTTACCAGCAAGGTACACCTGACCCGTCGCGGATTTTCCCCTGACTTGTTCAACATTGGTGACGAAGTCACTTTTTCTGTAAGCCCCTACGCCGATGGCAGTCCGGGTGGTCGTTACTTTTGGGTGCAACTGGCTGACGGCACCTATGCCTGCGATGTTGGTGCAGCACAGCGCATCTGCCAGGAAAGAAATTAAATCCCTTATAAACAACCTTAGATAAAGCAATCATTCAAATAATTAGCTGGAACATAATTATGAAATCCCCATATTTACTCTGCTCATTATTCGCTGCCAGTATATTTGGCACTACCATCGCTATGGCTCAGGACGATGTAGTTTATCCAGCCAATGCAGAAAATGTCAGTTATGCTGAACTCGATGAGCTGCCGGACTTTCGCGGACTCTGGTTCCCTGCCTTCAGGCAGGTTGGCGGTGATGAGCCGGTACTGATCGGCGCAGCCAAGGAAAGCTGGGAAATGCATGAGGCCAGACTGGCAGCTGATTCAAATTATGAAGTCCCGGAAACCTCGAACAACTGTGAACCCGATGGCTTTCCCTACATCATGAACTTCCCCTACAGCCTGGAATTTCTTTTCACGCCTGGCAAAATTACTGTGATTCAGGAAGCCCTGATGCAGGTACGACGTATTTTTACCGATGGTCGTCCCATGCCTTCGCGTGAAGATCTCGATCCCAATTACTTCGGTTATTCCCGCGGCCATTGGGAAGGCGATACGCTTGTTGTCACAACCATCGGCACCCAGCCAGGACAGCGACTGGGTCGTGCCGGAATCAAAAATAGTGACCAGCTGACTACCACCGAGCGCATCTACCTTGACCCGGAAAATCCTGATCAGTTGCACCTGGACTTCACCTTTGAAGATCCAGAAGTTTTGGCACAACCCTGGCATATGACCCACACCTTCAGTCGTGACCGTACCTGGGAACAGATTGAATATATCTGTTCACAAAACAACAGACATATCCTCGATGCTGAAGGCCAGACTCTGCCGCCCGAAGAAATCAGAAACTAAAACTTCTACTTTTTAGAAACTCACCCAATAAAAAACCCGGCAAGTGCCGGGTTTTTTATTCGTGGCCAAGAGTTATTCAACACAGCTGAAACTGTCAGCACTGTTGATGTCACCACGGCCGTTATAACGTGGCCACTCAGGGTAATGACAAACAGGACGCGTGCGTCCGGCAGTCGCCTGATTGGCATCGCTGGCTACCATTTCTTCTGGTGCCTGACCTCTTTCCACCCAGGCTTCCAGAGCATCAAGAGAAGAAACGCGGGCATTGAATACACCAGTCACATGACCCATCCCCGGAATGGTATAAAACTTCACAAAATCTGAAAGCGTATCTTCATCATAACGCTGCTGCAGTCTTTCCCAGTACTGGATGGATGAGTACACCGGAATAAAATCGTCCACCCGACCATGGAAGTAAATTAACTTACCGCCGTTTTCCTGGAAGCGATCAATGTTGGCACTATTGGCACTGATCAGCTCCACCAGCTCACCAATACGCCCGGCATATTGGGCCGGGTCAAAATCATTCATGGTGTCCAGAGTCAGATCCTGGGCAATGGCATAGCGTGGAGTGGCGTCACCCGGTCCATGCTGCAGAGCTTGCTGCGGTCCTTCACGCCCCAGGTTGGTACTGCCGCCATCCATAAAGGTGGAGCCTTCAAAAGGCGTCCACTTGGGAAAAATAGACGTAAGTTCATCATCAGCAAACACACTGAAACCAAGATCGTATGGCGTATCCATAACATTCAACGCTTCAATTTGTGCATCGGACAAACAACGATCACTGGTGTCAGCACCATTATCACAGCGTACAGGATTATCTGAACTGCTCAGTCTAAAATCCTGAGTCGCTTCCAGACAAGCTTCGACATTACTGATAATGCCATCTTCTGCACGGTCGAGATCGTCGCAGGCTTCATAGACAGCCGCGACATAGCTTTCAATTTTGGCAGGACTAATCCAGCTGTCACCATTATTTGCCAGTAGCGCCCTGGCATATTGATTGGCAGACAAATGCAGCATCACTACATTATGAGCCGGGTAACCTGCCACGGCACCATGGTAATCATCCGGATAACGTTGCACTGCATCAAAGGCTTCGTGACCGCCCTGCGAACCACCAATAATATAGTTGTACTGAGAAGCCGTTCCGTAGCGAGCCTGCGTCAGATGCATGGCCACGTCATGGGTCTTCTTGATCTGTTCGTGCCCATAATTGCGTAGCGCTTCCTCATAAAGAAAAAAGCTGCCATCAAAACCTGGCAACCGTGACTTGTGCCCTGAGTCACTGCCCAGGGTGACATACCCGCTGGCAAGCGGTGTTGGCTCAGAAGATGGTTGCTTGGCGTAATGACCGAGGCCTGTCACTACCCTGCCATTAAAACCGCCACCACCCAACTGAAGTGACTTGCCATTCCAGTTACTGGGCAAATTCACTTCAAATTCAATATCCGGTGCGTTGTAGGTAACAGGGTGAATATTGCCCATCACCTTGCAGAACTCACCATTGGTGTTATCACGCGCATTACTGCGAATCAGTTCTGTGGAATATATAGTGGCACCGGTAGTAGAAAGACCGATCCCGGATGCCGGAATTTTCAGACCATTAAGTGCAGCACAGGCATTCGCTGCTGACATGCTGGCCAGCTTCAGCCGCCATGAAACGTCCTGGGCATGGGCACCGACGCTTGCAAATGCGCAAAGTACAGCTGACGTCAGGACACTGATTACTGTTGATGTTTTTATTGATCTTGCCATGTATTTCCCCTTTTCCCCGATGGTATGTAAAGCAGGCAGCAATATTCCTTTTTTTTGCCTCCGGTTGCAAATCTGGAATTTAGCCCCCATATAAAAGAAAATGGATGTGTTAGAATGTCCTTTGTTCTGGGGGTGTTTTGGATTCGACGCCGGTACTAAAACCCAGGGTGCATGTCGAGAGGGTAGTAACTCTCGTAAAACAATTGCTGCAACTTTTTTAGTTGCCAACGACGATACGTACGCTCTAGCCGCTTAAAGACCTTAAGTTAGGCTAGCGATTGCCAAGGGATGCCTGTAAACCGGAAGCAATTGTCATATAGAACAGGACCGCGCCGGAAGTGTGTTTGCCACCAAGGTGCTAAAATTTAGCAAACTCGCCCTAAACACCCTGCCGGTCGGGTCGTGATGGGCTAACTCAATAGATTTGGCTAAGCATGTAGATCTCTCGGCAGAGGGCTGACGGACGCGGGTTCAACTCCCGCCGCCTCCACCAATAGATAAAGCTCACCCCCTAAGAGGGTGGGCTTTTTTATTGGGCAAAGATAAGGTTTTTTGCTCCAGTATGAACCGGCAGGCTATGCTGGTCATCGATTATAAATCCTGAAGCGCAACTCAGCTTGTGGCCCCTGTGCAATTTCTCTGGCCAGTAAAGTTCCATCCTTGGCGCCAAACTCACGCAACATCTCCCTGCTTTGAAAGCGTGGACGGGGATTGATGGTGGCGGTTACTTCCATGTACTTTTTAAGACGCCATTGCAGCGAAATTCTGGCAGAGCTGTCGCGTCGGCTGTCGGTGGTGGCAAGAAATGAAGGGGCTAGTCCGGGTTGTCGCACAGTGGAGAAAAACTCCTCCAGGTTGCGCTCGTCACGAGGGCTTTCAATTCGGGCATTAAGTCGCAGACCCTGGAAAAATTCGTACTGAAGAAAAGCCCGCCACTGGTGAGATTGTTGCCAAACATTAGCTCCCCTGACGCTATAGTTTTTATTATTGATATTGCGCCACGTGTTCAGCTCCCAGGACCACTTGCTCTCACCTGGATTCTTTTTCAGCCCCAATGACCACCGCAATCTGGAGCCGGAAACATCACGACTTTCTCCTGTCACCGGATCAATAGTCTCCGAGTCCTGAATATTAAAGCCGGCATCAAGCACCAGGTCTTCCATATTGAAACGCGCAAAGGGATGTTCAATATTGGTATCAAACCAGGTGATCTTTTCAGCATTGGTGTTTTGCGACACGATCAGCGAATCGGAAAGTGGCACCGATCGGATAGGGTTCTCAAGGATGTAGTGGCCAAGGGTAAATTTCAGCACGCCGCGGTCGCCAAAGCGCTGGTCATAGTTGAGCGTGTGTCGCCAGTTACTTTCGGAATCCAGTCGAACAGCCCCTGCCTGGAGAATTTCAGAAGACAGACTGGATGACGCCAGAAACTGACTCAGGCTTAGCTGGCCAATGTCGTAGCGTGATTCCCAGGTAATGGTGGTCCTGTCCCTGAACTGGTAGGCAACCGAGGTGAGGCCCTTCACCTCGGTCTGGTCATTGCTGGAAACTCCCTTTGCTTCGATAGCGTAAATCCCGCCACTGAGACTGCCGCGTAGTGTCCAGTTTTCTTTCCAGTTCCAATCAGCTTCCATGGTAAGTGAATGGCGATCTTCCTCAACACGACTATCGCTACCGGCCAGAGTTTGTAACTGCCCGTTCTCGAACAGCCGCAGATTACCTTCGAAGTAATTAAAGGCGGAAGACGCGATAGCTCGCAAGGTTAAATTGTTACTGTAATTATTGGTAAGACGCAGGCGTGCCGCTGTCTCTCCGGATTCTCGATTCCTCTTTAAGGACAGCAGATCCAGCTCATCAGAAAATGTCGATTCGTTGGTTTGAATATTTCGGGAATCAACCACCGCAAACATCAAGTCGCTACGCATGCCGAAAGTCCTTAAATACTCCGCTGAGACCTCCTGGAAATCACGATCGTTGAGAAAGGATTCGCTGATAGCCAGGACTGCCGCAGAGCCTCCCCCCACCGGGATCGGCTCAGAAATTCTTTCCTGGGTATTTAGTTCAGCATTCACCGACAGACTGCTTTCATTCTGAAAATTGAATATGGAACTAAGCTGTAGATAATTCTCACCCTGGTCGTTCTGGTTCTGGCTGGAAATTCTCTGCTCCGGGTTTGCCGGGTCGATATCGACAAAATCGGAGGGCGTCTTGGTGCTTCTATCCATCAATCCTGCGCGCAGGCTGAAATCATGCTGGCCCCAGGACAGGTTGCCGGTCAGATCCAGCTCGGTATTGCGCTCGTTGCGCTGGCGTACATCGCCGTCCCCGCTGCGATTGAACTGGGAGCTGAGCTCAAAGTAATCCGGATCCTCATCTTCAAGAATAATGTTGGCCACCTGGGTATAACCCTGCATATCAATACCCAGGGTGGCACCCGTATTGATCAGATCAATTCGGGTGACGCTGGTATAGGGTCTATTGGATAGTTGTTGCCAGATTGACTGGCCTTTTGGTGGGGGACGTTTGCCGTTTATCAGGATATTTGTGCGCACCCCTGCAAGGCCGCGACCACCGGACTGCTCCTGGGGATTAAACCCTGGAGTTTGCTGCACCATATCAAGCGCAGTGACTGGATCAAATTGCAGGTAATAGGCCGGTACAAAAACCCGAATACCCTGAGTAATTTGATTTTCGTCCGCCGATTGTGAAAAGCTGACAGACGCCAGGCTAACGGACAATACGAGAACAGCTATTTTTCCTGAAAACGAAACCATGCTCTATAACACCCGAATTAGCATGAAGCCCAGACAGCAAGATAGCCGGGTTTCTTTTCTGAAATCGGTCATTGAGCCTCGATAATAACGGGCCTTTGTTAAATAATTAAGGATTTCTCCCTTTCATGACGACAAATAAGGCATGAGTAATACTTTGCTGATAAATAAGACTCAGGAGCTTGGTACGCATTATTTCCAAACAGAAGACAATGGATACCCTGCTCTATTGGCAATAATTTGCCTCTGGCATTCTTTTATTTCGCTTACCGAAAATTAGGAAAAATTGCGAATTTTTACTCAAACTCTGGCATCTTTCCTCTGCGCCTATATACTCCGCAGCAATCTACCTAAAACTACAATCATTGCAGGAAATCACCATGCGATTATCAAATAAACTCCTGTGGTCGGCCGTTGCCACCACCCTTGTCAGCCTGACTGTACCAGTGTTTGCCCACCATGGCTTTGGCCTGTTTCAGCTGGAAATCAAAAAGGAATGGTCAGGCACCCTAACCAAGATGAACCTGGTTAATCCACACTCATATATGGAACTTGATGCTATCGATGAAAACGGTGAGATTTTGCATATGCGCTGTGAAATGCGCGCTGGCACTTTGTTACGTCGCGCCGGCTGGGCTACCGATATGTTCGTGGTAGGTGCACATGTTGAGATTGAAGGTAATCCGCACCGTGACGATCCTGAGGCCTGTTACATCGAAAATTTCTCAATTGATGATTCCGTTATGATCAATCGCAACGACCAGTTCCTTAGTAATGAGCCAGTGGACACCTCGAATCGTCCCTTGCGCCTTGCCGATGGCCAGCTCAATATCAGCGGAGACTGGGCCGTTGAACAATTGGTGCTTACAGTCCCCCCGAGCGGTGGCAGAGGCTCCATGATTCCCAAGACAATGTCGCCTGATTTTGCTGCTGGCAGAATCACCCAGGAAGATGTGCGCGCCACCCAGCCGCCAAGACCGCAAACCGTTTATACGGAAAGAGGACAGGCAGCAGCCGATGCTTTCGACAGGCGCTCTCCCATAGACAATCCCTGGTTTGCCTGCAAGCCCACCAGCTTCATCCGGGACTGGACCGCCGACTGGCCAATTAACAAATTCGAGCAAAAAACCATGGCAAACGGTGAAAAAGTCATCGACATCACCTATGGCTTGTATAACTTCAACCGTCGTATTCATATCGGCATGACAGAGCACCCCCCTGGGATCAGACCCAGCTATGCCGGCCATTCAATCGGCAATTGGGAAGGCGATACTCTGGTGGTCGATACCACTGGATTTGCGGAAGGGGTTCTGACGCCGCCGACTCGAACCAGTGAACAGTTACATATCGTGGAACGCTTCACCCTCGATACCGAAAAAATTGCTCTCAAACGTGAGTATTCAGTGACGGATCCGGTTTATCTGGCAGCGCCCTATGAAAGTTATGATGTTATGTTCCTTTCAGATGTGCCTTTCCAGGCGCAGGAATGCAAGGAAATGACGCCGGAATTCCAGCAGTAAATTAGTCGAAAAAATAGAACCGGCAGGTGTTAATTTACATCTGCCGGTTTTTTTTGGGATAAAATTCTTCTCTCTGATTGCGCGAGATTTGCCGCAAACCCCTGTTCCGATATACTAGCCCACATGAATTACTCTGTTTCCCAGCCGCTCCCGAAATACTAGCCCTATGGAAGTTACTGTCTTTCCCAACCCCCTGCGACCCGGCATTGGTTTGCGCCCCAAGAAAGAGGCACAACGGCCTTCACTGCCTCAACATGCAAGGCTTTGTCCTGTGCTGGAAGCTGGCAGCTCGCTGGGAGCTCTGGTCTATCCCGCTCTTGCTGAAAACGAGCAATTTCATATTGGCTATGAAGGTGAAGGGCTTTTCCAGTTTGGATACTCGGTCAACGCCACTGGCAAAAAATGGGAACAGATATTTTTTGTAAACTATCAGTTATCGGTAGGTACCATTGGTATGCGCAAGGAAGATGTCCAGCTGATGGTGCCCGAGACACCGGGTTTCAAGGATACCGCCAGAGCGATTGCGCGCATGTTTATCTCAGTCGACGATCTCGGCACCCCCGAAGGTGCGGTGACCTTGCGCGGTGCTTATAACTTTCAGACTCCTCCCGGGTGGGACACTGTTTATTCAGGGGTAATTAACACTACTGCGCGGCCGGTTGCCCCAGTCCTGGTAACGCGGGTTGAAACCGATTGGTATGTCCATGATTCCGAGTTTCGCTATGTCCTGACACCGGGGGATATTATTACCGTGTCCCACAACTTGCCAGTCGGCCAGGTATTTTTTGTACCGCGCGAAGAAGTCACCTATCGCGACGGCACTGATGAAGAAATTGCCGAGCGGCAAAAGATAAGCGCGGCATTTTTTGATGAGAAAGCCAGTAACAAGAAAAAAACGCCGTACGGCATGGAATACAGCCCGGTCTATCAGCAGAAGAGCCGTGAACAGCAGAAGGCTGAAAGCCAAAAAACAGACAAAAGCTCCAAAAAAGACCAACAGGAAAAATAAACAGGTTTAGTTCTTTTATTGGCTGAGAAAAGTATTTAAAAAAATTAAGCAAAAAAAAGCCCGGTATTCACCGGGCTTTTTTTTGCTAATACTAAATCAGTTGTACTCAAGCGGATTGTAATCCGGCGAACAGACTTCAACGATACAGATAGATTCCAGCGTACGGCCTACGGGCGGCGCATCCAGACCCTGTTCAAGCATCACCTCGCGCATCAACTCTGCTGTTTCTGGATGCGGAATGGCTGACTGCACGCCAACACGCACCAGGCCATCGGCATAATCGATTGGTAACCAGGTGTGAGCTGCCAGCTCGGCACTGCCTCGGTTATCTGTATTACCGAAGTCCCGAATATCCAATCTGCCACCCGCTTCCACCAGAATTCTTGCAACCTCGGTGGCGCCTTTATGACCAGCACCATGCAGCGCGGTACGCCCGGTATCAGCCTGAAAATTTGGGTCTATGCCAAGTTCTAAAAGTAGTTTAACGGCCTCCACTGTCTGCGCTGTGGACCATTCACTGGTGACACCTTCAACCCAGCCAATACCTGCAGCCACAGCCAGGGGCGTAACATCCAGAGCAGTATTGATATGGGGATCAGCCCCATATTCCAGCAACATCTTCATCAAGGGAACATCACCGGATTGCGATGCACGCAGGAAGGCTGTAGCCCCCTCCTCATCCAGCCACTGGTTGGTAAATACAGTGCGGGTCTCGGTACTTTCGGTCAAGCGTGCATTGGGCTCAGCACCGGCATCAAGCAGAATCTGGATATAGTCAAGATGATCCATGTCAGGTTCGCGGGTGGGGTAGTCACCACCCTCGACGTTGCGATTGTCTGTAGCCAGGTAAAGGTTAGTCCAGCCACCTTTGTTGGCTATATTGGCATCAGCGCCATTGTCGATGAGAAATTTGCCCATCAGATAATTACGGTTCTGTGTTGCTGCCAGCAAGGGAGTCCAGCCATAACGTGTGGTCTGGTTTACATCAGCGCCGGCATCCAGCAGAACACGTGCTGCTTCAATCACACCGGAACGGGCAGCATAAACCAGAGATGTCAGTTCACCCGCATCCGGTTCGCGCTGAGCACGGTCACGGCCAAAACCACCAAAGTCGCCAAATTCGCCACCACTTCCGTCAGCTACCGCCGCAAAACCAAGGCCACGGCGTTCGAATGTTTCACAGACGACTTCAGTAGTCAGTTCAACACCTGAATCAACGAGTCTTGCAAGCGCTCTATCCTGGCTACCGGAATCTATACTGCCTGCAATAGTCAGTTTTCTAAGTAAGGGCAGGTCCGGGGTTGCTTGTTCACACAGGGAGACAATAGTCTGGCGCCTGACATTAATCCTGGGATCTTCTGAATTACCAAGTGCCGCTGTACGCCCGTCACGCATGACCGGTGCGGATGTGGCGGATACATCAGCTCCGGCCGCAATCAGTACCGCTATTACATCGGCATGTCCCTGATCTGCAGCCTGCATCAGGGCCGTAGTACCGCGCTCATCTTCACTGGCATTCGGGCCTGCGCCTGCATCCAGTAATACCTGGACAGCATCAACAACACCGGAACGTGACGCCAACATGAGAGGACGACGTCCAAGCGGTAATTCCTCGTTGGCATTCGCGCCACTATCCAGTAAAACCTTGATCATCTCTGCATCGCCATGCTTAGCTGCCAACCATAAGGGAGTAGCACCATTCCGGTTTGCCAGCGATGTATCAGCACCAACAGCTAGCAAAGCCCGGGCAATTTCCGTATCACCATGGTATGCAGCCCATTGTAAGGCTGTTGCCCCATCAGCCTGGGCAGCATTCACATTAACACCATCCTTTATAAGGCGCTGTACAGTGGCGCTATCACGCTGCATGGCCACATCTGAGATTTCAGATTGTGCCAAGGCAAAATGGGTGCTCAACATGAGCAGTAACAATGTAACTTTTTTCAAATTTCTAATAGCTTGCATAGGTCGAATTTCCATAAGGTGCTTTGTATTCATAATTTTATTAAATGAAATCCTGCCTCTCACTTTCTAACGTCAAAAAGCCCGGTGAAAACCGGGCTTTTTTTGGAGATTTAATTAAATTAGTTGTACTCAAGCGGATTGTAATCCGGAGAGCAAACCTCAACGATACAGATAGATTCCAGAGTACGGCCTTCAGGTGGTGCCGCGAGGCCCTGTTCAAGCATCACCTGGCGCATCAACGCAGCTGTTTCAGGATGAGGTATGGCTGACTGCACACCGACGCGAACCAGGCCGTCAGCATAATCGATCGGCAACCAGGTATGGGCAGCCAGTTCGGCACTGCCTCGGTTATCTGTATTACCGAAGTCCCGAATATCCAGTCTGCCGCCCGCTTCCACCAGGATTCTTGCAACTTCGGTTGAGCCTTTGTGACCGGCACCATGCAGAGCAGTACGTCCGGTATCGGCCTGATAATTGGGATCAATGCCAAGTTCCAAAAGCAATTTAACGGCTTCCACAGTTTGTGCTGTGGACCATTCGCTGGTAACGCCTTCAACCCAGCCAATGCCAGCAGCCACGGCCAACGGGGTTACACCTAATTCTGTATTGATATGGGGATCGGCACCGAACTCGAGCAACAACTTCAACAAGGGCATATCACCGGATTGAGAAGCACGCAGAAAAGCTGTAGCACCATTCTCGTCCAACCATTGATTGGTAAAAACTGTTCTTGTCTCGGTACTCTCAATCAGGCGGGCATTCACCTCAGCACCAGAATCAAGCAGCAGTCGAATATAGTCCAAATGATCCAGATCGGGTTCGCGAGTCGGATAGTCGCCACCCTCGACGTTTCGATTGTCAGTAGCCAGGTAAAGGTTAGTCCAGCCACCCTTGTTGGCAATGTTTACATCGGCACCATTTTCGATAAGAAATTTGCCCATCTGATAATTACGATTTTGTGTCGCTGCCAGCAGTGGCGTCCAGCCGTATCGTGTGGTCTGGTTTACATCAGCGCCGGCATCCAGCAGAACCTGTGCAGACTCAATAGAACCTGAACGGGCTGCGTATACGAGGGCGGTCAGTACGCCACCGTCAGGCTCCCGTACTGCATTGCGATCAAAGCCATTGTTTCCACCCCGCCTGCCCTGACAAATACCAATGGAGTTCTGTTCACAACCGCAGACATTCCTGGCGCTGAAGGCGCTTTGCTCATTTTCTTCCGTATCAGATTCGGCTAGGTTGGAAAAATTGTCTGGATCCAGGCTCGGTGTTTCTTGCTCACAGAGAATAGCAAGCACTTGTCGCCTCACTGATTCACGTGGATCTCCGGCTTTGCCCAGCGCTGCAGTACGTCCGCCACGCAGGATAGCCTTGGAGCCTGCAGCAACATCAGCGCCGTGTTCAATCAACACTGCCATGACATCCGCATGGCCCTGATCTGCAGCTTGCATTAATGGAGTTGTGCCTCTCTCTGTTTCACTGGCATTGGGGTCAGCACCATGATCAAGGAGTAGCTTTACAGCCTCTACGTTGCCAGAACGGGCAGCCAGCATAAGTGGTCGTCGTCCCAGTGGCAGGGATTCATTAGCATCGGCCCCACCATCGAGCAAAATATTGATCACTTCAACGTTGCCATGATTTGCTGCTAACCACATAGCCGTAGAACCGTTGCGGTTAGATAGAGAATGATCAGCGCCGGCCGCCATTAATAATGAGGCCAGATCCGCATCGCCATAATAAGAAGCCCAATGCAGCGCCGTGGC
>JABIPQ010000123.1 GCA_018698975.1 Gammaproteobacteria bacterium
ATATTTCAAAAGGACGGCAGCTTTGTCAGGGAAAAGCAGCTTGCGCCTCTAACATTGGCCAATGGTTCAGCCTGGGATATTGCGATTTCACCACTGGATGATTACCGATGGTTGTTTGTAGTTGATGGTGCAAACCGAAGAATCTGGCGCCTCGAGCGCAGCACACTGGAGATAACAGGAAATTTTGGTCAAGGTGGACGGCAGGCCGGTCAATTTGACTGGGTACACAATATTGCTGTGGACTCTGATGGGAATCTGTTTACCTCGGAAGTTAACAACGGCCGCAGAATCCAGAAATTTATTCCAGTGGAATGATTATTTTCTTGCCAGTGATTACAGGGAGCCTTGCCGGGGTTTCATAATTGCCAACAGCGCAACTTGTTGCTCGCTTATAAAGGCAGCTTGGGTAGTACAGTTTTTCCGATCTTGGCTATCCGTAGACATTTAATAAACCGCAGTTTATTCTCTTGGGTGTAAAGGGGGGGTTAAACATGGTTAACAAGTTTGTCACAGCATGCTTTTTGTTGTTTGTTTCGAGCATTGTTCAAGCGCAATCGGGTGACTTCTCCCGGAGATCAGATGGCACTCCGGATATAAGTGGAATCTGGCAGGCGTTAAATAATGCAAACTGGAACCTTGAAGGACAAGCAGCCTCTCAGGGGCCAATAGAGACTTTAGGTGCCATAGGCGCCGTTCCTCCCGGACAGAGTGTGGTAGAAGCTGGAACTATCCCGTACCAGGCTGCTGCCGCAGAACAGCGAGCGCAAAATTTCAGTAATCGGCGCACCGATGATCCAGAAGCCAAGTGCTTCATGCCTGGCATCCCACGCGCAACCTACATGCCCCAGCCTTTTCAGATTTTTCAAACTGATTCAGACATTATGATGGCTTATCAATTCGCGGGGGCTGTGCGGACAGTTTTTATGAGTGAGCATATGGAGGCCCCCATAGACAGTTGGATGGGTTGGTCAAATGGACGCTGGGAAGGGGATACCCTGGTTATTGAAGTGTCGGGCTTAAACCCGAACTGGCTCGACCGTGCCGGTAATTTCTATTCTAATGCTGCGAAAATTACAGAACGCTACACACCCTCAGGCCCTTTTCATCTGGATTATGAAGTGACGATTGAAGATCCAGATGTATATGAGGAAGCCTGGAGTATCAGTATGACGCTTTATAGACGAGTTGAGGAAAGTACCCGTCTGTATGAGTTCAAATGTGCAGAGTTTGCCGAGGAAATCATGTACGGCCACCTGAGCAAAGAAAACTATTTCCGTAACCTGGGAATCGATATTAATGGAGGCAATGATGAGTAAATCAGAATCACTAAAAAGTGGAATTCTGGGTGGCCTATGCCTGATGTCACTTTCTCTATGGTCTTTAAGTAGTTTTGCCCAGCAAGAAGGCTGGGAGATGCCCAGGACGTCCTGGGGCGATCCTGTGATACAGGGCAGCTGGACCAATTCAACCACAGTGCCCTTGCAACGTCCGGCAGAAATGGGGACAAAAGAGTTTTATACCCAGGCGGAGGTGAGAGAGATATTAAACCGACAACTGAATACAGAATATGCAGAAACTGAAGCAGGGACAGCAGCTGATGTGCATTATCAGTTTGATGATTACGGGATGAATAAAACAGCAGACACCATAACTGCCAATCTGCGTACCTCTATAATTTTTGACCCACCCAATGGTCGCTTACCAGAACCCACAGAAGGGGCGCTGGCGAAATTAGCTGAATACACTGTCTGGCGTAATGAGCATCAGTGGGAAAGTGCAAAAACCCGTGGTCTATCCGAAAGGTGCCTTATCTGGGGGCAGGAAGGTCCACCGATGCTGCCATTGGGATACAACAGTACTTATCAATTCATGCAGACAGAGGATTATGTGATTCTCGAGCTGGAGATGATCCATGATGTCCGCATTATTCCTCTTGATGGGGGAGACCCTATGGATAACAGCTTGCCGCAGTGGATGGGTAACTCCAGAGGTCATTGGGAAGGCGATACCCTGGTTGTGGAAACAACGAATTTTTCCGGCAGGACTTTTGCCAATGGCATGAGAGGCGTGAACTTGAGCTCCAATACCCACGTGGTAGAGCGTTTCACCCGAGTTTCCGACGAGCAGATATCCTATGAATTTACCATTAGCGATCCTTCTGTCTGGAAACAAAGCTGGTCAGGGACATATCCATTTATGAGTATTGATGGTCCCATGTTTGAATACGCATGCCATGAAGGTAATTATGGCATTGAAAATATCCTCAGTGGCAAGCGTCGTGAAGAGCTGGATGCTATTGAAGCAGCCCGACAGTAAACACTGGATTAGGGAGAAGGAAATGAAAAAAATTCTAGGTATATTGATACTGGCTGCCAGCATTCAGACTATGTATGTCAGTGCACATCACGCCTTTGCTCAGGAGTTCAGTGTTGACCTGCCTGTTGAGCTGAAAGGTATAGTGACAAAAGTTGAGCTCATAAATCCGCATTCATGGATACATATTGCCGTGACTAATGAGGATGGGGAAGAGATTAACTGGATGATTGAAGGGGGAAGTCCTAACTCCCTGTTCCGGCAAGGAGTAACAAAAAATACCATTCCTGTCGGCGCTGAGCTGGAGGTATTTGGTTATCAGGCTCGTGACCGAAGTAACAAAGCAGTGGGACGGGATATTTCCTTCGCTGATGGCACGCCTTTGTTTTTCAGAGGGACTCAGGTGCCGGAATAAAACAGTTATTTAATTCAGATCGCGAAGTCTTGCATCTCATGACCCTCTTGAGAAATCTTCAGGTACCAGCCCTTTTTATCCCAATCACCCAATACAATTCGCAATCCAGGCGTTCCTGAAAAATCCAGCGCATGAATGTCTGGTCTGTGGGTATGGCCATGGATGAGTGTTTTTTGCTGATGATCAGATAGCACTTTAATGACATCCTCGGGGCTAACATCCATGATATCTTCAGCTTTGTTCGAGCTCATGGATTTACTTTTAGCGCGGGCTTCATTGGCAAATGCCTGTCTTTCTGACAGCGGTCTGGAAAGGAAATCACTCTGCCATTGTGGATTTCTGACCATCGCACGAAATGCCATATAGTCATTATCACGGGTACAAAGTGAGTCACCATGCATGAGAAGGTATTCCCGGCCAAAGCAGGAGAGTACATAAGGCTCATGTATCAGACTGGCACGACAGGTCTCACAAAATTTTTCGCCCAGTAAGAAATCCCGGTTCCCATGCATGATATGGATATTGGTACCTGAATCTGCAAGCGCGGCGAGCGCATTTGCGACCTGCCCGGAAAAAGCATCGGGATCATCGTCGCCAATCCAGAGATTAAAGAAATCCCCCAATATAAACAGGTCACTTGCTGATTCTGCCTTGTTATTTAGAAATGACCTGAAGGCCTGAAAAACATCAGGCCTTTCAGGTGAGAGATGCAGGTCTGATATGCACAGAATGCTATCAGTTTTAGTCATCGCTTATTGTCACGGAATTAATAACAATATCTTCTTTAGGTACGTCCTGGTGTCCCATCATTGATCCGGTTTCACACTCTTTGAGAGCATTAACTATATCCATGCCGTCTGTGACTTTACCAAATACCGCATATCCCCATCCCTGAGGAGTCTTGCCACTATGGTTTAAAAAGGCATTGTCAGCGACATTGATAAAAAACTGGGCAGTCGCTGAATGGGGCTCACCGGTTCTTGCCATGGCAACGGTGCCGGCGTCATTGGTGAGACCATTGTCAGCTTCATTTACAATAGGGTCTCCAGACTCTTTCTGACGCATTCCTGGTTCAAAGCCGCCACCCTGAATCATGAAATTATTGATAACTCTGTGGAAAATAGTGCCATCATAATGACCCGATTTGGCATGTTTAAGAAAATTTTCGGCGCTCACAGGGGCTTTATCATGGTCCAGTTCAAGTGAAATGTCGCCAGCTGAAGTGTGAAGAACAATCATGTTGATTCCTTGGTCTGTCTTTTTTATTTTTAAAAAGTAATCGTTTGTAGTTAGTAAAAATGAGACCGGCTATAATACGGTCTTTGAGCCCCATTATAAAGTCGAAGCCTTAATGAGTGAGTCTGATAGTACAAGTAGCACAAGCCCGTCAAATTTCATCCAGCAGATTATCCGCGAAGATCTGGAGAACAATAAAAACGAGGGCAGAGTGCAAACTCGATTTCCTCCGGAGCCTAATGGTTATCTCCATATAGGTCATGCAAAATCAATCTGCCTGAATTTTGGTACCGCCAGCGAATTTTCCGGTCTGTGTAATTTACGTTTTGATGATACAAACCCTGAAAAAGAAGATCTGGAATATGTTGATTCCATAAAAGAAAGTATCCGCTGGCTGGGGTTTGACTGGGAAGACAGGGAATATTACGCATCCAATTATTTTGACCAACTGTACGATTTTGGCGTTGAACTGATCAATAAGGGAAAGGCCTATGTGTGCAGTCTTACCCAGGATGAAGCCAGGCAATTCAGAGGAACGTTGACGGAACCTGGTAAAAACAGCCCGGAGCGAGAGCGCTCGATTGCAGAAAATCTTGAGCTGTTTGCCCGTATGAAAGCCGGAGATTTTGAAGACGGTGCTTATACATTGCGTGCCAAAATAAACATGCAATCACCAAATATGAATATGCGGGACCCCGTGCTCTACAGAATCAGGCGTTTGCATCACCACCAGACCGGCGATAAGTGGTGCATTTATCCAATGTATGACTACACCCATTGTATTTCTGATGCTCTGGAAAATATTACGCATTCACTTTGTACTCTTGAATTTGAAGATCATCGCCCCTTATATGACTGGGTACTTGATCAGCTGGATATAGCGTCTCATCCGCAACAAATAGAGTTTGCCAGGCTGAATATCAATTACACAGTAATGAGCAAACGTAAGCTCAAGCAACTGGTAGATGAAAATCTGGTAAATGGTTGGGATGATCCGAGGATGCCAACTCTTGATGGCATGCGTCGACGTGGTTATACCCCCGGTTCTATTCGTAATTTCTGCGATATGGTAGGAGTAACAAAATCCAATAGCGTGGTTGATGTAGGCATGCTGGAGCATAGCTTGCGCGATGATCTGGATAAAACCTCGCCCCGCGCCATGTGTGTTTTGCGTCCGCTGAAAGTAGTGATAGTAAATGTCGAGGAAGGGCATAAGGATGAATTGATTTTATCCCGTCACCCTAAAGACGAAGAAATGGGTGAAAGAAAAATTTCCTTTAGCAAAACAATTTATATTGATCATGCTGACTTTGAAGAAGTACCACCACCGGGATTTAAACGCCTGATCCCTGGGGGGGAAGTGCGCTTGCGTGGTTGCTATGTGATCAAATGTGAAGAAGTGATCAAGGATTCAGCAGGTAAAGTGGTGGAGCTTAGATGCTCAATAGATGCCGCAACTCTGGGTGCTAAACCTGAAGGGCGTAAAGTCAAAGGGGTTGTTCACTGGGTGCCAGCTGAGGAATCAGTAGAAGTCGAAATCAGGCTCTATGACAGGCTGTTTAATCACGAGGCGCCCGATGCTACCGACGGTGATTATCGTGACTTTATTAATCCGGATTCCCTGGAAGTATTAACCGGCTGCCGGGCAGAGCCCAGTTTGCGCGATGCTTTGCCTGAGGAGCGTTTCCAATTTGAGAGAGAAGGTTATTTTTGTGTGGATAGAATTAATTCTACAAAAGAGCATCCGGTTTTCAATCTGACAGTTGGACTCAGGGATACCTGGGCTAAACAAAACCGCTAGCATTTTACATTATCAGCATTTTAATTATTAACATTTTTCCTGAACCCGGACAGATATAAATCGTGTTACAAATTTACAACACTCTGACTCAGCAAAAAGAAACATTTATTCCAATCGAGCCCGGCAAGATTCGAATGTATGTGTGTGGAATCACCACATATGACTATTGCCATTTAGGCCATGGCCGCATGCTGGTGGTGTTTGATGTTATCGTCAGATTTCTGCGCTCAGCTGCTTATGAAGTCACTTATGTCAGAAATATAACTGACATTGATGACAAGATTATCAATCGGGCTAATGAAGAAGGGATCCCCTTTGATGAATTAACCGCCAAATTCATCGACATCATGCATGAAGATGAGCGTGCTCTGAATATTCTGCCTCCTGATATTGAACCCAGAGCGACGGGGCATATGGCTGAAATCATCCACATGATTGAAATATTAGTGGAAAAGGGTTTTGCTTATCCGGCAGCCAATGGCGATGTCTATTATTCCGTAAAGCAGTTCCCTGATTACACAAAGCTCAGCCATAGAAACCTGGACGAGATGATGTCAGGTGCACGGGTTGATGTAGAAGATGCCAAAAATGACCCAAGGGACTTCGCCTTATGGAAATCTGCAAAGGCGGGTGAGCCCGGCTGGGATTCTCCATGGGGCTTTGGCCGCCCTGGGTGGCACATTGAGTGCTCAGCAATGTCTACTTGCTGCCTGGGTGATACTTTTGACATTCATGGTGGCGGCAGTGATTTGATATTTCCGCATCATGAAAATGAAATAGCACAATCTGAAGGGGCAACGGGAAAAGAGTTTGCACGGGTGTGGATCCATAATGGGCCATTGAGAATCGACAATGAGAAAATGTCCAAATCTCTGAATAATTTTTTTACTATCAGAGATGTACTGGTGGATTATCCTCCGGAAGTAATCAGATATTTTCTTGTGTCCAGTCACTATAGAAGCCCGGTCAATTATTCCACCGACAACCTGAAACAAGCTTATAGTGCACTTGCCCGACTTTATAATGCTCTGAAAGGGCTTGATCATGAGGGCGTAGCACCTGCTGAAGCAACTGAGTTTGAATCAAGGTTTCAGGCTGCTATGGAAGATGACTTTAATACCCCTGAAGCCCTTAGCGTACTGTTTGACCTGGCAAGGGAGTTAAACCGGCTTAAACTGGAAGACGAGACAGATAGCATGCCTATGGCAGCGCTGCTGGTAAAACTGGGGAATATTCTGGGCGTCATGCAGCAAGCACCGGAAGAATTCCTGCAAGAGGGTGGGGAGGGAGTTGATCCTGCCTATGTGGATGAGCTGATTTCAAGACGTAATCAGGCCAGAAGTGATAAAAACTGGCAGTTGGCTGATGAGATACGGGATGAGCTAAAAGCCTTGAATGTCATCCTTGAGGATAAGGATGGCCAAACGGGTTGGCGTATAGAGCGAGATTAGAACAGGCTTTTGCGCGGATTATATTGACGCGGCAAGTAAGCATGAGTATTATGCCGACCTTTCGTAAAGTACGAAAACCGGGGTATAGCGCAGTCTGGTAGCGCGC
>JABIPQ010000124.1 GCA_018698975.1 Gammaproteobacteria bacterium
CCCGCCACTATAAGTACCAAGCGCCCGTTTGCCTGGGTAAATCGGGCAACCGCGGGAGTAATATCAATTGACTTCTCTTCAGTCCTTGAGAGATTTTCTTTCATCAGGCCAAGAACCGCAGGAAAAATTAAAAACGTTAAGCTGAATGCACAACAAACGCCCATTACCATCATCCAGCCAAAATCTACTACTGGAGGGATATCACTTATCACCAGAGAGCCAAATGCAACAATTGTGGTCAAACTTGTATAAGCGCAGGGCTTAATCATGCTTCTCAGTGTGAGCCTTAGTCGATCATGGTGACTATCATCAGGGTTTTCATTTTCCAGTTCCCGGTAACGGACGATCAGATGAACCGTTAGTGAAACGGTGATTATCAGCAATAAGGAAATGAAGTTTGAAGAAATTACGGTCACAGGCCATTCAATTAATCCAAGCAATCCAATGACACAAATAGCGATAGTGGCACCACAAAGCAGAGGGATGAAAACATAACGAATCTTTCGAAACAGATAAGCAAGGGCGGCAATAATAAACACCAGAATGGCGGCACCAAAAGTCACCAGATCATTACGAACAAAAGTCACCAGATCGTCAGCAATCATTGGCACACCCCCTAAATAAATGGTGGCATCGCCTCTGTATTTGTCCAATATAGTTCTTATCGCAGCAATATCTTCATGCAACTGAGTGGCACCAGCCACTTTAGCAGCGGTATATTGCTGTTCTACTGTTTTAAGTTCATTCGTTTGATCTGGAGAAAGTCCGGCTTGCCTTTGGAGGTTTCGTAGCGATGTTCTTTGATCAAGTAAATCAGCCAGTTCAGGTTGCACATTAAAATTAACAATAAGCGCGGTTGTTAAGCCATCTTCACTAAGCAGCACATTCCGATATGCCTCACTACTCATCAGATCATCTTTGGCACTGGACAAATCCACATCCTGGGCTTGTAAAGTGATTATGTTGTCGGCCACTTCACTCAGGGAAACATCGGCTACCTTAAATAAAGGGACATCAAAGATGCTATCAACCGACTCAACGCCAGTTACTGTCCCAAGATCTGTTTTTAAGTCCTGAAGAGTGTCCAGTGATTGTCGGGTGAATAATTCACTACCAGGTGAGTAGCTGACAAAGACAAAATCACCAGTGCCGTAACGCGAATTAATTACTCGAGAAAATTCCAGGTCCGGATCGCCTTCGACCACTAGCGAATCTGCCGAAGCATCCATTCGGAATTGCTGCGCATGCCAGCCCAGAAAAGACGCCAGCAGAAGGACAAAGCCCAATACGAAAAAAGGCTTGCCGAGCACCAAATTAGTATATTTTTCAAATAGCATGGGTAATTTTTTTGTGAGGTAGCTGAATCAATACAGTAAAAAAAGCGAGGCAGTATAACACTCGAGCTCAAATTATCCGCAGCTTGGGCAAAGCTGAATGAAGGAAGCCTTTTCTCGACTATTTTTAATTATTCTCCTAATTATCCTCTCAATTATCCTCTCAATTATCGACTCGATCAGAAAATGTGGGATTTTTTCCCTCAAAGCATTATACTCTGGCCTATGCAAGATAATACTTCACCACAATCAGGTAACACTGCGGTTATTTCAGCCCTCAGAAAAATTCTGCGGCCGCTGGTGAAATTTATGATTGCCAATCAAATCACCTACACCTATTTAACCAATATGCTGAAATCGGTTTATGTAGAAGTGGCCGAAAATGACTTTCCAGTAGAAGGTAAAAAGCAGACTGACAGTAGAATTAATCTTTTAACCGGTGTCCACCGCAAGGATGTTAAACGTCTACGAGCAGAACCTGAGAGCCTCGAAAGCAGGCCGGCTAATATTTCAATCGGGGCCCAATTAATTGCCCGGTGGATGGGTGACAAGAATCTTTTAAATCCAGATAACACACCAAAAATACTTCCTCTCCAGGATGTTGACGAATTCAGTACCAGGTCCTTTGAAGGACTGGTAAGTAATATAGCGAAAGGCGATATCAGGCCTCGAGTAGTTCTTGATGAATTAATGCGACTGGATATGGTGGAGCTTGATCCTGACCATAATGTAATACTCAAAACCACAGCATTTACCCCAAATCGTGGTCAGGAAGAGAAGCTTTACTTCTTTGGTAAGAATATTCAGGACCATCTTTGTGCTGGAGTTCACAACTTGAGTGGAGAGCAGCCCCCATTTTTTGATCGAAGTGTTTATTATGATGAGCTATCAGCTCAGTCAATTGCCGAATTAAATGAGCTGGCGAATACTCTTGGTATGGAAGCCTTGATAAAAGTGAATGAACGCGCCCTGGCACTGCAAACAGCAGATAAATCCTCTGCTAACGCGCTCTTTAGAATGAATTTCGGGATTTTCAATTACAACCAGAACTACAGCGACAGCTTGATAGATAATAGTCTTACAACAGAAAATCCTTTGGAAACCGACAATAATTCTTAACCTGTATAAATTTGAAGTATTTCAAGATTAAACACGATAAAATGGCGATATGAGAAACACCTCCACAAACATAGCAGCGAAAACATCTGAATTGGTGGAAAACCATTCTTTTGTGTCGATGTTACTTGCTGTGCTGTGCCTTGCTTTCGCTGTTAATTATTTACTGCTCGGCCCCGGGAGCGATGGTGGCAGCGGCCTTGGCGGAACCGGTAAGTTTGGTGGAGAAAGCGGTCTTGGTGGCACAGGGAAAGGGCCTGATTCAGGCGCCGGGTTTAAATTAGGTGCTACTGAAGGTGATGAGCGCGAATCTTACAAGGATTATCTAATCCCTAATAATGTGGAAATTGATTATTCACCTTTACTTCAGAGTATTGCTCAATCCACAACACTGCCTCAACCTGAATTTGATGTATCAAGTTTACGCCTCTCACTTGCAGATGTGCCAGCGCAAAAACGCCTGGCTAAAAACACAGTTATTGGAAGTATTGAAGGCATAGAAACCATAGAAAGTTTCGACAAAAATATAGCCGCCATTAATATTCAAGCAACAGCTGCACCCGAAAACACTATCTTTGAGAATGCCGCAAGTATTTCACAGTTTCTTTCAGAACAATTGGAACAAGCAAACGCTGAAGTCCTTGTTTCCAGCCTCGACATTCTGAATAGTCTGATGATTGCTGAAGCACAAACCCGCATTGTTGGAATTGGGGATATTGCCGAATCAGACAATACAACTAATGAGAATCTGGCAATTACCGACAGCACCATCCGTAACCGAGTCTCCGTTCCTGTCAGACCTGAACGTCCGGACCGCTTCACTGGCCCTGCCCGCATTACAGCGGTTCAACGCATCGACGTCCCCTCTCCGCCACCTGTTCGGCCAATGCGAACGCTATCAACGCTTCTCAACAGATAGTGCATCTTATCCACAGCTCTTTCTAAATACGTTCACATACTTGTACGAGAACTCCAGCGGTCTGCTCAACAAACTGCTACTTCAACAATTTCCCCGTTCAAGGGAAAGTATAGGATGCCTGAATGCCAAAAGCAGTATCAGCACTACTGTCTGTAAAACCCATTATCGAATACAACATGAGATTCCACTGCTGTCCAGGGTTGTAAGATACAAATGGCATTACTTCATGACTTTCAAAGCTGTTGCTTGAGGCTTTAGCCCGATAGTCATAGATAAGCCCGAGATAGGTTTTTTCACCAAACTGCCGCATATAGCCCAAAGAACCATAAAGGGAATTTTCCAGGTCAAATAATGCAGTTTTACCACGCTGACGATAGCCAAATGTCGAAAAATAGGTATTTCTCTCCAAAGTGGTATAAAAATCGAGTTGATAGCCAAAATCTGGCTCACCTGTGCCCAGGTCTTTCTTTTCGTCAGCTGTTGGTAACTTTGCCTGAACAGTGAAGTCAACAAATACCCAATCGTCAAAAATTGGTGGAAACTGATAAGTCGCTGACAAGAATAAATCGCCAACGCCCGTCTCGTTAATAAAGTCATCTCCCCCTTCACGCTCTCTGCCTATATTTCCGGTTTCAAGAAACACATCGCCAGGGCCTTTTAATGCAAGGTAAGGGACGGTAATTGATAAAACCCAGGGAAACCTGGCAAATTCATATGACACTGGAAAATAATTGATGCTTGTCTCTTCGACACCACCATAATCACCTTTGCTGAAATATGAGCCAAGAGTAATTTTGTGGGAAGTATTTTCCTCTTCCTGAGCTTGTACAACTTTAGAAAAAAAGGCAACAAAGGTAAAAAAGAGCAGAAAAGATAGAGCGGGGATGCTTGTGATAGTAGAAATATTGCGAGAGAACATGGGGAAATCCTGCTACTGCCCAATTTAATAGGCCGTATCCTCTATAGATACATTAATCAGGTAATGTGTTAACAAAGAAGCTATAAAAATGTTAACGAGGTAGGCCTAATTACCATTACCCGACTATACAGACTGCACCTATAGAGTAAAGATACGGACTAATTGTACATTTTGACTTTGCTTGATACTCACACCTCCAGTAATTATTGGGTTAAACACAGCAAACAGTGTAAAAGGGAATATTTCCCACGTCAATGGATAAATAACGTGGGTTATATGGAAAAACGAAATAAATCACTAAAAAGAGTGATACAGCTCATTGAATTTATTAGTATTGATCAGAGAAATAAATTAATTCCCTAGCCGGATAAATTTAAGTATAAAAAATGACCAGAGCAATCAAAGCACTTACAACCCTATTGTCTGTCATCAACCTCGTTTTAGCCGGGGCTTTTTTGAGCCAGTTAGCCTTGGCAGCTAATGAATCTGACGATGTTATTGAACAAATGAACCTGCTCATAGCACAAGGTCAATTCCAGCAGGCATACACGATTGGTCAAACAAACTTGTTTGAACTCGAGGGCGAAGCAGAGTTTGATTTCCTCTATGGACTTGCCGCCCTGGAGACAGGTCGACCCAACGAAGCTGTTTTCGCATTTGAACGTATAGCCTACGTCTTTCCTGATCAACAACGGGTTAAACTGGAATTGGCACGCGCCTACTTTTAAGTAACAACCTTACAGCAGCTGGCCTTCTTTTTAACGAAGTACTGGCAACTGATCCTGCTCCCAATGTCAGTGCTAATATTACGGCTTTTCTTGAGTTAATCGAACAACGGGAAGATGCGGTGAACAGCACTCTCACCTGGTATGTGAATTCAAATATTGGTTCAGATTCAAATATCAACAGTGCCACAGAACTTGGCATCATTAGTACACCAATTGGCGATGTAGAACTCAGTGCCAGTGGCCAGAGTATTGATGATGAATTTATGGATCTTGGCGCCGGATTCAATTTCAACTACCCTTTTGACAAAAACAGCTCGGCTTTTGTAAGAGGCAATTTTAACCAGCATAATAATTTTTCTACCAGTGCTTTTGATCTTGATGTGCTCGCTGGAGAAGCTGGTTATGCCGTAATTAGAGAAAATGTCCGTTTAGCTCTTTCCGGTCGCGCACAACGCGTCGATCTCGACGATCAAGAGTTTCAGTCCAGCACAAGTCTGTTAGGTACATGGCAACGAAATGCCGGTGACGGCTGGTCTCAAGGTATCACTGCAGCCTACACTGCTGTCAGATACGATACATCCACTAATCCGGACAACAATCTCAGAGATGTAAATCAAATTTTACTTTCAGGAAATCTTGGCAAATCAAGTGGTCGTTTTTTACATAATGTCAGTGTCTATTTTGGTGATGAAAATGCTCAGCGGGATGCCGGGAGCAATAATGCGCAGAAATTTTACGGCGTGGCCTTCTCGGAACAAATACAGTTTCGTCCCGGACACGTACCCTATATCCGAATTTCATTCCATAAAAGTGAAAACAAGAGTGTTGCGCCAGTATTTAATATCGACCGGGAAGATGACACTTTCTCCACTTCCCTGGGCTGGATCTGGCAGTTCAATAGAAATATAAATATTACCAGCGATGTAACCTATACCGAAAACGACAGTAATATCGACCTGTATGCCTATGACCGGGTCAAGTACCAGACGGGATTAAGGTATCAATTCTAGAGAATTAATTGCTCAATTATTTATTTGGACTCAACAAATTCCAGAGAAGCCGAATTGATACAATAGCGTAAACCAGTCGGCTCTGGCCCATCATTGAAAACATGACCCAGGTGCGATTCGCACTTACTGCAAACAACTTCTGTCCTTGCCATTCCCAAGCTGGTGTCTTCAATTTCTGTAACGCCTTCTTTATTCGCAGGCATGAAAAAGCTGGGCCAGCCAGAACCCGAATCATATTTTGTTTCAGAGTTGAATAGTGGCTCTCTGCAAGCTCTGCACTGATAAGTTCCCTCATCATCTGTACACTGCCAGTACTCACCAGTGAAAGCACATTCAGTACCTTTCTCACGGCAGATATGATATTCCTCGTCATTAAGGATTTCTTTCCATTCTTCTTCAGACTTATTGACCTTTGACATGATTAATCAGAGACTCCCTAGTTTTCCGAATAGTGTTTCTGTAAAATTCGCTACCCTTCCTGCCAGGGGAGAATATCATACCTTATAGAATAAAACGTCTGGCCAAATGCGGAGCCCAGTTTATGTCTTTAATTTTACAAAGCGAAAAGCTTCGACATGTCTGTTATGAAATCAGAGGGCCTGCATTACAAACAGCCAGACGAATGGAAGAAGAAGGCCATCGAATCACCAAGCTCAATATTGGTAATCCTGGAGCTTTCGGTTTCGAAGCACCTGAAGAAATTCTACAAGACGTCATTCTTAACCTTCCTGAATCTCAGGCTTACTCAGATTCCAAGGGATTGTTTTCGGCTCGCAAAGCAGTAATGCATGAAACCCAGCGCCTTAATATCCCGGGAGTTGGCATCGAAGATATTTACCTTGGCAATGGCGTCAGTGAATTAATTGTCATGGCCATGCAGGCACTGCTCAATGATGGTGATGAGATCTTGATTCCAGCACCTGATTATCCTCTCTGGACTGCGGCAGTAACACTCAGTGGTGGCAAGGCTGTTCATTATCGGTGCGATGAATCATCAGACTGGAATCCAGACCTTGAAGACCTGAAAAGTAAAATAAATAGCAGAACCAAAGGTATCGTCGTAATAAATCCGAACAACCCAACCGGTGCGGTATACACTCGAGATCTACTTGAAGGGATCGTAAAGCTGGCAGAAGAAAACGACCTGATCCTGTTTGCTGATGAAATTTACGACAAGATATTATACGACGACGCCAAGCATATTCCTCTTGCCACACTTTCCGAAGATATTCTGATTGTCACGTTTAATGGCCTGTCAAAATCCTATCGCCTGGCTGGCTTTCGTTCTGGCTGGCTTTTTCTTGGTGGCGCAAAAGAAAGAGCCAAAGATTATATTGAAGGCTTGGACATTCTCTCGAATATGCGCCTTTGATCTAATGTGCCTGCACAGCAAGCCATACAGACTGCTCTTGGTGGTTATCAGAGCATTAATGAATTAATTCTGCCTGGTGGACGCTTGCGAGAGCAGCGCGACATCGCCTGGAAAATGCTCAATGATATACCCGGTGTCAGTTGTGTCCGTCCGCAGGGAGCTATATATCTTTTCCCGAGTCTAGACCCTAAAAAATTCAACATTCTCGATGATGAAAGGCTTATTCTTGATTTTCTGCTTCAAGAGCAGGTATTGATGGTTCAGGGCAGCGGGTTCAATATTCAGGATAAACATCATTTCCGTATCGTGTTTTTACCACGAGCAGATGTATTAGAGAAAGCTATAGGAAAACTTGGACATTTCCTGGAAAACTATCAGCAGAACTAAAGAAATGTAAAACCAAGGGTTTGTAAAATCTCTGAATACTGCACCAGCTTGTTATTTCTTTCTAGCTGAAAATCTTTAAATTCTTTACGAAATTTATAATCATTTCTGAGTGCATCGAAATGAATAGCAATCTGTGGAAGGTCTTTTTTATCAAAATCAATAAAATCATTTGTAATTGGATAAGCACTTAATATTGCTTTGTTTATGCAATCATTCGGCTCGACTTCAGAATCTATTTTTAGTGTATTTTTTTTCCTTTCTTGAGCAAAAGAGGAATCAGCAAGAGAAAAAAACCGGGAAAACTCCTCATAAATTTTACTCGTGCCATTGAGCTTGCCATTAAGGCTATAGCCTGCAATATGCGGCGTCGCAATCTGTACCTTATTTAACAGTAATAAATTAATTTCAGGCTCATTTTCCCAGACATCCAGCGCTACACTCACATCAGGCCTTAATAATAAGAAATTATCCAATGCACAATTATCAATAACTTCCCCTCTTGAGGCGTTTATCAAAATGGCGCCTGTTTTTAACATCGATAACAATTCAAGCCCTACCATGTGATATGTCGGGTGAAGACCTGAATCAGATAATGCAGTATGAAAAGTCACAACATCCTGCTGCAACGCTTCTTCCAATGGACAAAAATAAGGCGCCAGTTCATGATTCGACTTTAAAAAAGGATCGTAGATTGAAATACTCATTCCCAAGGCTAATAATTTTTTAGCCAGTCTCGAACCCACGTTGCCTGCCCCAATTATTCCTACAGATTTATTCAGCCATTGATCACTTTGTTTGCATGCATTCCATGCGAGAACAGCAAACACATAATCCACCACTGCAGTGGCATTGCACCCTGGCGCATGGCAGAAAAACACCCCCTTTTCCCTCAGCAATTCTACATCGACATGATCATAACCACTGCTGGCACTACCTATAAATCGTAATGATGAGGAGCCAAGCAAATGACGGTTAATTTTTGTGACAGTTCTGACTAACAAGGCATCGGCGTCCTTGATATGGCTTGCAGAAATTTCCCTGCCCGGAATTAATTCGAGATCTCCAAACACAGAGAAGCTTTCTTTAACTCGATAGATATCTTTGTCTGCAATAATTTTCATTGATTGTCAGCTAACAATCTCAATTATTTTATGAGGAAGAAGATTTGCGAATGGAATATTGATAGGTCTGACCATCTTCTACTGAGCTTAATAATTCATGGCCCAGGAAATGGCAAAACTTTGGCACGTCACGGGTTGTTGAAGGATCCGTTGCAACAAGAAGCAATGTTTCACCAGGGTCTATTTCACGGATTTTTTTGTGTAACAGCATGACCGGCTCCGGACAGAACAATCCTTTTGCGTCGAGTAAATGTTCTGTTGTATTGCTCACGTTACCAGCCATTCAGTAATTGGATTACAAATCTTAATTATTCCAGATACTCACAACATTTATTCTATCTGAATCTTTTGAAGACTCAGCCACTGCCTGTTCTTTTGCGTCTTCCCTTTGTTTTTCCAGAGAATGAAAATCAAAAAGCGATGTATCCGCTAGATGAGAAGGTGCCACATTGGTGATACTTTTAAACAAGACATCAAGACGACCAGGAAATTTTCGTCCCCACTCATTCAACATCTTTTTAATTTCCTGACGTTGCATATTTTCCTGGGTACCACAAAGGTTACAGGGAATAATGGGAAAGTTTTTTAATTCGGCAAATTTAGCAATTTCTTCTTCTTTGCAATAGGCAAGCGGTCGAATCACGATATGCTTCTTGTCGTCACTTAGCAATTTTGGCGGCATGGTCTTAAGTTTTCCACCGAAGAACATGTTCAGAAATAGGGTCTCCATAATATCGTTTCGATGATGGCCAAGTGCAATTTTACTTGCGCCTATTTTTTCCGCCAATGAATACAAATTACCCCGCCTTAATCTTGAGCATAAACCACAGTAGCTTTTACCGGGCTGAGTTTTTTCCATTACAATAGAGTAAGTATCACGTTCCAGGATATGATATTTCACACCAATAGAATCAAGATATGCAGGAAGTACGTGTTCTGGAAAACCAGGCTGCTTTTGATCCATATTTACAGCGACAAGTTCAAATTTTATAGGTGCATGTTTTTGCATGTTCTGGAGAATATCCAGCATCACGTAGGAGTCTTTTCCTCCTGACAGACATACCATGACAACATCGCCTTCTTCGATCATTTTGAAATCAGCGATTGCACGACCGGTTTCTCTGCGCAAATTCTTTTGCAGACGATTAACGGTAAAGGTTTTTTTACGAATATCTGTCATCATACCAGTAGCACTTATCAAAGGGTCGACAGTATAATTCCAGACACTAGTAAATGCTATTGAGAACAACTGTGCTTATCACTCGCTTATTGATGCCGATTCTTCTTTGCTTCCTGGCCTCTTGCCCCTACCAGGTGATTGCCCAGCATCAAAATCAGGCAGTGATCCTCCAGTACCACCATGTCAGCACCCAAACTCCACCGATAACCAGTCTTAGCCCTGAAGCCTTTTATACTCATATGGACTATCTGGATGAAAACGGCTTTAGCGTACTACCTCTGCAGGATGTTATCGCGAGTTTGAGAAATGGGGATTTATTGCCGGACAAAACCGCTGTTATTACTTTCGATGATGGCTACACATCTGTGTTTGAGGCCGCATACCCCGCATTGAAGGCGCGTGGCTGGCCGTTTACCATCTTTGTCACTACAGGCCTTGTAGGGAGCAATGATCGCCTCTATTCAAGCTGGGAGCAAATCCGTGAAATGGCCAGTGCCGGTGCAACAGTTGCTAATCACACGGTAAGCCACCCTTACCTGATACGACACAATGGGGCTTCTGAGGCAGAGTGGTTGCAAAGTGTGGAAGCTGAAATCATGGGTGCTGAGGACACCATTATGCGGGAAACCGGTCAACAGCATAAACTGCTGGCCTACCCCTACGGCGAATATAATCTGCCAATCCAGACACTTGTTAATACTCTGGGTTTTGTGGGAATTGGGCAACATTCCGGCCCGATTAACAATAACTCTGACTTTACCGCTTTGTCGCGCTTCCCTTTTTCTGGAATCTACGCCTCAATGAACTCTTTTCCCAATAAGGTTATGAGCCTTGCGTTTACTCTTGATTCAATCTCACCAACAAGCCCGATAACATCATCACCAAGTCCTGCTGCGACACTGGATTTCAGCCCTAATCAAGCTGGGCTCACGCAACTGGCCTGTTTTAACAATAATGAAATGATGGAAGTGAGTGCTGTTGATCGGGGAGAATCCGTCTACCAGATCAATACCAGAATAGAAAACCGAAGCCGGCGCTTTCGTTACAATTGCACAGCACCTGGAGATGACAACAGATATTACTGGTATTCCATTCCCTGGATTAATCCAGATGTTAGCGAGTAGCTATCAAGCAGGTATCTCGCAACAAGAGAGCAACTGGAGAGCAACTAAAGAGCAACTAAAGCTCGGGATTATCTCTGGCTAATAGATTATTGGTGTAGATCATGGTTTGGACTTCATCAATATAGTC
>JABIPQ010000125.1 GCA_018698975.1 Gammaproteobacteria bacterium
CAATTGCCTGCTGGATAAAGTAGAGGGCAAACACATTTGGCTGACGCTGGATGAAAGCCAGACCTCTGTGTTTAATGAAGAACAGCAGCGGCGCATGAAAACTGCTTTTGATGATTATTTCCAGAAAGATATTTTGTTAGAGGTGCTTACCGGAACTATTTCAGCAGAAACCCCGGCAGCTTGGCGAGAGCGTCAGGAGAGGGAGCGCTTGCAGGCGGCAATTACGACCTTCGAAAGTGATGAGACCGTAAAAGAAATTATTGACAGGTTTTCTGCTTCAATTCAGACCGGCTCTATTGAAGCAACTTCTCCCAAAGACTATTAAAAATTATTTAAAACACCGGGACATAAATATTCACTCCGGATAATGAAAGAGGCAAAAAATGACAGACCTGAATAATTTGCTGAAGCAGGCAAAGGAAATGCAGGAGCAGTTTGAGAAATCTCAGAAGCAACTTGCTGAGCAGGAAGTAACTGGTGAGTCCGGGGCTGGCATGGTTAAAGTCACCATGAACGGCAAGCATAATGTTAAAAATCTTGCTTTGGATAGTAGCCTGATGACAGAGGACCAAACGCTGGTTGAAGATCTCATCGCTGCTGCAGTTAATGATGCAGTCCGTAAGGTTGCTGAAAATAATAAAAATCAATTATCTGGTATGGCTTCAGGGCTCAACCTGCCTGAAGGGTTCAAATTCCCATTTTAGCGATGGCGCAATAAATACGCCTATGCATAGTAATCAGTTTTTAATACAAATCTATTCATTAATTATCAATGAACACTCTATGAATGTTTTATGAACTATAGCCCGCTTATAGATCAGTTGATCGATGCCTTCAGACGCTTGCCAGGGGTTGGGCCAAAATCCGCCCAACGTATGGTGCTGCATTTTCTTGAAAAGGATCGAACCGGGGGGAAGGTGCTTGCCGAGGCGCTTGAGGCAGCCATGGAAGGAGTAGGGCATTGTGAAAAATGCCGCACCCTGTCTGAAGAGACTCTTTGCCGAATTTGTCAAAACCCTGCGCGAGATCAGCAGACGATATGTGTTGTTGAAACCCCTGCCGATGTGTTTGCCGTCGAGCAGACTGCCTCGTATAAAGGCTTATATTTTGTACTTATGGGGCACCTGTCGCCTATTGATGGAGTCGGACCTGACGAAATTGGTGTGCCCCAGTTGCGTGACCTGGTAGTTAATAGTGATATTGCAGAGATTATTCTTGCCACCAATCCTACTGTCGAAGGCGAAGCAACAGCCTATTATATTGCGGAGCAATTTAAAGCGCCGTCTTTGCAGGAAAGAAATATTAAAATATCCAGAATTGCTCATGGCGTACCTGTAGGTGGAGAGCTGGAATACATTGATGGTGGAACCTTGATTCATTCTTTTGCTGGACGTCAGCTGATCAATAAAGTCTAGATATTACATAGCAATATCGAACATAAATAATCTGTAATTATAAATGTGAATCAAAACTTATGGCGTCAGACTACGTAATAAATGATAACTATATTCTGGTAGAAGACGATCAGACTCTAAATGATCTGTGCCAGCTCTGGCAGGACAGCCACTATCTTGCTATGGATACCGAATTTATTCGCACATCTACATTTTATCCACATGTCGGGCTGATACAGATTAATGCAGGTGCTGGTAATTATTTGATTGACCCTCTCAAAATAAATGACTGGGAGGCATTCAAGGCCTTGATGACAAGGCAATCTATTACCAAGATTTTTCATTCCTGCTCTGAAGATCTGCAAGTATTCATGGTTAAGCTACAACTAATTCCATCCCCTGTTTTTGATACCCAGATTGGTGCTGCATTTCTAAATGAAGGCTTTGGTAATAGTTATCATGCCCTTGTCGTGGACTGCTTCGATATCGATCTTCCGAAGGGTGAAACCCGCTCAGATTGGTTGCAACGCCCACTTCAGGATAAGCAGCTTCATTACGCTGCGCAGGATGTGGCCTATTTGCCAACCATCTACATGAAACAGCTCAAGTTGCTCGAAGAAAAGGGGAGATTGCCATGGTTTCAGCAAGAATGTGAGTCATTGCTTAATACCTATCGTAAAGAGATGGACGCTGACTTCTTTGATTATTATCTGAATATCCGCGGGGCCTGGCAGCTCAACAGTCCTCAACTACACATTCTCAGGCAACTTGCGCAATGGCGAGAAGTACACGCCAGAAAGCGGGATAAGCCACGTAACTGGATCATCAAGGACAAGAATCTAATTGATATAGCTAGACTTATGCCTGACAGTTTTGAGCAGTTAGGTTTGATTGATGACCTGAGTCATAACTTCCTGCGCCATGAGGGTCAGGAAATATTGGACTTGGTAGTTAATGCTCTTGCAGAGCCGGATGAAGGTCAGCCAGTTACTTTGCCACAGCCACTAGATGGTAAAGCCAAAAGCAGACTGAAAAAAGCACAGCAATATGCCGAGAAGAAATCCATTGAGCTGGATTTGCCGGTAGAAATTCTTATCAGGAAGCGCTGGTTGATTACAATGTTGCAAGATCTGAGTCTTCTGGAAGAAAGTCCTGTAGCCTCACCTGAGGATCGATTGCTTCCGCAAGAGCTGGCAGGGTGGCGCAAAGATCTACTGTTCCCTGGCTTAATTGAATCCATGAGGTAAAGTCTTGACGAAGTCTGATGCCATGTTATGCACTATTTTTAAAGGCAGTCGCGAGAGCGAGCTTTATTTGTATGTGCCGCAAAAAGCCGGTAAGGAAAATATTCCTGAGGGCTTGCGTGAGCGCATGGGAGATATCATTGAGGTTATGACACTCCAGCTTACTTCGGACAAAAAGCTGGCCAGGGCAAATTCGGTGAAAGTACTTAATGACATTAAAGAGAAGGGCTACTATTTGCAGTTACCGCCAGATATTACCGGGCAGGTAACATTTGATGGCGATTGAATCCGGCTTTGTCAGTCCAGGCTGGATTTATCACAGGAGCTGATTATTTCCACTCAAAAAAATTTACCCTTTTGGGAAAGCAAAAAACTTACCGAGATGACGCCGAAAGAATGGGAGTCTCTTTGTGATGGTTGTGCAAAATGTTGTCTGCATAAACTGGAAGATGAAGGTAGCGGTGATGTTTTTTATACACGGGTAGTGTGCAGTTATCTGGATGAAGAACAATGTCGCTGCAGCGTGTATGGAGAACGTCAAAAACTAGTCCCTGACTGTGTGATTCTGACACCGAAAAACCTGGATGATCTAAGCTGGATGCCGGGAACCTGTGCCTACCGTTTGCTTCACGAGGGCAAGTCCTTGCCGATCTGGCATCCTTTGATTACTGGAAGCAGGGATGCCATGATAAGCACAGACAACACTGTCACCGGTAAAGTTATTTCAGAAGAATTTGTTCATGAAGATGGCTTTGAAGAACATATCGTTGAGTGGGCGGATTGATTTAGAAAATGGAAACACAGGATTACATCGTGGCCTGGGTGGTTTATCTTTTAGCCGGTATTGCATTCAGCTTCATCAGCTGGAAAGTAATGAAAAAGTTCCTGTGGCGCGAACTCGCCTATCTGCTACAAAGCCTGTTGCTCGCTATTATCTTCACGCCCTGGTACGTGCTGCCCGAAGATGAAATTCTGGCGCCTGCGTTAATCGTGTTCATGCTTGACTTGATTACAGTGGATATCACCACGAGTATTCGTGCACTCATTCCTCTGGTGATGGCCATGCTGTTTGGTATCATTGTGACTATTATTCTCAGCGTGCTTTATCGGATTCGGCGTAAAAACTATTCCGCAGATTCGATGCCGGATGCCTAGCAGGAAAAGAGATAAAAAAGAGTGAAGTAATTACTGAATAATTAACTGTTCAGGTCGTATTTTCGTAAATAGCCGCGCAATTGATCGTAACTCAGATCCAGCAGTTTTGCCGTTTTACGCTGATTATGCTGACACTGTTTCAAGGCCTGTCGTAAAATTCTCTTCTCAAATTCCTGAACCTGATGTTTGAAACCGATTGAGCCGAATTCAAAATCTTCTTCAGTGACAAAATCATTCGCCACTTCAGCGTTATCTGCTTTGTTACCAGGACCTGTTGATTTAGGTCGGTAAGGGGAAGCAAATGGATCAAATACTATATTCCTGATGGTCTTATCATGATCTTCGGATTGGTAAACGCAACGCTCAATCACATTTTTTAATTCTCTGATGTTTCCTGGCCAGGAATAGTCGAGTAATGCTTTAGCAGCGGTTTTGCTAAAACCTGGAAAATATTCCCGTTCCAGCTCCTTTATCATATTGATGGCAAAATGTTGGGCCAGGACAGGTATGTCTTCAAGTCGTTCTCGTAATGGCGGCAGGGTAATAACATCAAAGGCCAGTCGGTCGAGAAGGTCGTCACGAAATTTTCCGTCCCGTGCCAGTTGTGGTAAGTCCAGATTGGTAGCAGCAACGATTCTGACATTGACATTTATGGGTTTAGTGCCGCCCAAACGTTCGATTTCCCCGTATTCCGTAACCCGGAGAATTCTTTCCTGAACAGCCATGGACGTAGTGGCTAATTCATCCAGAAACAAAGTGCCTCCATGCGCTCTTTCAAAAAAACCTTTCTGTTGTTTACTTGCCCCGGTGAATGCGCCAGCCTCATGTCCGAATAATTGAGACTCCAGCAAGGCCTCGTTAAAAGCCGCACAATTGATCTTGATGAACGGCTGCTCCCATCGCTTCGAGAGAAAGTGCAGTCTGGAGGCAACCAGCTCCTTGCCGGTACCTCGTTCTCCGATGATCAGGATAGGTTTGTTGAGGGGAGCGAGGCGGGAAAGCTGCTCTTGCATGACAAGAAAATTGCCGGACTCCCCGATCATGCGGTCATTGCCTGTGATATCTTCCATAGGGTTCAGCAATACAGGAGAATTAGATGCGGTGAAAAATACCACAAGTTGGTTATTATCCCAATGAAACATTAGTGACTATGTTCTTTTGATTTAAATAAAGTTAGCAATATCAA
>JABIPQ010000126.1 GCA_018698975.1 Gammaproteobacteria bacterium
AGTGAGGATGACCAACGATATTTTCCTGCACCCTATGATTTTGATTCTTCCGGTTATGTGAATGCGACCTATGCCGAGCCCAACCCCAGTTTGAGACTGCGCAGTGTACGTCAGCGTTTGTACCGTGGATTTTGTTTTCCCGAAAACATTATCAATGCAAGTCTGCAAACTTACAGGGAACACGAAGGTGAAATCATGGCAATCGCTGGCGACACTACTTATCTTGATCAAAAGACTGCCAACAATACAGTTAAATATTTGCAGGGTTTCTATGACATTATTAATGATCCCAAAGATCTGCAAAATGACATCCTTGATGATTGCCGGGGGAGCTTTTGAAAATCATTCAAAATCTGTCAAAGGGCTTAAAACAGCAAGGAATATTTCTATGCCTGCTTTTTCTCAGCACCGGCATTATTGCCGCTGAAAAAATCCAGGACGAATGGAATGATGTCAGCAGAATTGTCGCCATTGGCGATATCCATGGCGATTATGACAACTATGTCGATGTGTTGCGCGAAGCCGGTTTAATCAATCGCCGCGGCAACTGGACCGGGAAAGAAACCCACATGGTGCAGGTTGGTGATATACCAGACCGGGGTCCGGATACCGCCAGAATTATTGCCCACCTGCAGAAACTTGAAAAACAGGCCTCACGCGATGGCGGGATGGTGCATGTGCTGATCGGCAATCATGAATTCATGAATGTCATTGGTGACCTGCGTTATGTTCATCCTGGCGAATATGAAGCACTGACATCGCGTAATTCATCAAGAATACGCGATGGCTATTACCAACAGGTTGTTCAGGCTGTGAATGCTCAAAACGAAGCCAGAATTGAAGCAGAAGAAGAGCCCATAATCATTGACGATGCTTTTAAAACCCAGTGGTATGAAAAGTTCCCGCTGGGTTATGTGGAACACCGCCTGAGCTGGCAACCTGGTGGCGAATTCAATGACTGGGTCAGCACACACAACAGCATCATCAGAATTAATGGCACTTTGTTCATGCATGCCGGACTTGGGCCAGAGTTGCTTGATCTGTCTATCCAGGAAATCAATGACAAGATTCGTTCAGAGATTCTGGGTGATATCCATTTTGATAATAATCTGGGAGAAGATGAAACAGGCCCATTATGGTATAGAGGCCTGGCGATGAATTCTCAAAGCGATGAGGCGCCCCACCTTGCCAATTTACTGGATACCTACAAGGTAGAAACCGTGGTTGTTGGTCATACTCCAAACCTGGGCATTATCACCCCCCGTTTTGGTGGCCAGGTAGTGATAACCGATACCGGCATCTCAACCTATTATGGTTCATATAAGGCCAGCATGCTCATTGCAGACGGTAAACTATTTGCTTTTCAGGAAGGCGAATACATTCCATTGCCGGCAAACGATGAAGGCATGATTCCCTATTTCCAGACGCAGCTTAATTTGACACCGGAAAATCAGCGGCTAAAAGCGCATCTTGAGAACCTGCTGAATCCTGTAGTAGAAGAAGTACCAGACGAAGTCTCAACGGAAGCAATTGCAGATTAGTAATTCCTGCTATAGCAAAAACTGCTTAAGGTGTGACCACCTGCTCTATCCATTCCAGATGACTGGAAATTCGTTCATAAATCTGGGTTGTGCCATACAACCCTTGCACTGGGGGCGAATCGCCCTCTTCAAGCTCGCCCAGTGCAATCCCCATTAACAGTGGGCCACTCTCTGTTTCCAGTAAAGCAGGTCCCCCACTGTCTCCCAAGCCAGGAATTCCCTCAAGCGCTAACGCCTGGTTTCCAGAGCTCCTCGGATCGTCAAACAGAAATGTTAACCACTGACCTGCTTCAACAACACGGTTTTGAGCACGGCGAAACTTCCCGTCATTGCTTTGCAATCCTCGAGTTCCGATCCCGGTAAAGCCCCAGCCTAATAACGACACTATCTGATCTACTTCATCCGCTCGTCTATAAAGTGCGACAGGCGTGACACCCTGCACCTCTTGATCAAGACGGATCAATGCCAGATCGACATTGTCCAATTCATTACCGGTATCGTAGAGAGGATGCATTACCAGTTCGGCAACGCCATAAAGTTTTTTGTTTATGGTCAGTGAGTATGGGGATTTCTCTTGTACTGTCTTCAACAGCGGAGTCTGGTTAGCGCAATGCGCCGCAGTGATTGCCCAGTGAGGATTTATCAGGGTGGCCATGCACACTTTATTTTCAAAACTTGTATGCAGATGAAATAATTGGGGATAGCTTTCTTCCCTTACCTGATAGCGGGAATCGCCTTTGTCATGACGAATAATAATGCCCTGACTGGAAGAAAATGGCAGCAATAAAATAAAAACAAAAGACAGAAATTGAATGGCTGTGCCAAAACAATGTTTTTCTGGCGTGCCAATAGAGAATCCGGACTGTGGTTTATTGATCATCCGGATTCTTGTTTTCACTTTCCGCCTTGCCCGAATTTTCCATACGGGATAAACCGATATTGGGTTTGTATTTATTATTTGCTGATTCTTTAATAACCAGCCAGGTGCGATAAAAGAAAAAAATGATTCCCAGGAAAAGTAGAAATAGTATTCCAACAATCATCCATTGGGCCTGGGTCATAGCACCGGGATTCATCAGAGTTTCAAGCATGGCATATCCCCCAAAAAGCATCGATTATGAAGAAATGAGTGTCTGATTACCAGTCAGCAGTTAATCAAAAAAGGGTTAAACGAGCAGGATAATGAAATTTTCTTCGGGACTGAAGTCCCTCCTACAAAAACCGCTACCCCTTGTGGGAGCGGTTTCAACCGCGAAGAACGCAGCTCCTTTCCTTCGGGACTGAAGTCCCTCCTACAAAAAACCGCTATCCCTTGTGGGAGCGGTTTCAACCGCGAAGAACGTAGCACCTTTCCTTCGGGACTGAAGTCCCTCCTACAAAAACCGCTATCCCTTGTGGGAGCGGTTTTAACCGCGAAGAACGCAGCTCCTTTCCTTCGGGACTGAAGTCCCTCCTACAAAAACCGCTATCCCTTGTGGGAGCGGTTTCAACCGCGAAGAACACA
>JABIPQ010000127.1 GCA_018698975.1 Gammaproteobacteria bacterium
CGAAGGTGAAAAAAGATTGTTTCTGTTGATCTGTGTAGAGTAGATCTGCCTGTTCGGACAATACCTGTCTGCTGGTCACTGCCAGATAGCCGACGGTGTTGCCCCCGACGATTATGGGATTCTGGTTGGCTGCCGGTATAGCGTCTTCGCTACCCCAAATGATGGATTGGTCAGCATCCAGCAGGGCTATATACGGTCTTGCCGGGCTGTACTCAGAGGTGTAATACCAGTCATTGGGCGAAAAGCGGGCGGGAGTAGGACGTTGGGCGCCCAGTCGTGCATCAAATTCAGGATCCACAGTACTTTCAATACTTTCACGAATCAATTCGCCAAACTTGCTGAAGTCCTCGCGGATGGGGTCCCAGGATCCCGTGTGTTGGTAAAAGCTTTTCAGCCCCTCAACCAGAGCGGGTACCTGTCTTTCTTCAATACGGGAGATGTAATCCAGAAAACCACTGTCGAAGCTGTAACGGCCAATGCTATACATTGCCACATACACGATAAGGTGTACTGACAAGATGGCAAAAAAGAGTTTGTATTTTATGCTTAAACCCATGACCTGAAATGATTGCGCCTGATTGAAATCTGGTTTTTACGGTAGTCTGGATATTACGAAAAGACTACTATACAAGGTAAAACAGGGCTGGAATATTATTTTTAAGAAGCACTATTACGTTTCTCATTATTTGCACATTAAACCTCAGCCCTTGTTTTTACAGGCAAGTTTATTAAGCTGGCTTACAGCGAAATTTTATAAGCCAGGTCGTTATTTACGTTTTTCAGCAAAATTACTCAATAAATCCCTTGATCCAGGGCCATGATAGATAATGTTTTTTGATAAATTTCATCCAGTAAGCAAAGCCTGGTTTGAAGAAACATTTGGGCAGCCTACAGCTGCCCAACAGCAGGCGTGGCCAGCGATTCAGCAGGGGCGCAATACACTTATTGCGGCTCCCACAGGAAGTGGTAAAACCCTTGCTGCTTTTTATGTGTCTATTGATCGTCTGGTACAAAAAGCAATCAGTGGCACGCTGGAAAAGCGTACCCAGATTATCTATGTCTCGCCACTAAAAGCTCTCAGCAATGATATTCACCGCAACCTGGAAGAGCCGCTTGCAGGTATCTTCGAAAAACTTGAAAGTCAGGGCATGGCAAAAATAGAAATTTCGGTTGCTGTTCGAACCGGAGATACCTCCCAGTATGAGCGTCAGCAAATGCTGAAGCACCCGCCCCATATCCTGGTGACCACACCTGAATCTCTGTACCTGATGTTGACCAGTAAGGGCGGGCGCGATCTTTTACGACATGCCGACACCCTGATAGTGGATGAAATACATGCCTTGTTAGGCGACAAGCGCGGCGCTCATCTGGCCTTGTCGGTTGAACGGTTGGAACATTTAACCGGCAGGCCTTTGCAGCGTATTGGCCTTTCCGCCACACAAAAACCCATAACTGAAGTTGTTAAATATCTGGTGGGCCGCAGGCACATAAAAAATGGTGTCACTGATTGCGTAATTATTGATGGCGGCCACAAGAAAGAGCTGGATGTTCGCCTTGAAGTGCCGGGGTCGCCATTAACGGCCCTGATGAGCAATGAAGTGTGGGAAGAATTGTATGAGCGTCTGGTGGAATTGGTGGAAAGCCACAAGACTACTTTGATTTTCGTGAATACACGACGGTTGGCAGAACGCCTGGCTCTCTCTCTGGGTGAGCGTATTGGAGAAGATGTCATCAGCTCTCATCATGGCAGTATGAGCAAGGAGCATCGACATAGTGCAGAGCAAAGATTAAAAAATGGGCAGCTTCGTGTCCTGGTTGCCACTGCTTCTATGGAGCTGGGTATTGATATTGGATCAGTAAATCTGGTCGTGCAGTTTTCTTCTCCCAAAAGTATTTCTGCTTTTCTACAACGAGTAGGACGCAGTGGCCATCAGGTAGGCGGTATACCCAAAGGCATTCTTTTTCCCCTGACCCGGGATGATTTGGTTGAGTGCAGCGCTTTGCTGGACAGTGTCCGGCGCGGAGAGCTGGATAAGCTATGTATTCCTGACAAACCCATGGATATTCTTTCGCAGCACATAGTGGCGGAAGCTGGCGCCTGTGAAAATGAGGATGCTGGTCTGGCCCTGGATGCACTTTATACCTTGTTTAGTCAGGCCTGGTCTTACCGGGATTTGCAGCGCCAGGAGTTCGACCAAATTGTGCAAATGCTCGGAGATGGTTATACCAGCAGGCGCGGTCGCAGTGGCGCTTTACTGCATGTAGACCGGATTAATGGCAGGGCCAGACCGCGTAAAGCCGCCAGGCTTACTGCCTTGACCAACGGCGGCGCTATTCCCGACATGTTCGAATATCAGGTTGTGCTGGACCCTGAAGATATTGTGGTTGGCAGTGTGAATGAAGATTTTGCGTTGGAATCCCTGCCTGGAAATATTTTTACCCTGGGGCATCACAGTTGGCGCATGCTGCGAATAGATGGGCTCAAGATCCGAGTAGCTGATGCCAGTGGCCAGCCGCCAACCATTCCATTCTGGATCGGTGAAGGCGGGGGGAGAAGTCAGGAACTTTCAGAATCTGTTTCCCGGCTGCGTCTTACTATACGTGAATTCATTGATGACTCCGTATCAGCCGCTGAAGATTTTCTTGTGAAAGAAATCGGCCTGCAGCTCTCTGCTGCGCAGCAGATTGTGCAATATCTAAAAACGGGCAGTGACGCCCTGAATGTTATGCCCAGCCGTCAAGCAATTGTTATGGAAAGGTTTTTTGATGAAGTCGGAGATATGCATCTGGTAATTCATTCGCCATTTGGTAGTCGCATGAATAGAGCCTGGGGCCTGGCATTACGCAAGCGTTTTTGCCGCAGCTTTAACTTCGAATTACAGGCGGCGGCCAATGAAGACAGTATTGTTATATCTTTGGGGCCCGTGCATAGTTTTGAGGTGGCAGATGTCTTTCATTATTTAAACTCTTCCACAGTCAGGGAGGTATTGGTACAGGCCTTGCTTGATGCGCCTATGTTTGAGTCACGCTGGCGCTGGAATGCAACTCGAGCTCTGGCAATCCAGCGCAATCGTAATGGCAGTAGAGTGCCGCCACAATTCCAGCGCATGAATGCAGAAGATTTGATTGCCCAGGTTTTTCCCGATCAGCTGGCTTGTCAGGAAAATCTGACCGGAAAAAGGCAGATACCTGATCATCCCCTTGTTCAACAAACCATCCATGACTGTCTTACCGAAGCCATGGATCTGGATGAATTGATTTCCCTGTTAAAAGCGATTGAAGAAAATGAACTGGAACTTGTGGCCAGGGATTTGCGTGAACCATCCCCATTTGCCCAGGAAATAATTAATGCGCGTCCTTATGCTTTTCTGGATGACGCTCCTTTCGAGGAAAGACGTACCAACGCCATTCGCAATCGTAGCTGGTTGGATCCGGCAGAGTCGGACGATTACAGCAGTCTGGATATGGATGCTATCAGCAGAGTTAAAGAAGAGGCCTGGCCATGGATACGCTCTGTTGATGAATTGCATGATGCTTTGATGATACTTGGCTTTATGTCCGATGCTGAAATGAGTCAGGGACCAGATGGCGAAAATTATCGTGTTTACCTGGAGCCATTGTTGCAGTCAGGTCGTGTCACTCTTGCTTGCCATGGAGAGTCACGATTGTGGATCGCTGCAGAAAGACTGACCTGGTTTGAAGCTTTGGAATTGCCACTTACCTATGAACCGGCCTTAATTAAAGCGCAATTGCCCGAGCTTGCTGAAGTGAGCAGAGAAGCAGCGCTTACCGAGATCACTCGAGGCAGGCTTGAAGGGCTTGGGCCCGTTACAGCAATCCGTCTTGCCAGGGATATCGGGCTACCGGTTTCTGATATTGAGTTTGCCCTGAACGGATTGCAGAACGAAGGCTTTGTATTTAAAGGCCGATATACTCCCCTGGTCCCTGGTGCTGCTCCGGTAGAAAGCGAGCTGGGAGCATTGGGAGTATTGGAAGAAGAATGGTGTGAACGTCGTTTATTGCAACGCATTCATCGCTATTCAATTGATGCCCATCGGGAAAGTATCAAGCCAGTATCTTTGCAGGCTTATATGGAATTTCTTTTTCAGCATCATGAAGTACGCAATCTTGCAGAAGAAGAAGCCTTACCAGTCCCTGCAACTCATGAAAGTTTATTACGTGTACTGAAAAAACTTGATGGCATAAGTGCCCCTGCTTCGGCCTGGGAAAGCGATATATTACCCAGCCGCCTGGCCAGCTATGATCCAGCATTGCTGGATATGTTGTGCCTTAGCGGGAGAGTCAGCTGGGGAAAATTTATCACCTCTTCACAAACGCAGAAAGCACAATCCAGACTGGACAAACAAGGCAAGCCCTCTGGCCCCAAAGCGGGGCCGATAAAAAGCACTCCAGTCAATCTGATACAGCGTGACAAGCTTTCCTTGTGGACTGCACTAACCAGGCATTTTACGGAATCAGAGCCGGTCATGAGCAGTGATGCCCGGGAGATAAGGGATGTATTAACGGGATCGGGGGCAAGTTTTTTTCTGGATATAGTCAGAGAGACTGGTCTGATAAAAAGCCGTGCTGAAAATGGCCTCGCTGAGTTGGTTAGTCTGGGAGTCGTCACTAGTGATAGCTTCAGCGGTATGCGAGCATTGCTATCCGGCACTCGCAAGAAAAATAATAAAGGACGCAGCGGTAAAAGGCGCCGTTCACTCTACGAAATTGAGGATGCTGGCCGCTGGGCTCTGATTAATAAGGCGTTATCTGTCACTGAAGAAAACCAGGAACAGGAAGACAAGAATCTGGAAGCGCTTATCGATATTTATTTGCAGCGTTGGGGAGTGCTAAGCAGGAAGAGCCTGGAAAAAGAAAATCAAGCGCCGCCATGGAGATTACTCTTATTAAAACTGCGGCGCATGGAGTTACAGGGCAAAGTAAGAGGGGGGCGCTTTATTGCCGGTATAGGCGGAGAACAATTTGCCTTGCAAGAAACGGTTAAGGGCTTGCGTCAATGTGCAACAGAGTTAAAAGAAAAAGCTGAAGACAAGGTTAGTCGCAGAGTTATTAATGCATCAGACCCGTTAAATTTAGTGGGTATCATTTTGCCTGGCAGAAAAATTTCAAGTCTGGCAAAAAACCGGATCTTATTTGAAAATGGCCTGCCTGTGGCGGTGCTGGAAAAAGATGAAATCAATTTACTCAGACCCTGTCTGCAAGAAGAGCTGTCACTTTACCGACAAACCTTGCAAAACAGGGAGTATCCAACACGCTTGCGTGCTTACTTGGGATAAAAAAGATACAAGATACAAGGTACAAGAGGTTTCTCGAGTGTGCTCAGGTCAGCAATGGAAGAGCAGCGTTTTAAATCGTTAATGCAGATATAACAATATAAATTGACTTATCAAAACCGGGAATGATATTTATTTTATTTAATAAAATCATGGATTAAGGTGAGGAATCATAGTGTTTTAATGAACTTGTTAGTTTCGAAAAGAAACTGATTTTAAAAAATCTAGATTAATCAGGTCTCAGTGAAGGATCCACTGGTATCGGATTCGACTGTTGTCTGAAAGAAGAATTTAAAAACTTAGGTGATAGTTTAACAGGAAGTCCTGATGAGAAGCCCGGAAAAAGACAAAGCGCTTGATTTGAATATTGAGCAAATCGAGTTAAAAGGATTTTCTCGAAGTCTGACAGAAATTGAATTTCTGTTGCTGATTCTGGTTATTCTTTATTTTGTTGTTCCGGGATCAGTTGTTACCGCTGAGCCCTTCTGGATGACCCTGTCAATGTTCGCGTATGCCGTCTTTGTTCTTGGTTTTAACTATGTAAATCTTGATACACCCCAATATGCCTGGAAGCTTGCCATAGAAACCTGGGTGATGATTATTTTTATCACATGGGTGCTCTGGAATACCGGCAATATTGAAAGTCCTCTTATCAATCTCTATCTCTTGGTGGTCATAGCCAGTGCAATAACATTGGATAAGGTTACAACGATCCTGGAAATTGTGCTGATTTTTGCCTTCTATATTTTTCTGGGTGTGAAAAGTGGTATTAAATATGACCTGGTCAGCTTTAGTGTCACCATGGTTTATTTTTCGCCTTTTGTGCTGGTGGCTTATATAACCACGATGCTTGCATCGGATGTTCACTACGGCAAGATGATGTTCAAAGCCTTGTCGGAAACAGATGAAATGACAAATCTGTTGAACAAGCGTTCCTTTATACCCATGTATAACAAGGCCGCTGAAGTGGCTATGAAATATAATCAGCCCTTGTCAGTAATGATGATTGATGCTGATAACCTGAAAGAGGTGAATGATAAACACGGCCATAAGGCCGGTGATAAATTAATTATTTCCATGGGTAGGTCAATCGAAGAATGTTTGCGAACTTCCGACATTATCTGCCGTTATGGAGGGGATGAATTTGTCGCCCTGTTGCCGCAAATGCCTTCAGGCCGCGCCATCGAAGCAGGTGAGCGTTTAAGAAGTGCTGTGGAAAATACGTCATTTGATGTTGACGGGAAGCAGGTAAGTTCTACCGTTAGTATTGGTATCGCCTCGTTCCCGGACGAAGTCGGCAATGTTTTCGACGTTCTCGACAAGGCAGATCAGGCGCTTTACGAATGTAAACGTAGTGGGCGTAATAAAGTCACCAGCTATTCATCTATCCTGGCTACTTCAGAAGTAGAGCATATATCAAGCAAAAGACAATATGACCCCAAACAGGGCGGCACTCGAGAGACTGATAAAGCCTGAGATCTCGTTACTTTCTTTTCAAGGAACGTAGGCAAAGAAACTACTTTTCTTCAGGTAGTAATTATCTTTTTTAATTCACTATTTTAGTTTAAGAGCTTGTTACTTTCTTTTAAAAGAAAGTAACCAAAGAAAATATTTCCCCGGTCGCCAGGCCTACGGCTTCCCTCGCTCCGTGGACTTTTTCAGGGCCGGCTTACGCGACTTCCTGTCGCGGTGTCCCCTGAAAAGGCCGTCCATAGCCTTTTCACCCCGAAAAAATCCGCTGCGTTCGACTGGCTTCAGGGGCCAACGCCTTTTTCTGCATTCAGTCGAAGCCTTTAGAATTGATTTTTTGGAAAAAGTAGCTGGACGCGGATTTCCCGTGTGGCCTGCTGAGGAGCCATGCTATTGCAGTTGAGTCGAGTCAAAACAAGGACATTTATCTCTTTATAAACAGGCGGCGACCCGTCTGTATACTGGTATCACGCAGTGATAGCCGCAGGTCAGGACACGTCCGGCGCTCTTTTCTTGGTTACTTCTTTTGAGCGAACAAAAGAAGTAACAAAAACACAATCAGATTTTCACAGCAAGGGGTATAAAAAGGAATTTATAAAAATTAAGAAGTTTTGAGTTGTTAACTTAACTCAGTTTTTTTTGAGCTCTTTGCGTAACTCCGCCATCCGCGTTTTATTTTCTTCGGGCGACAGAATATGAGAAGCCTGTTCTGGCAAAGCTATCTGCTTTTCAATAACAAGCTCTTCACCGTGCAACACCCTCTGACATAAACTGCGGTAGTGCTTTTCAAACAGTGGGAAAATTTGTTTTTCTGTTTTATTGGCGAGGTCAAACCAGCCTGTATCTTTGCCGGCAAAGTAAACTGCTGGATGTGACCATTGCTGCTCAATCTTGGGGTGAGGTGCACAGCAAGCCTCATTATAGGCATCATGTGCAGCTGGCAGGCCGAAACCACTCATAGCTTCTTCACAAGCCTGAACAAGTGAGGCTATTGAGGGTAAGTATTCCTGTGAGGTAACAACTTCACGTGTGGCCTGCAGTATTATTTCCGGGGAAAAATGGGAAAGACATTCCAGCCAGTACTTTTTGGCAAGGCCAATACTGCCTTCCTGGGCATAAGCCTTGTGATACTGATTGTGATAGGCAAGCTCCAGCTCTGCAAATACCTGATTGATTGCATCAATATGATCTCGACGATTGGAAGATCCTTTAATATTCCCGGAAGGTTCCCTGGAAGCCCCCTTATTTGGCTCAACAGCTTTGCTGCCTGCCGTCATGGCGACATTTTTAGTGATTTTTTCTGTGAGAGAGTCTGCTTTTTTCATTGAACCGGAATTTTGCTGTGCCTTTTATTCAGGGCAGATCAGACTATCAATATCGGGGTTACTTTACTACGATTAACTCAACGAGCTGATCAATTATCCAGCCAGGAATACTATGAAAACAATGCAGGCCCTGCAATGGGATGGAGAGACTCTGTCAGTCAACGAAGTTGCTATTCCCGAGCCCACACCGGGCGAAGTTCTGGTGCGAATTATACAGGCAGGGATTTGTAATACAGATTTGGAAATTATCCGTGGTTACTATCCTTTTAATGGCACTCTTGGCCATGAGTTTGTTGGCATCGTGGAGCAGGCAGACGATGACTCCCTGGTCGGCAAGAGAGTCGTGACTGATATCAACAACAGCTGTCATCAATGCGCTATGTGTCAGGCTGGTCAGCCCCATCATTGTTTAAAGCGATCCGCGCTTGGTATCAAGAACAAGGACGGTGCTTTTGCCGAATACCTGACTACGCCGATCGAAAATCTGGTCCTGGTGCCGGATTCACTGGATGATAATCTGGCTGTTTTTGCTGAGCCCCTTGCTGCAGCCCTGGAAATACAGGAGCAGGTAAAATTTTCTCCCCATGAAGGTGTCGCAGTAATTGGCGATGGAAAGTTGGGTTTGCTGATCGTTCTCAGCCTGCTTCAGGCGGGACTTGAAGTCACGCTTGTGGGGCACCATCCTGAACGGGGCAAGTTGCTTGATCATGACGGGCTTGTTTTTTGTTCTTCTCCACCACAGCGAAAGTTTCCTGTAGTTATTGAAGCTACGGGCAATCCGTCAGGATTTGAAACAGCACTGGAATTAACTGCTCCGCGGGGCACACTAGTGCTGAAGTCCACTTATAAAACACCTCTGGAATTTAATCCGGGTCCTTTGGTGGTCAATGAAATCACACTCGTGGGTTCCCGTTGTGGCCCGATGGACAAGGCCATCGCTCTGCTGGCTTCCGGTGCAATAAACCCCGCAGCTCTGATTCAGGAAACTCATCCACTCAGCAAAGGCGTAGAGGCAGTTGCCAGGGCCAGTGAAAAAGGCTGCATGAAAGTGCTGATATCCATGGATAAAAGTTAATAGCAGGGCACTAATTTATATAGTGCCAGAGCATTAAGTTCTAATAATGAAAACTGACTGGATGCAGTGATCGCAAAGTGTTGGGAATTGAGAAATCAGTTCAGGCCAATTTTTTATACTTAATTCTGTGAGGCTCTGCATCACCATTGCGTTTCTTGTAATCTTCTTCGTAGTCAGAGTAGTTTCCTTCATGAAAGACCACTTCTGAATCCCCCTCAAAGGCAAGAATGTGAGTAGCAATACGGTCCAGAAACCATCTGTCATGGGAAACTACAATTATCGTACCGGGGAAGGCCAGTAAACCTTCTTCCAGTGCTCTCAAGGTTTCCACATCGAGGTCGTTGGTTGGTTCATCAAGGAGCAGAACATTGGCGCCACGTTTTAAAAGTTTTGCCAGGTGAACCCGGTTGCGCTCACCCCCGGAAAGATCCTTGACTAATTTTTGCTGATCACTGCCTTTAAAATTAAAGCGACTGACATATGCCCGTGAGGCAATCTCATAAGTACCGATGAGCATATTATCCAGACCATCGGAAATTTCCTGCCAAACGGAGTTGCTTCCTTCAAGGGAGTCACGGCTTTGATCAACATAAGCCAGATCAACAGTTTCACCCAGAATAATTTCACCACTATCAGGTTGTTCCTGGCCCACCAGCATACGCAGGAAGGTGGTTTTACCAGCCCCATTACCACCGATGATGCCGACAACGCCACCACGAGGAATGGAAAAAGACAGATCATTGATCAGTGCAGTACCATCGAAGCCCTTGCTGACATGGTTTACTTCAACCACCTTTTCGCCCAGTCGTGGGCCGGGGGGAATATACAGTTCCAGTGTCTCGTTTCGGGTCTGAAAGTCTTTGGAACTTAACTCTTCAAAACGTGCCATTCTGGCTTTGCTTTTTGCCTGCCTTCCCTTCGGATTCTGTCTTACCCATTCAAGTTCAGCCTTCACAGTTTTTGCCAGAGATGACTGTTGTTTGGCTTCGACTTCCAAACGTGATTCCTTGGCGGCCAGCCAGTCGCTGTAATTACCTTCATAAGGAATGCCGTGACCACGATCAAGCTCAAGGATCCAGCCCGCAGCATGATCAAGGAAGTAGCGGTCATGAGTAATGGCAACCACAGTGCCCGGATATTCCTGTAGAAACCTTTCCAGCCAGGCCACACTCATGGCATCCAGATGGTTGGTAGGTTCGTCCAGTAACAGCATGTCGGGTTTCGACAGCAGTAGCCGGCACAGCGCCACTCGCCGTTTTTCACCGCCTGAAAGGGTGCTCACTTTAGCGTCCCAGGGCGGCAGTCGGAGGGCGTCAGCGGCAATTTCCAGGGTACGGTCAATATCCCAGCCATTACAGGCATCAATAGACCCCTGTAATTCGCCTTGCCGTTCTAGCAGGGAATTCATTTCATCATCACTCATTGGCTCTGCAAATTTATCGCTAATGGCATTAAATTCATCCACGAGATCCTTGATCTCCCTGATGCCGTCTTCCACATTGCCTTTGACATCCTTGCTTTCATCGAGCTCGGGTTCCTGGGGCAGATAACCCACGTTCAGATCTGGCTGCGGTCTTGCTTCACCAAGAATATCGGTATCAAGACCTGCCATGATGCGCAGCAAGGTAGTTTTCCCGGAACCATTGAGCCCAAGTACACCTATTTTGGCGCCTGGAAAGAAAGATAAGGAAATGTCTTTTAGAATTTCGCGCTTGGGAGGAACAACTTTTCCTACACGATTCATCGTGTAAACAAACTGGGCCATAAATTAAATATCCTGCAAATTTAGGTGAAGTTAATAGTAAACATCAGCCTGGATTTTTCTCTAACAGCTGCTTTTTTTGAGGTAGAATAGTCACCCGCAATAGTACTACAGATGTTCCTTACCCTCGAGTGGAGAAAGATGTTAGACAATCAAATGAAGTTGGCCGGATTTGATGATGAGTTGTTTTCAGCCATCCAGAACGAAGCAAGACGCCAGGAAGAGCACATTGAACTGATCGCGTCGGAAAATTACACAAGCCCACGTGTCCTGGAGGCTCAGGGCAGCATCCTGACCAATAAATATGCTGAAGGCTATCCCGGCAAACGATACTACGGGGGCTGTGAGTATGTCGATGTTGTAGAGACCCTGGCCATTGAGCGGGCAAAAGAATTATTTGGGGCAGGCTTTGCCAATGTTCAACCCCATTCGGGTTCTCAGGCTAATGCTGCTGTTTATATGGCATTAATGAAGCCGGGTGAGACATTCATGGGGATGAGTCTTGCTGATGGCGGACATCTTACTCATGGCGCATCTGTAAGCTTTTCCGGGCGTATCTATAACGCTGTGCAGTATGGTCTGAATGCCGAGAGTGGTGAAATAGATTATGACCATGTGAAAGAATTGGCTTTGCAACACAAACCAAAAGTGATCTGGGCCGGATTTTCTGCTTATTCCCGGGTTGTAGACTGGCAGTGTATGCGTGACATCGCAGATACTGTGGGTGCTTATTTTGTTGTAGATATGGCGCATGTGGCAGGACTGATCGCTGCAGGCGTATATCCGAGTCCGGTAAATATTGCTCATGTGACTACATCTACTACCCATAAAACACTGTGCGGTCCACGCGGCGGGATTATTCTGGCACAGGGGGATGATGAAGAGCTCAACAAACGTCTGAATTTTTCTGTTTTCCCGGAAAGCCAGGGTGGCCCTTTAATGCATGTGATCGCAGGCAAGGCTGCCTGTTTCAAGGAAGCAATGTCAGATGAGTTTGTGGAATACCAGAAACAGACGCTGAGTAACTCAAGAACCATGGCCGCTATTTTTATGGAACGTGGCTTTCAGATTGTATCCGGTGGTACAGATGATCATTTATTCCTCCTGAGTCTTGTGGATAAAGATGTCACTGGTCAGGATGCCGACAAGGCATTGGGCAGAGCTAATATTACGGTGAATAAAAATGCAGTTCCCAATGATCCACGCCCGCCCTTTGTAACAAGCGGCATCAGAATAGGAAGTCCGGCTGTGACTTGCAGAGGATTCAAGAAAGAGGAGGTTGCGCAACTGGCTAACTGGATGTGTGATATTCTGGACGATATCGACAATGAGAAATTAAATGCTTCGATTAAACAGCAGGTGCTGGAGCTTTGTCAGCGCTTTCCTGTATATAACTAGAGAATTTGATAAATACACCAGTAGTGTTGCTGACCCTTTTAGTGAACTAAAAAATGCACTGTCCATTTTGTAATGCAATTGACACAAAAGTTATCGACTCTCGTCTGGTGGGTGAGGGTAATCAGGTAAGACGGCGTCGTGAATGTATCACTTGCGAAGAAAGGTTTACCACTTTTGAATCGGCAGAACTTTTGATGCCGAGACTTATCAAGCAAAATGGCAGTCGAGAACCCTTTAACGAAGACAAGCTTCGCTCCGGTTTTCTCAAAGCACTGGAAAAAAGACCCGTCAGCATGGAGTTGGTGGAAACCTCAATAAACCATATCAAGCATGCATTACGTGCTACGGGTGAACGCGAAGTTCCCAGCAAACTGGTCGGTGAAAAAGTCATGAGTGAACTTAAAAAGCTGGATGAAGTGGCTTATGTTCGCTTTGCCTCTGTCTATAGAAGTTTCAAAGACCTGAACGAGTTCAGGCAGGAAATCGATCGAATATCCAAAGAAGGTGGATCCTCCGATCCTGCAGGTAGTAGCTGACAGCAGCTGTCATTTCCACAAAGTATGTGCCAGATGGCCTGGCTGACTCCAATTTAACTTATCCTGAAATTATGTATGACGCTGATATCCATTACATGCAACGATGCCTGGCCATTGCACAGATGGGCAGGTATGGTGCGCGTCCAAACCCGCTGGTCGGTTCAGTACTGGTGAAAGACGATGTAATTCTTGCAGAAGGCTGGCATGAAAAAGCAGGCCTTGATCATGCGGAAATCATGGTCTTGAAAAATGCCGGCGACAAGGCCAGAGGGGCAACACTCTATGTCACACTTGAGCCCTGCTCCTTTACAGGAAAAACCGGACCTTGTTGTGATGCGCTGATTGAGGCGGGCATTACGCGCCTGGTGTATGGCATGGTTGATCCCAACCCGCAGGTTTCAGGTACAGGCCTGGAAAGACTTTGCGCTGCTGGAATAGTGGTAGAAGGTCCTCTATTGGAATCCGAAGCACGCTCTCTTAATCCCGGTTTTATAAAAGTAATGCAAACGGGTATGCCCTATGTGCGCTGCAAACTTGCCATGAGTCTGGATGGGAGAACAGCGATGGCAAGTGGTGAAAGTAAATGGATTACCGGGCCACAAGCCCGTGAGGAAGTGCAGCGCTACCGGGCAATGAGTGGCGCAGTAGTGACGGGTATTGAAACAGTATTAAATGATGACCCTGGGCTGGATGTAAGGTCTGACTCGATTCGTTGTGAGCAACCCTTGCGTGTGATTGTTGACTCGAGCTTGCGAATATCACCACAGGCAAAAATTTTGCAAATGCCCGGAAATATATTAATTGCGACTGCAGAGAGCAGTGAAGAACTTATCGCTGATAAAAAATCTGACCTTGATAATGACAGGATCTCCATATTGTCCTGTGCCAACTCTGCAGGAAAAGTCGACCTTGAACGTTTACTTCGTCATCTTGTTGAAGAAAAACAATGTAACGATATCTTGCTGGAAACGGGCGCGCAGTTGGCTGGTGCTATGCTGGAAGCAGGTCTTGTTGATGAATTAATTACTTATATTGCACCGAAACTTCTCGGCAGTGATGCCCGTCCATTATTTAATTTGCCCGGTTTAAAACATATGGCAGAACAGATTGAGTTGGAAATACTTGAAGTGGCAATGGTGGGAAAAGATTGTAGAATGCGCTCCCGCGTTATAGGCGCTGGCTGGTCGCTATTGAGTCTGAAGTAGAAATTTATAACTTATCAAAGTTTGGGGAACATTAAGCCGGTAATTATGTTTACGGGAATAATAGAAGCCGCAGGAATAATAGAAAGCCTTGAGCAAGTGGGGGGTGATCTGCGTGCGGTGATTTCTTCAGCTGAAATGGATTTCAATGATGTTAAAACAGGAGACAGTATTTGCGTTAGTGGTGTCTGTCTTACCGCGCTGAATATCGATGACAATAGTTTTAGTGTAGATGTATCCAATGAAACAGTATCGCTGACTTCATTTGCACAATTGCAGGAAGGCGATAAAGTGAATCTTGAAAAAGCTATGCAGCCTCAAAGTCGTTTTGGTGGCCATATTGTCAGCGGGCATGTAGATGGATTGGCGGAACTGGTAGGTCGTAGCCAGGACGGACGTAGTGAACGCCTGGTCTTTTCAACGTCTCCTGAGTTAAATAAATATATCGCGGCAAAAGGTTCTGTATGTCTGGAAGGGATTAGCCTGACAGTCAATGAAGTAGATGACTTGCAGTTTGGTGTGAATATTATTCCCCATACAGCTGAAAAAACCACCTTGGGTTTATTGCAAGTGGGCAGCAAGGTAAATCTGGAAGTGGATATTATCAGCCGTTATCTGGAACGTTTGTTAGTCGAGATGAAAGATGGCATGGAAGATGAAATCGCCGACGGTATTACTCTGGATAAACTGATTAGCAGCGGTTTTATTGATAAAGCTTAACTCACCAGCACTGAAGTAAATAACGTGAACTTAATTCATGAAATTAAATAGCATAGAAGAAATCATCGAGGATTTTCGCCAGGGCAAAATGGTGGTCCTGATGGACGATGAAGATCGGGAAAACGAAGGCGACCTGATCATAGCGGCAGATATGGTTCGTCCGGATGATATTAATTTCATGGCCCGTTATGCACGCGGTCTTATATGCCTGACCCTCACCCGTGAGCGTTGCCTGCAATTAAATTTACCTTTAATGGTCGAGTCAAATGCAACACCGTTTGGCTGCAACTTCACAGTATCCATTGAAGCATCCAGTGGTGTCACTACCGGTATTTCAGCGGCGGATCGAGCCAAAACCATCCAGGCTGCAGTGGCTGTGGAGGCGAAAGCGGAGGACATAATTCAGCCGGGCCATATCTTCCCCGTGATGGCTAATGATGGTGGGGTATTAAGACGTGCCGGGCACACAGAGGCGGGTTGTGATCTGGCCAAGCTTGCCGGGCTTACACCGGCATCAGCAATCTGCGAAATTATGAATGAAGATGGTTCGATGGCTCGCAAGCCTGACCTGGAAAAATTTGCCCAGGAACATGATCTGAAAATTGGCACTATTATGGATCTGATTCATTATCGGATTGCTCATGAACAAACCATCCAGCGTACTCACCAGTACAGATTGCAAACTGAACATGGTGAATTTGATGTGTACTGTTACAAAGATCTTATTAAGGAAGGCAGTCCTGTGCATCTTGCCTTGGTCAAAGGTGATATCAATGCCAGGGAGCCCACCCTGGCAAGGGTGCTGGTGGCAGACACTGTGCGAGATTTATTGGGTATCGCTAACCCTGAAAGGCCGAGCTGGTCTTTGCACCGCGCCATGGCTCGTATCAATGAGGAAGGAAAGGGGGTTGTGGTAGTATTGGCCAATGAAAAAGGCGGTTCAGATGTACTGGAGCAGCTTGCAAAGATTAATGAATTGACTGAGCAGGCCGTAGCCGTTCCCGGGCAATATGGGATCTATCTGAATGTGGGCACAGGCTCACAAATATTGCGGGACGTGGGTGTTGGAAAAATGCGCTTGTTGAGTTTTCCTACCAAATACGCTATCTCAGGATTTGATCTGGAAGTGGTTGAATACATTCCCTGCGATAGTGAATAGTTAAAAGTGAAAAGAAAGAAATGAGCAAAGTAAAAATAATCGAAGGTGATTTTGCCGGTACTGTGGCTAACTATGCTGTGGTAGTGGCGCGGTTCAACAGCTATATCGTGGATAGTCTTGAGTCCGGGGCTATTGATGCTCTGAAAAGGCATGGTGTTACCGAAGCCAATATCACCGTTATTAAAGTCCCTGGTGCATTTGAGATTCCTCTTGCCGTTAAAAAAGCCGGGGAATCCGCAGCCTTTGATGCAATCATTGCTCTGGGAGCTGTCATTCGCGGCAGCACACCGCATTTTGAGTTTGTGGCTGGAGAATGTTCATCCGGTCTGGCGGCCTTGTCGCTGAGTCTTGGTAAGCCGGTAATTAATGGTGTACTGACAGTGGATACTATTGAACAGGCTATAGAACGCGCAGGCACCAAAGCAGGAAATAAAGGCGCGGATGCTGCCATGTCAGCCATGGAAATGGTAAGCCTGATACGCAAGCTGTAAAACGGGGTCAGAACACTATTTCTAGATCAAGATTCTGCCATTCCGGGAGTTTTCGGGAAAACATGGCGCTGAAATAGAAGTAATAATTGTCTGGCCGGTAAATCTTAATTTAAAAATAGTGTTCTGACCCCAATATGATTCCCGAAAAACCCAAGATCGCCCATAGAAAAAAAGCACGCAGTTTACTGGTGCAGGCGCTATATCAATGGCAGATATCGGATTATCCGGTGAATGATATTGAGGCTCAGTATCGTACCGATAACGTCGGCAAAATTGACTGGGATTATTTCCATGAGTTATTTGTCGGAATCGTTTCGTCTGTGGAAGATCTCGATAACATTTTTACGCCATTTCTGGATCGTGAAATTAGCCAGATTAACCCTATCGAATTAGCCATACTTCGCCTGGGAGCATTTGAACTCTCTCAAAGAATCGATATTCCCTATCGTGTGGTCATTAATGAATGTATAGAGCTGGCTAAAAAATATGGCGCTACAGACAGTCATAAATATGTGAATGGGGTGATGGATAAAATGGCTCGCAAAATCCGCAGTGTTGAAATTAACGCCAGGGCTAAATAGTCTTTAAACACAGGCTCCCTAATATGCTTTCAGAGTTCGACATCATTCGTACCTGCTTTGACCAGCCTGGCCTGACAGCAGAAAAAAATGATGTAGTAAGGCAGGGTATAGGGGATGACTGTGCTTTACTTTCAATTCCCCAGGGTCAGGATCTGGCCTTCTCCATGGATACTCTGGTAGAGAATATTCACTTTCCTGCATCGGCTCCTGCCGAACTTATAGCGAGTCGTTCGCTTGCGGTAAATCTGAGTGATCTGGCTGCTACTGGTGCAGCACCGCTGGTATTCACCCTGGGCCTGACAATTCCTGAAGCCGATGAAAACTGGTTAAGTGCTTTTGCCTCTGGTTTACGCTCTGCTGCCTCTGATTTTAATTGTTACCTGATCGGCGGCGATATGAGCCGTGGTCCCTTGACGGTCTCGATCCAGGTTCAGGGTTTGGTAGCGCGGGGGAAAGCAATCTTGCGTAATGGTGCAAACCCCGGTGATAAAATTTATGTGACTGAAACATTAGGGGCTGCGGGTCTGGCCTTGCAAATGTTCAAGGGAAAAATTGCAGGGCTTGCAGAAGAAGAAAAAGAAGCTCTGCAAACAGCGTTCTATCAACCAGTGCCCAGAATTAAAGCCGCTATCGCCTTATCTGACTATGTCAGTGCAGGCATTGATATCAGCGATGGTTTACTGGCGGATCTTGGTCATATTTGCACACAAAGCCAATGCGCTGCCATTATAAATTTAGCCGATGTTCCGCTAGCGCCTCTGGTGGAAAAATTTCTTGGCAGGCAGCAGGGGCGTATTCATGCCCTGAGTGCTGGTGATGACTATGAGTTGATTTTTTCTGTCCCGCAGGACAAAGAAGAAGCATTGCTTCGGGCAGCGCAGTCTTTACCGGAACGGCTTATCTGTATAGGTGAAATGACAAGGCTGAAAGACAATGAAAATGCCGTTGTATGCCTTGATGAAACAGGCAATAAAGTGAAAATAGAAAATAGCGGCTATACCCATTTTAAGGAAAGGGGCTGACATGCTTGAGCAAGCAAAACCAGTAATGACAAATCCTGTGCATTTTCTGGCATTTGGTTTTGGTGCCGGACTCTCACCCAAGGCTCCTGGCACAATGGGAACACTGGTGGCTGTTCCCCTGTTTTTGCTCCTGGCTTACTTACCTGTCTATGTGTATCTCGCACTTATTACTGCGGCATTTCTGGTCGGCATATATTTATGTGGCCGCACGGCTAGCGACCTGGGTGTGCATGATCATGGTGGCATAGTCTGGGATGAGTTTGTCGGTTATTGGATCACCATGATACTGGTGCCGGTTACCTGGTATTGGGTTCTGGCCGGCTTTGTATTGTTTCGTGTTTTCGATATTTTGAAACCTTTCCCGATCGGCTGGCTTGATAAGAAGGTTGGCGGAGGGCTTGGCATTATGATTGATGATGTTCTCGCTGGTGTTTACGCGCTGATTTGCTTGCAGGTTCTTGTTTATCTGGTTTAGTAGTACAGGTTATCTAGAATTGGTGCTTTATTTAGGCGAACTGCGTTCGCCACGGCGGATGAAGGCCTGCGGCCTATTCCGCCCTACATGACTGCCATGGCTCCGAAAATATTCTCAATATTAAGATAAGCTGCCGGAACCCGATCATGCTGGATCGTGGGAGTAGGAAATGTGACCAGATCCCGGCAGCTTAATTCTTGAAAACTTATCTGTGATCCATATCCTCACCGTTTCTATACTGATTTCTCCAGCATCAGAATAGATGTAGCAGGAAACAGGCCAACTTTTAGCAATTGCAACTTATTGAAAAATAACTATAAAAATACTGTGAAGAATTGTTTTGCAGAGCTGGGTGGCAAGTTAGCCCATTTATAGGTGAACCTGCCGGTACTAACTGGCAAATCTCCCAGTACTAAAACAGGGCTAAATCATGGCCTTGTCCGGCCGAGATGTTTATACTTGCTCCCCCAAATTTTAGCTCTCCTTTTTCGGGCAGCCAGCAAAGGCTGGTAGTGACTGCAAAGGAGAAGAACTTGATCCAAACTGAATTTCCAGGAGTGATAATTCATGCGTGACTATATGCAGTTTTATATAAATGGCGAGTGGGTAGATCCTGTCACGCCCAAGTCATTAGATGTTATTGATCCGGCTACTGAAGAAGTCTCTGGACACATTAATGCTGGTAGTGAGGCTGACGTGGATAAAGCGGTTAACGCAGCAGCACAGGCATTCAAGACCTGGTCCCGGACCAGTAAAGAAGAGCGTTTGGCAATCATGAACAGGATTGTTGAAGAGTTTGAAAAGAAAGTCCCTGAGTTAGGTGAAGCAATCACTGAAGAGATGGGCGCGCCGAAATGGCTGGCAGACGGGACTCAGGCAGCTATCGGCGTGAATCACTTCAAAACAGCGATTTCTGTACTGGAAAAATTTGAATTTGAGGAAGATCGTGGCACAAGTCGTATTGCCAGAGAGCCTATTGGTGTCTGTGGCTTTATCACTCCCTGGAACTGGCCAATTCATCAGATTTGCGCAAAAGTGGCCCCGGCTCTGGCTGTAGGTTGTACGGTGGTGTTGAAACCATCAGAAATTGCGCCTTTCTCCGGCAAGATTTTCGCAGATATCATGGATGCTGCCGGCGTCCCTGCCGGCGTGTTTAATCTGGTGCAGGGTGAAGGACCTGTTGTCGGTGCTGCAATTGCCTCACATCCGAAGGTGGATATGGTCTCAATTACCGGTTCTACCAGAGCTGGCGTTCTGGTTGCAGAAGCCGCTGCTAAAACGGTTAAACGTGTCCATCAGGAACTGGGAGGGAAAAGCCCCAATATCATTCTGGAAGATGCCGATCTTGAATCCGCATTAACGGGAAGCGTTAACGGGGTGATGATGAATTCGGGGCAATCCTGTCGTGCTCCGACTCGAATGCTGGTGCCGAATAAGCTTATGGATCAGGTTTGTGAAATTGCCAAGGGTGTAGCTGAGACCTGGGCGCCTGGCGATCCTAAAGCAGACAGTCGCATGGGGCCGGTTATTTCCCAGGCACAATGGGACAAGATTCAGGGCCTTATTAAAAGTGGCATCAATCAGGGAGCAAAGCTGGTTACCGGGGGTGAAGGCAAGCCTGAAGGGCTGGAGCATGGCTATTATGTGAAGCCAACAATCTTTTGTAATGTGACAAATGACATGGACATTGCCCGGGAAGAGATCTTTGGGCCGGTGATCAGCATTATTGGCTATGATACTGAAGAAGAAGCAATAGATATTGGTAATGATACAGAATACGGATTGGCTGGCTATGTACATAGTCAGGATATTGATCATGCCCGCGAAGTGGCTTCCCATATTCGTGCAGGCTATATCAGTATTAATAATGCAGGACTGGATCTGAACGCGCCTTTTGGCGGCTATAAGCAGTCAGGTAATGGCAGAGAGTTCAGTGATCAGGCCTTTGGAGAGTTTCTGGAGTATAAATCCCTGTTGGGCTATACACCGGCAGCTTGATAGTTTGCTGGATAGTTTGCTGGATAGTTAAATGGCGCAAAGAAATATTCTTTAACTTTCATTGCGCTTAAATAAATCAATAAGCGGGAAATGTGCCACTGTGTCAGGCCTGAAAAGGCTTGATCGGCATTGCAAAAATCGGAAGTTACCTGTATCGTAGCGCCTTTTTTTGACCACCCCAAAACTAAAGGAAATCGACAACAATGAGCAAGAGCTTAGAAGACTTATTGCAGAGTGTTGGCAGCCCGGTAGATATGATGCGCAATTCCAAAATTGGTGCGTATGTTTATCCAGTTGTTGCCCCTGAATTTCACAACTGGCGTAGCGAACAGGAAGCCTGGCGCGAATCAGCTGTACTTTTTGACCAGAGCCATCACATGGTGGACATCTACATTAAAGGTCCAGATGCTATCAAATTGCTGTCCGACACAGCGATCAACAGTTTTGAAACTTTCCCGGTTAATCGTGCCAAACAATACGTTCCTGTAAGTCACAGTGGTCACGTTATTGGTGATGGTATCCTTTTCCATCTTGCTCAAAATGAGCTGGTATTCGTAGGTCGTGCACCTTCTGCGAACTGGATTATGTATCACGCTGAAACTGGCGGTTATGACGTTGAAATCATCCATGATGATCGTTCTCCTTCACGTCCTATGGGTAAAGTGGTTGAGCGTATTTCCTATCGCTACCAGATCCAGGGTCCAAATGCCTGGCCAATCATTGAAAAACTGCATGGCGGCGAGCTTGAGCAGCTTAAATTCTTCAACATGGCTGACATGAACATCGACGGTACTAAAGTTCGTACCCTTCGTCATGGTATGGCTGGTGCACCAGGTCTTGAAATCTGGGGCCCATATGCTGAAGGTCAGCGTATCAAGGATGCCATCCTGGAAGCAG
>JABIPQ010000128.1 GCA_018698975.1 Gammaproteobacteria bacterium
CGCTGCCAAGAAATGCGATGGGTAAAGTAACGAAACCCGATTTAAAAAAACAACTCTGATTTTATGCGATGACGCGCTATCTAGGTTTCACTTTCTTCAATATGGGTAACGTGAACCTCATAGCTTGATGGGAATACTGCGGGTCCGAACTGATTATAGATGGCCACATCCGCAGCATCGCGACCATAGCCGATAGCCACATATCCTCCGCTTAGTTCCACCTGAGTTGCATCAAAGGTGTACCACCGGCCCCCTATATAGGCCTCGAACCAGGCATGTAGTTCCATGGGCTCAAGATCATGCAGATATCCCACCACCAGGCGTGCAGGAATACTCAGGCTACGACATAAGGCTATACCAAGATGGGAAAGATCCCGACAAACCCCCGTGCCTTTCATATTGACGGCAATGGCTGACAGTGAGATGTCGCTACTGCCAGGGATATACTGAATATTTGCGCGCAGCCATGTTTCGATGGCTTTTACCTGATCATAGCCCATTAGATAGCCCGCTGTGATTTCAGTAGCCATCTTGCCAAAACTGTCCGACTCACAATAACGGCTGGGTAACAGGTAGCTAAGGACACCATCGGGTAGATACTCAATATCCACAAACGGAGCGCCAGGCTCCTGATCTACCAGATCAGCAGTGACGACATCGGCTTCAGTATAAATTGCGAAGGGTCCCGGTGGCGCCACCAGGCGCTGGCAAAGGTTGCCAAAAATATCCGTGAATTCATACACAGGGACACTGGGTTTAATCTTATATTCTTCTCGGGCAATCCATTGCTGTGCACCGCTCCGCAGGCGCAGCATCAAAATGAAAGGTGTCGGTATCTCAATATCGAAAGTCATTTTACAGCTTGTGCGTAACCACATTGTTTATATCCTTAAAATACTTACTGCTTATGAGTGCAGTTTTTAACCCTGATTTTTTACATGTATGCATAGAGAGGAAAGACGCCAAAACAGATTGGCACACAAGATCCAGACCAAACACAGAGTCTTGAAAAACTCATTACCTATAGCATTAAAGGTTAAATTCTTTACCGGTCAATTATCACTTCAGTATCGCACTGTATTCAAGTGAATCCTAGGAACATTGATTCTGTTAAATTGTGTCCAGGCTTACGTCTTGACTCTGTTTGGCGGGCAACATAGTCTGCGGACTTTGTTCTAGAGTGTGTCAGTCTGAAACGTATGAAAAAACTTGTTACGACTCTCGTATGCTTTGTATTCATTATTGCGCTTATAGCTTTTCTGAATTTTCATACCCCGTCTTCTGAAGGTTTTGCCCCCGAGCTTATTGGGCAAATGACGGCTGAGCCGCTTGATGAAGTCAGTGGCATGGTGAAAAGCCGTTCCTACGCGAATACTTTTTGGGTAGTCAATGACAGTGGTGCCGAGGCCAGAATTTTTGCTATTAATCGCGAAGGAATCAATATCCTGCCTACCTATTCACGCTTTTCCTATTACGGCGAAGTGGAGGAAGAGGGTAAAAAGCAATGGCCTGGATTTAATGTCCTGTACACAGAGAATGTTGACTGGGAGTCCATGAGCGCGGATGACAATTTTATTTATGTTGCTGATACCGGCAACAATTTTAATAACCGGCAGGACCTGGGTATTTATATGCTTAGTGAAATTGATCCAACAGCATCCACCCAGTCAGCGGCGATCAAGCATCTGCCAGTAAGGTATCCGCAGCAAACAGAATTCCCGGGCATGGGTAAGCGACATTTTGATAGCGAGGCCTTGTTTCACGCCGATGGCAGTTTATATCTGATTACCAAAAACCGGTCTTTTAGCGGCGCTTTTGAAGCAGGGGCCAATCTTTATCGTCTGGATACTGAGTTCACAGATGAGGATAATCTGTTAAACCTCATTGATAGTCATGAACAGATGATGACTGTTACAGGAGCTGAGCTTTCGCCCAATGGCCAGACTCTCGCTGTGATTACCTATGATGCTTTATGGTTGTTTGACCGACCTGCCGAGGGAGATGCCTGGCTATCTTCCACGTTCAAACGTCATGCTCTGGACACTGATGTTGTCCGGCAAATGGAAACGGTGGTTTGGGATGATGATTCAACGCTGCTGCTTACCAATGAGGAACGCGACCTGTTTCGTGTGAATCTTGCTGATCTGCCTCAATCCTCGCAATAAGCCTCAATAAACCCCAATAAAATCAAGGACTTTTAGGTGTTTTATTCCTGTTCATGTGATGGTATGATTCGCCGCTTTTCTGATGAAAAGTCCCAAGAGGGCTACTCATGAAGGCGTTTTACCAGGACTACAAACTAGGCATACTCGGTGGCGGCCAACTTGGCCGGATGCTGATTCAGGCCTGCACCAATTTCGACATCCATTCCAGTGTCCTCGATAAGGATGCCAATGCTCCCTGCAGCCAACTGGCCAGTACTTTTACAGCCGGGGATATCACCGATTACGATACGGTTTATGCCTTTGGAAAAACCGTTGATCTGCTCACTATTGAAATCGAAAACGTCAATGTAGACGCGCTCAGGAAACTGGAAGAAGAAGGTCTTCAGGTATATCCGCAACCCTCTATTATTGACATTATCAAAGACAAGCGCCGGCAGAAAATGTTCTACCGCGAACATGGAATTCCCACCGCTGAATTTGTGCTGGTCGACGATGCTCAGGCAATCAGGCAACACCTGGATTTTTTACCTGCCTTCAACAAACTGGCTACAGGTGGCTATGATGGTGGTGGCGTGCAACGTCTGCGCAGCGAAGAAGATCTTGATAAAGCTTTTGATGCCCCTGGATTGCTGGAAACCCTGGTAGATTTTGAGCAGGAAATTTCAGTCATCGCTGCCAGAAACAGCAAGGGCGAGGTCAGTGTTTTCCCTGCGGTGGAGTGTGTTTTCCATCCAGAGCATAATCTGGTGGATTATTTGTTTGCTCCCAGTGAAGTGTCCCGTGAAATTGAGCAAACGGCAGAAGCCATTGCCAGACAGGTAATTGAAAGTTTTGGACTTGTCGGGATTCTGGCGGTTGAGATGTTTGTTACCAAAGAGGGCGAAGTGCTGGTAAATGAAGTTGCACCGCGCCCCCATAACAGCGGCCATCAGACAATCAATGCCAACGTAACATCGCAATATGAACAACACCTGCGCGCCATTCTTGATTTGCCGCTTGGTGATACGACTATCACCATACCTTCTGCCATGATAAACCTGTTGGGAGAAGAGGGCTATACTGGCCCAGCTCGCTATGAAGGACTGGATGCCTTGCTTAATATTGAGGGCGCCAGTATTTTTCTCTATGGGAAAAAAGAAACACGCGCACAGCGCAAAATGGGACATGTCACTATTGTGGATGAAGACATGGCTAGCCTGAAACGAAAAGTGGAAGACGTGAAAAAGGTCATAAAGGTAATCACATGAGCACAACTTCGAGTTCACACAAAGTAGGCATCATCATGGGCAGCAGTTCTGACCTTGAGGTGATGAAAAAAGCCGCCAATGCATTGTCCATGTTCGGCATTGAAAGCGAGATTGCAGTGGTTTCTGCGCATCGCACACCGGAGGCCATGGTGGACTACGCGAAAACAGCTGCCAGTAATGGTTTGCGTGTGATTATTGCCGGTGCGGGCGGGGCGGCACATTTGCCCGGGATGGTGGCATCACTCACCACCTTGCCAGTGATCGGCGTGCCTATTAAATCTTCCAATTCGATTGATGGCTGGGATTCAGTGCTCTCAATTCTGCAGATGCCCAATGGGGTTCCGGTCGCTACTGTTGCCCTGGATGGTGCTAAAAATGCGGGAATACTGGCCGCTGAAATAATCGGTGCTTTTGATGAAGCTGTTGCAAAGAAACTTGCTGATTATAAGGAAGAGCTGAAGCTGCAGGTTCAGAAAATGAATGAAGGGCTGGAATAGTTACAAGTTACAAAAAAGGCGAGCTGTGGCCGCCTTGCCGGATATCGCTTTGCTCTTCCGGCCTATCTATTGAGCTCAACGCTTACTTGAACCCCTTGTCACTTGAGACTTGAGACTATCAAGTAGCTGCTGCTGCTTCTGCAGCCTTATCAATCCCCTTCAATTTCTTCGCATACGCCATAAAACTCAAGGCTGTAAATTTCATAAAGAAACCGTAGATCAGAGTGACTGCTGCATAGTCGGGCATTTGAAGGATGGTGTTGGCAAGCACCAGGGCTAATGACAAATTCTGTAGACCCACTTCATAGGTGATGGAAATTGTCTGGTCGGTATTCAGTTTTGCCAGACGCGACAGGCCATAGCCCATCGACATACAGGTAATGTTAAGTATCAGTGCTACGGTGCCGGCCTGCACAATGAATTGTTTCAAGGTTTCAATGCTGAACCAGGTGTTGGTAACAATTACCATGATGAGAATGGCAATCGCCATTTTACGTACCGGTTCAACCATCTTGTTAGCAAATCCCGGTTTGAATTTTCTGATTAGCATGCCAATGAAGATTGGCAAAATGGTTAGCTGTGCCAGGCTGCGCATCATGTTGGCAACAGGGACACTGACCATATCACTGCCTTCCGCAAATAAGGTTAGAGCCATCCAGACGATCAGAGGCATAGTCACTACGGTAAACAGGCTGGCTACAGTGGTAAGGGTTACAGACAGAGCAATATCTCCACGACTGGCGAATACATAAGCGTTGGACGTGATGCCACCCGGGCATGCGGACAGCAGAATAAGTCCGATAGCAATTACCGGCGCCGGGTTCAGGGCGAAGGCCAGGCCGAAAGCAACAGCGGGAAGCAGGATCAGCTGACCAGCCAGACCGACCAGCACAGCTTTTGGCATAATAATGACACGCAAGATGTCGTCGATTGAGAGAGTAAGGCCAAGCCCCATCATCACCAGAAACAGGCCAAACGGTATTATGATGGTTTGAAATAAAACTTGCGGATCCATAGAACTCCCCCTTTTTTAGATGGGGCTTATGATACCTTTAAATAGTCACAAGTCCCAAGTTACAAGTTACAAGTTGCAAGGTGGAAGGTAGAAGGTAGAAGGTACAAGGTACAAGGTACAAGGTACAAGGGGATGGTGGATTGTTCCGTAATTACCTTCAGGTTAAAACCATAATTAAGCCAGAAGGTTGGATTACTAATTCACTTCGAAGGATAAACAGATCGGAAAAGGCCTGCAAGGCCGTCACCCGATATGGCGTCTGAAAGACGCCTGCTTGAGACTTGAGACTTAGACTGAGACTTTTTATAACATTGATCTTTAAGCTGCCGGCTTAACGTATAATTAAATTATGCCCGTTAACCCCAATCCCCAAGGTAAAGGCCTGGTTCCAATTCTGCAGGGCCTGGACAGACATCGTCTGGATAGCCTGCTGCCTCCGAAAAAGATAGATCAGGTGCAGATGGAGCTGTTCACTTCCATGTTTGTACTGAAAAGTGAGATCCGCTTTAGCCCCTTGCCCAATCAGCGCTATTACCTATACCAGACGGATGGACGTTATAAATTATTGTTGGTGGGGCCGCTGCAGTGGTGCAGCCCTTACCGTGGACGATTTATCGGGGAATGTATTCTGCATGATGACCGGACCTGGTCGATGGCACTGGATCCAGCCATGGCTTATGACACAATGTTCATGGCACACATTGAACAGGAGCAGGAAAAGCTCCAGAGCGCTCTGGAAAGTGCTGAAACGGTTGAAGATGTGTTGCCAGTATTTGAAGGGGCCCTTGGTTATAATAGTCGCATATTGGCTTACATCCTGGGCAAGTCTTTGGGCATCTCCATGGAGTTGTCAGGTATAAAAGCGATGAACTATCACGACGCGAAAGGTTTATTGCAACATGATAAAAGCACTTAATCAGCTATCAATAATAGTGTTTGCGCTCTTGTTGACAGCTTGCAGTAGCGAGTCATCTTTGCTGCCATTATCTGGCGGGGCTACGATTCTGGCTTTTGGAGATAGCCTCACCGCAGGTAACGGGGCTCCACAACAAGGCAGTTATCCAGCGCAATTGACCCGCTTGTTAAATAAAAATGTGATCAACGCTGGCATATCCGGTGAAGAAAGCAATGAAGGGCGTGGACGCCTGGAAGGCTTGCTGGATCAGCATCGTCCTGAATTATTAATTCTTTGCCATGGCGGTAATGACCTTTTACGCAAACGGCCGGTCAGTGAGTTGGAAGCGAATCTCAGAGAGATGATCGCAATGGCGCAACAACGTGGTGTGCAGGTATTGTTGCTGGGAGTGCCGGCACCTGGCATTTTTCTCAGCAGCGAGGACGTCTATGAAAGGGTTGCTGAAGAGACCGGTGTCGCTTTTATTCCTGAGCTTATTGCCGATGTTCTTTCCAGTCCTGCATTGAAAGCAGATACAGTGCATCCCAATGAAGCAGGCTACACAGAAATCGCAGGCATTATTTTTAGTGAACTGAAAAAACTTGGTGCTATTTAGCATTTTAATTGCTTTAAATTAAAGCACTGTAAAAATCTTCCTGCTATAATCCGCGCGGTTTTTTCAGCTGGAACGCTGTTAAATTAATTTTTTTACTCACGGGTACTGCTATGTTTGATGCAATCGAAGCACGACCACCTGATCCTATTCTGGGATTGTCTGCGGCCTATAAAAAAGATACCAATCCGAACAAAATTGATCTCGGTGTTGGGGTATATAAAGATGAAAGCGGTGCATGCCCCGTGATGAAGGCGGTAAAAACTGCTGAACGCAGAAAATGCGAGGAAGAAGATTCCAAGGCTTACATTGCCCAGGCCGGTCCAGAGCTCTATGTGAAATACACCAGTGAGCTATTGTTAGGCAACGCCCACCCTGTTTTACGTGATGCTCGTAGCAGTTGTACTCTGGCTCCAGGTGGCTCGGGATCTTTGCGCCTTGCCGCAGAATTCATTAACAATAATGCCCCCGGCAGCAAAATATATGTCAGCAATCCGACCTGGGCAAACCATGTACCCTTATTGTCCTCAACAGGCCTTAAGCTGGAGCTGTATCCTTATTATGACTACGAGAGCCATAGTCTTGATTTTGATGCCATGATGGAATCCCTGAAAGGAGCTGTCAAAGGCGACATGGTATTGCTGCATGGTTGCTGTCATAACCCTTGTGGTGCAGATCTGAATGCTGATCAATGGCAGGCAGTGACTGACTTGTCTCTGAAAAATGGTTTTACGCCATTTATCGACGTGGCCTATCAGGGTTTGGGTGATGGTCTTGATGAAGATGCCTACGGCATGCGTTTGATGGCAGAGAAATTACCGGAACTGATTATTGCCAGTTCCTATTCAAAAAACTTCGGCTTGTATCGCGATAGAGTTGGTGCTGTGACTATTGTGACAGCAAATGCCGAAGCAAGCAGAGCTGTGGCAAGCCAGGTAGTGGCCACTGCACGTGAAATCTATTCGGTACCACCAGCCCACGGTGCTTTTCTGGTTGCCATGATTCTGGATGATGCAGAATTAACCCGTGTGTGGAACGATGAGTTAACCGAAATGCGTGATCGCATCAATGGATTGCGACGCATGCTGGTAGAAAAACTGCAGGAGAAAGGTGTCGGCAAGGATTATTCATTTATTCAGCATGAAAAAGGCCTTTTCTCATTCCTTGGTCTAAGCAAGGAGCAGGTCGCGACTTTGATCAATGATTACAGTATTTATCTTGTCGGTTCTTCCAGAATTAATGTTGCCGGTATTAACAATGCAAATATTGATTATCTGGCGGAAAGCATTGCCAAGGTTATTCAGTAGTTATTAAAACGCCTTAAGTTGGTAGAGCACAGTTTCTGCTACGCTCTACCTGCTTTTCATCTCTCCCAAAAGTTTATACCACAGCATATATTTTTCAGCCCATTCATCCTGATGAGAGCAAGACTGGCGGCATGGTATTAATACTGATGATCAGAAATCCAGATTCAGTGTCAGACCAAGTCGTGCAGGTTCACCCAGTTGTGTATAGCCTTTGGCGGTGTAGCCGTCGCGCGGGTCATTGCCAAAATAAAAGCCACGCACAAAATAATCTTCATCTGTGAGATTTCGTCCCCACAGTGTCATGCTGATATTCTCTTTTGCGTAACGCAGGCTGGCGTTAAGCAGGGTATAGCTATCTGATTGAATGGCATGGCTATCTGAAAAATAAAAGCTATCACGTCCCTGAATATTGATATCCATGGACAAGGCGGGGTTGAAAATAATGCCGGCACCAAGAGTGAACTGATAAGCTGGTGCATGAGCCTGCTCTCTGCCATCGAGATTTTCACCAGTGGAATTAATAAATTTAAGATAGCGGGAATCCAGTAAACCCAATGAGCCATACACGCTTATATTTTCTGTTGCCAGCCATTGGCTTTCCAGTTCCAGACCACGGTTTGATCCGGCAGCGGCATTGCCGATGAAATCAATAAATTCTGCGCTGCCATCGTCCCTGACTCTGACGGTTGAACTACTGATTTGTACTTCTTCCCGGTCCATGTAAAACAACGCCAGGCGTAATTGCATTGTTTCATTGAATGCGCTGCCTTTAAAACCTGCTTCATAATTCCACAGGGTTTCTGCGTCAAATTCACGCAGGTCTGCGTCCAGAGAACCGTCAGTGTTAAAGCCGCCACTTTTATATCCCCGTGATGCGCTGGTATAGAGCAAGGAGCCATTGGCGAGCCGGTAATTCAAACTGAATTTGCCACCAAAAAGATTGTCATCAGGCGAAAAATTCAGGGTATTACTATCCATAAATTCAGCACTGAAACGTTCGCTGCGCAGGCCAAGATCTATTGACCAGTTGTCACCGATGGCTGTATTGGTTTCTGCATACAGCGCCAGACGGTCAATAATATAGCGGCTGGTATAGATGTCGGGATTGAATGTGTAATTACGGGCAAGATCCACGTCCTGATGCAGTGAGTAAAGGCCCGCCACCCAACTTGTGCTGCTACCAAGCAAGGCACCTGAGTCAGTGGACAGTAGACGCAGTTCACCACTGATGGTTTCCCTGTCACGAAAGTACTTGTCAGTAGATGAATATTCCCAAGGATGAAAGCCGGTGAATACCCAGTCTTCATCATAGCTGTATTCAATATCTGAATGAGCATAGGCCCCCATGAGTTCCAGGGAAAATTGTTCAAAGCGTTGGCTGGAAAACTTCAGGCTGCCCAGTTTTGAATTCTGTTTGTCTTTACCGGGTTCATCAGAGAGTGTGTCTCTGATATTGTCCAATGAGAACATATCGTAACCATTGTTCAGATCTACCATGGCAGCAGTAAAATCCAGCTGTTCTGTGGCAGTCATTAACCAGCGAAATTTTCCTCTCAGCGTAGTCTCATCTCTCTTATTAGTTGCCTGGTTCAGGTGTTGGTTTGTACCGAAACCATCGCTACTTAATTTCTGAAAAGATAGACGGTAAAACAAATCGTCAGTAGCTGGTCCGGATAGATAGCCGGCAATGCCCTGGGTATTTTTATTAGCGGCCTGAAGTTGCATGCCCCATGCAAGCTCAGGGGTGGGCGCTTTGGTTTGTAAATTGATCAGACCGGCAAGGGCGTTGGAGCCATAACGTGTACCCTGGGGGCCCAACAATATTTCCACCTGCTCCATGTCGTAGAGCATGGCGGCATTGCCGATGCCGGAAAAGTCCACACCATCTATCAGCAGTCCGACCGATGAATTTAGCGGCTCGGAAAATTGTCCTCGCTCACCGATACCGCGGATCTGGATAAAGCGGGCACGGGAGCCCCCTGAAGAAAAATTAACATTGGGCGCATTAAGCAGTATATCTTCCAGGTGCTGGGCATTTTTGTTGGCGATGGTTTGCGCATCAAGGATAGTGATACTGGCTGGAATATCATCTAAGGCATTTTGCCGATAATCGGCAGTTATCACTATTTCTTCCAGTACAGGCTGTGCCAGTACGGCAAAGGCACTTAGCTGTAAAATAAAAATAGGCAGCAAGAGTCGCTTGATGGACATGATGATCTCCGGGTAATTAAGTTGATTCAGTGCCCGGCGTGGCGAAGGGGAAAGTGAAAAAGAAAAGACGGGGAAGACAGACTTGTCTGCTGCTTTCTTTTATTACCTATTCCTACGCCAGAATTAACCGGGTCAGGTTCAAAGGGTTTGATCTCAGGCCGAAGCCACCCCCTAGGACGGGCGATACTTTACTATGGACAGATACAAGGTACAAGGTATAAGTGGAAAGTGGAAAGTTCAAA
>JABIPQ010000129.1 GCA_018698975.1 Gammaproteobacteria bacterium
CAAATAGGGCGCTTACTAAATCATTCAAGCACTTCAGTGACTGATAAATATATTCAGAAGACAACAGCGGCCTTACTTCCAATCCTTCAGCAGATTGAAGATGAGATTCTTGGCAATTATGAAGTGCCAATTAAAGATCAACCAGCAGGATGATTCACAGGCACTTGATAGACGCCATAGCCACTGGTGACAGCAACGTAGTTCAACTAAGGAAATGAGCAGCGAATAAATAATTATATTTTCCCGCTAATAGCATTAATACTTTATTTACATAATTTACCTCTATGAATATTTTTATACTTGATACAGACATTGAGACTTGCGCTAAATTTCACTGTGATCAACATGTTGGCAAAATGGTGCTTGAAAGCACCCAGATACTTTGTACCGCGCTAAACAAGAAAGGTATTGATACGCCATACAAGTCAACCCATGTCCAACACCCTTCAGTACTTTGGGCTGAGGAATCACTGGATAATTTCCGTTGGCTAGTACAACTCGGCCATGCTCTGAATAAGGAGTTTTGCTGGCGCTTTGACAGAAGCAATGATCATGCATCAGTAGCGGTATTGAGCAGTATTCAAGAAGCCTCGTTCGAGAGCAAAGGTTTAACAGAATTCCCACAAGCGATGCCTGATAAATATAAAGTACCTGGCAATCCTGTGGCGGCTTATCGGGCTTTCTACATCGGTGAGAAATCTAGCTTCGCAACATGGAAGAAGCGAGAAACACCTGACTGGTATAAAACGGATAAATAACTTCGCACTTTAGCAAAGCTATAGTAGCTCAGGAGCCTCAGCAGGCTAGACAGTCTTCCACTGCCACACTCATCTGATTCCAGGAAGGAATGGGGATTATAAAGCAAGTGACAGCATCCCTCTGTCTTGCCCTAAAGTAGCGATAATGACTCCTCATTTTTCAGATAACGTCATCACGCCTTGTTCGACATTGAGAGCACCGTTTTTACACGGTCGTTAGCCTTGAACGGCTTGGTTAATACAAAGGAAAACCCTCTCTGCTTGTATTCTTCAATTTCATTAGATATAGCAAGCAGGAACAGAATACGGGCTGTAAGCATGAAAAAATATGCGTTTTTATCATTTAGTGATTCATGGGCATCTTGCATACTCAAAATTGGAGTTGCCCACAGTCTGGACCTGGCTCATAGAGGGTTGACAGGATGATGAGGTCAAAAAGAAAGGGGTGAAAGATAATTCAGGCAGAGACAATTTGCAGAGAATATAAAAATGTCTCAGCCTGAATAAAAATGTTTCTAAACAGCTATTCCAGAATATTAATTCTTGCGGCGTTCTTTAACTGAATCTGCCAGTTCGGCAAGCAGGCCGGCAGTGTCATCCCAGGCCATGCAGGCATCAGTGATGCTCTGTCCATAGGTGAGTTCCTGTCCCGGGACAACTTTCTGATTGCCTGCAAGTAAATGACTTTCCAGCATAATACCTTTGATATTGTTTTCGCCATTGGCAACCTGATAAGCCACATCGCGACAAACCACTATCTGTCGGCCAGGGTCTTTATTGGAATTAGCATGACTGCAGTCGATGACAATATTGGGGCGCAAGCCAGCCTTGTCCAGTTTTTCTGATACATCTCCGACATTTTCCGGATCGTAATTGGTGTGTTTGTGGCCGCCGCGAAGGATGATATGACAATCCTCGTTACCCCCGGTTTGAAAAATTGCCGAATGACCTTCTTTGGTGACAGATAGAAAGTGATGGGAGTGGGAAGCTGAGCCAATCGCATCAATAGCTATTTGTACATCACCGGTAGTGCCGTTTTTAAAGCCAACCGGGCAGCTTAAGCCGCTTGCCAGCTCACGATGGCACTGGGATTCTGTGGTACGGGCACCAATAGCACCCCAGGAAATCAGATCAGCTACATATTGCGGACTGATCAGGTCAAGATATTCTGTTCCTGCTGGAATGCCTTTGTTGGCCAGTTCCAAGAGCAGGTTTCTGGCGGTGCGCAATCCTTCGTTGATCTGGAAACTGTCGTCGAGCTTAGGGTCGTTAATAAGTCCTTTCCAGCCTACAGTGGTGCGTGGCTTTTCAAAATACACGCGCATGACGATTAGCAGCTCATCTTTTAAGTCCTGCATAGGCCCGGCCAGGCGCTCTGCATATTCCAGGGCGGCTTTTGGATCGTGTATAGAGCAGGGGCCGACGATAACAAACAGACGATCATCGTTACCGCGCAATATGTTCTGGATACCTGAGCGAGCATCGAAAACAGTTTGTGATGCGGCTTCTGTCATAGGGTATTCAGCCAGTAACTGTTTGGGGGAAAGCAGTTCCCTGGTGGCTTTAATTCTGAGGTCGTCGGTTGATTGTAATGTCATGCTTACTTTGCCTTTCGTTTGCTTCAGGGTCTATAACCTGAGTGTAAAAATTTGCTGGACTAATGTAGGAGGGACTTCAGTCCCGAAGAGTTCGCGGTTGAAACCGCTCCTACACCGTTGCCTTTTCAATATCCAATTTCAATTCATTGCCTTCCACATCAAAGCTGTGCTCACTGGCTGTATCCTGTTTAATAAAATCAGTAGACAAGGTTTCCTTCGCAATATATTCCCTGTGTTTTTCAATGGCGACGGCCAGTGCGTCGTTGGCAAAATAGTGAACGATAATCCGGTCTGTCACATTCAGGCCGATATCCTTACGTGTCTTCTGGATACGGTTAATGACTTCCCTGGCCAGTCCTTCATTGATGAGATCATCGTTCAGTTCACAATTCATATCGATAGAAATGAAGCGATTGGATAATGCTTCGGTACCTTCTTTTGCTTCCCGAAACACCAGAATATCCTCAGTACTAAAGGACTCTCCCCCCAGTGTAATGCTGCCTTCTTCCTGGAGTGTATTGAGCTGGGTCGCATTCAGGTCCTGAATTTGCTGGCGGAATTTGTTGAATTCCTTGCCAAAGCGTTTGCCCAATACCGGTGAGTTGGGCTTGGCAAACAGCTTGATGTATTTATCTTCATCGGTGGAGTACACAATGGATTTAACATTGAGTTCCGATTCGATATAACTTTCCAGGCGTGAAATTTCATCCAGCATGGTTTGATCTTCATGAATGATAGTCAGGCATGAAAGAGGAATCTTGGTTTTGATCTTGACCTGTTCACGCTTCTGTCGTCCCAGCAGTATGATGTTTTGCATACGTGAAACTGCCTGCTCAAGAACCGGCTGTTCCAGGTCCTGTTCCGCAACAGGGTAATGACACAGATGCGTTGATTTATGACGCGTGGCAGTGTCACCGGCGAAGACTGCCAGTTCCTGATAAATATGCTCTGACAGGAAAGGCGCAAAGGGCGCCATGCAAACGGTGAGTTCTCTGATGGTCGTGTATAGCGTCTGATAAGCAGCATGTTTTTCTGCCGTCATTTCCTCAACCCAGAAGCGCGAGCGGTTAAGACGGATATACCAGTTGGTGAGATCTTCAATAAACTCAAACAGGGCAGGCACAACGTTATAAAGTTTGTACTCTGCCATTTCCTTGCTGACATTTTTCTTAAGCGTCTGCAGACGGGAAAGAATCCACTGATCAGTGATGTTTTCCGGTATCAGATGATGGGTATCTGCTTTCCAGTGATCTATGGAGGCATAGGTTTGCAGAAACTTGAATGAGTTATACCAGGGTAGCAGAGCGCGGCGCACCATGTCTTTCACACCGCTGTCGGTAAAGCGTTGTTCCTCGCCTTTCACCAGACCTGAATTGATCAGATACAAACGCAGGGCGTCAGCACCAAATTCCTCCATTAAAATATCTGGTGCTGTGTAGTTTTGTAAACGCTTCGACATTTTCTTGCCGTCTTCGGCCATGACAATGCCGTTAACGATGACGTTTTTAAATGAAGGTTTATCAAACAGGGCGGTGCTTAGTACCAGCAATGTATAAAACCAGCCGCGCGTCTGATCAAGCCCTTCAGCAATGTACTCGGCCGGGAAACCTGCTTCGAATAATGTCTGGTTTTCGAAAGGATAATGCAGTTGCGCATAGGGCATTGAACCGGATTCAAACCAGCAGTCCAGAACTTCCTCGACGCGGCGATAAACGCCGGCTTCACCCTCAATGGTAAAGCTCAGGTCATCGACATATTCACGATGCAGGTCGTCGATTCTTGTGCCGCTATATTTTTCCAGTTCATCGATGGAGCCAATGCAAATGCGATTGTCGGTTTCATCATTTATCCAGATAGGCAGTGGTGTTCCCCAATAGCGATTTCTGGAGATACACCAGTCAATGGCATTGTCTAACCAGTTACCCATACGGCCATCGCGGATATGCCCGGGCACCCAGTTAATTTGCTGATTGTTGGCAGCAATGCGTTCCTTGATTTGTTCTACTTTTACATACCATGATGGAATCGTACGATAAATAATCGGCGTATCAGAGCGGGGACAGAAGGGATAGCTATGTTGATAAACTTCCTGGATATAGAGTTTGCCTTCTTCTTTTAGTTTGCGAATGATGTCCTTGTCAGCATCCTTCACATAAACACCTGCAAAATCACTGACTTCCTCAGTGAATTTTCCTTCCAGATCGACCGGGCAGACCAGAGCAGTGATGCCATGGGCTTTCATTACCCGGAAATCGTCCTCACCAAAGGCAGGCGCTTGATGTACTATCCCGGTGCCAGTTTCTGTGGTGACATAGCCATCGGCAACTACCACAAAGGCGCCTTCGTCTACCTTGTCAGCAAAGTATGGCATTAGCGGTTCGTATTTTTTACCTACAAGTTCGCTGCCGGAATGCTCGCTGAGTACTTCAAGAGTCTTGTGCTTGGCAATGGCCTCAAGACGCTCCTGGGCGAGATAGATGTCTTTGCCCAATTCTTCATCGCGAACTTTCACATAGGTGATCTTTTCATTCACACACAAGGCGAGGTTCGATGGTAATGTCCATGGCGTGGTGGTCCAGGCACTCAGGTATGCATCTTCGTCTTTAATTTTAAAGAGCACGGTGACTGCAGGGTCCTGCACATCCTGATAATTGGAACCTGCCTCAAAATTGGAAAGTACTGTGCCCAGGGCGGTAGAAAAGGGCACCACTTTGACACCGCGGTAAATCAGATCCTTTTCCCATAACTGCTTCATTACCCACCACACGGATTCCATAAAGGAGGGGTCCATGGTTTTGTAATCATTGTCAAAATCTACCCAGCGGCCAATTCGGGTAATAGTTTTTTGCCACTCTTTGGTATAGCGCTGCACAATGCCGCGGCATTCATCGTTGTAGCCCTTAACGCCGAGTTTTTCCACGGCCTCACTGGCAGACATGCCAAGTGACTTGTCAATTTCATGTTCGATGGGTAGACCATGGCAGTCCCACCCAAAGCGCCTCTGTACATAAAAACCCTTCATTGTGTAGTAACGGGGAATAATGTCTTTCAGCGTGGAACCGACCAGATGACCATGGTGTGGCAATCCCGTGGCAAAAGGTGGGCCATCATAAAAAATATAAGGAGGGTTATCCTTGCTCTGCTCCAGAGACTGCTGGAATATATTTTCCTTTTCCCAGAAGTTTAGTACCTCATGCTCAGCCTGCACGAAGGAAAAACTTTCAGTGTTTTTGTCACTTGCTTGTGTCACGTTAATTTCCTGCTAATAAGCCTGTTAATACTCTGCCAAGCCAAAAATAAAAAACCCGCCTGGTGGCGGGTTTTTCAAACTTTATTACAAAGATCTACTCTTCAACCGCCCGAATCAGCGCCGAATAATGGTTATAAAGAAGGTATAAGTTGCTTTGTTTGTCATGGGGGCAGAAGGATAGACTTTTATACTTAGTTGTCAAGTAGTTGGGCGCTTTTCCCGATTATTGTGCAAATAATGGGGAAAAGCGCTTCAAGGCTAATACAGTGTCGCTCGATCTACTTTTAGCAGGTTATTTTTTATCAAAACTGGGCTATATTCCTAACCATAACATTTACCGGTCACAGAAAGCCGGGATATACCAAAGCATAAGCAGGGGAAGGCATCTCAATGAAAGCAGCATTGTCGTTTTTAGTATTACTTATCAGTCTAAGCGGTTCTCTTCAGGCGCAGGAAGGCTTTCCGCTGGATGGTACCTGGCGTGGTTTTTGGTCAGTGCCTGGCGAAGAAGAAACCCTTGTCGTTATCGTGATGGACCTGGACGGAGAAAATATCAATGGCCGCATCAATCCCGGTCGCAATATGGTGTTTTTTGAAGAGGCCAGTCTCGATCCTGAAAATTGGATGGTGCGTTTTACATCAACCTCCAAGGCGGATGAGCCTATTGTGTTTGAAGGTACGCTGGAGAATTTAGGGGCATATGACAGAACTATTACGGGCACCTGGACAATAGCAGGTGTTGAGAATCAGCTGGTGCTGACCCGGGAATAAAAAACACTTACAAGTCACAAGATACAAGTTTCAAGTAAAAAAATAGAGCGAAGCGAAGGTAAATGATGCAGCTAAAGCAAATAAGTATAACTATCTCAGCCCTGATGATAATGCTGGCAGTGAGTAGCTGTGGTGAATCCACAACAACTTCTGATGAAGTAAGCCAATCTGTAACAATGGAAAGTGTTCGTGAAACGCCGCGCTTTGATGATGGCATGGTGCGTTTTGATCGTGTGCCTGGAGAAGTGGGCTATTGGGGTAATCCAGGCAAGCACTCCCTGATTGAAAATGGAGTCCAGGTAGCGATGGACGAAAATGGACAACTGACAGATATTAATACTGCCGACCAGGTTGCGCCGTTTAAGCCATGGGCACTTGGACTATATAAATACAGACAGGCAAATGGATTGGCTGATGATCCGGTCAATGCATGTATTTCTCCTGCCGGACCAAGGCATCTTCATTATGAGGGCGGTTTTCGGATCATTCAGGATCGAAATTTCGACCGTGTTTATATGCTCTTTGGTGGCGGTAACCGTGGCTGGCGTTTGATAAATATGGATGGCAGACAGGCACCGAACCCTGATGAGGTTGCCGGTACCTATTACGGACATTCGGCCGGTCACTGGGAAGATGACACCTTGGTAGTGGAATCCAGTGGTTTTAATGATCGCTTCTGGTTTTCCAATGGCGGGCTTCCCCATACACCAGCATTAACTCTGGTGGAGCGATTTACCCGATCGAATTTTGATACGCTGGAATACGAAGTAGAGATTACTGATCCACAGACCTATACACGTCCCTGGACAGCGTCGTGGACACTGGGCTGGGTTGACGGTGAAATCAAGGAAACATTTTGTGAGCAGGTCGAAGCCATTGACCAGTACACAGGGAATAACTAAGAGAAAGCTAAAAGTTTGTAGGAGGGGTTTTAACCCCGAAGAATTAAAAGTTAAAAGTGGAAAGTGGAAAGTGGAAAGTGGAAAGGTTCCGTAATTGCCTTCAGGTTAACTTCATTTTTCAGCTTTAAATAGGTGTTGAAGCGATTTTATAGATGATAAACAGGTCGGATAAGGGCGCAGTCCGCCATCCGACATGGCGAACGCAGTTCGCCTGAAAAGGCACACTGGGTTAAAAATATTTTTGAATCAGTACTGCAAAGAGGAATTTACAATGAAAAAATTAATTAAATACGGGATTAGTCTGTTTACCTGCTCCCTGTTCCTTATCGCTTTTCAATCTCAGGCACATCATTCTTTTGCGGCTCAGTATGATGCCACTAAACCGGTGACCTTGCAGGGTTATGTCACCAAAGTGGAATGGTACAACCCGCACGTTTATTTTTATATTGATGTGGAAAATCCTGAAACTGGCGAAGTGGAAAACTGGGGTGTAGAAATGGGGCCTCCTCATATGCTGCAAAACCGGGGCTGGAAAAAGAATGATATGCAGATAGGCGATGAACTGCTGGTTGAAGCTACCCGGGCAAGAGACGGCAGCACAACGTCCAATGCCCGCTCAGTGACAATGGTTGCCACCGATAAAGTATTGGGTGCTGCGTCCAGTGAGCAGCAGACCCTGACCGGTGGCGGAAATAACTAAACCGGATAAAGGATAAAAGATGAAGGATAAAGGCCATTACAGGTTAGGCATTGAGGAAAGGTTTATGATTTTTACACTTGGAAAACTGAAACTGGCAGCATTAACCGGACTGCTTTTATGTTTTATCTTTTATCCTTTATCTGCTTTTCCCCAGGAAGGGGAAAGCGAATCCATGTCTGTGCCGCGCAATGAATTTGGCCACCCCAGTTTTACCGGCACGCCGGATCGCATTGGTAACTGGCAGGGTTTATTGGGTTCTTTGGCCAATCGGGGAGCGGAACGTAGCCAATTCAATATTCCCGAGGCACTGATGTACGATGAAGTGCCGTTTCAGCCCTGGGCTGCAGAATTGCATGCCGAAAGACGCGCCAAAGGTGGAGCTTATGATCCACATACGCGCTGCAAGCCTTCCGGGGTGGCAAGAATGTTTCATACACCTTATGGCATGGAGTTTGTTGATCTGGGTGAGGAGATGCTGTTTATCAATGTTGGCGCACCACATTCCTGGCGCAGGATTTGGGTTGATGGTCGTGACTTTCCGGAAGAAATTGAGCCAGGCTGGTATGGCTATTCCATCGGTCACTGGGAAGAAGATACTTTGGTTGTAGAAACTAGAGGTTTTAATACCGGATTCTGGATGAGCCGAGGTGGTTATCCTCATACCGAACAACTCACTACTATTGAAAAATTCTCACGGCCATCGTGGGATCGTTTGCGTTATGAAGTCACTATTGATGATCCCGGTGCCTATACTGCGCCCTGGACTGGTGGCTGGTTTCTAACCTGGGGTGATGGCGTTGAGCCGTTTGATTACCTGTGTCAGGAAAACAATCTTGATCCAGATCGTATGCTTGGAATTGATCAGTAGTTACTGGGCTCGTAACGCTACCAAAATTTAAGCAGTTCTCAGTCTTTCAGGAAGGCTATGCCTTCCACGGCGGATGACGCTACGCTTTTCCGCCGTGGGGACATAGTTCGCCCGATAAAAATACTCACCGAACAATTGCAATATCTCTACAAATCCAGATAACGTAGATCCAATGTATAGGGCCTTTCTGGATGCGGTTCTTCCTCTCTGATTTCTATCTCACCCTGGGTATGTCCGAATGAATTAAAGCGTGCGACACGGCGGGCTTCTGCTTCATTGGCATTTATCGGGAAGTTCTCGTAATTTCGTCCACCAGGATGGGATACATGGTATTCACAACCACCCAGTGAACGGTTGTTATTGGTATCCACCACATCAATTATCAACGGGGTATGTACCTTAATAGTAGGATGCAGGGCGGAATAGGGATCCCATGCCTTATAACGTATTCCCGCCACGAACTCACCTTCCTGACCAGTAGCTTGCAGTGGTATTTTTCTGCCGTTACAGCAAATTGCCAGACGATGACCAGTCATGCCCTGTACTGAAACCTGAATTCGTTCAACAGAAGAATCCACATAACGGGCTGTACCTCCTCCGCTCATTTCTTCACCCAATACGTGCCAGGGTTCAATAGCACCGTGGATATCCAATTGCAGGCCTGCTATATGAAAGCGACCATAGTGAGGAAAACGAAATTCCTGGAAAGGTTCAAACCAGGCAAGATCAATAGGGTAGCCGGCCTCATTCAGATCTTTGATAACCCAGCTCAGATCATCCCAGATGTAGTGCGGTAGCATGAAGCGGTCATGCAACTGGCTGCCCCAGCGAACAAAGTTCTTGTTGTAGGGGTTTTTCCAGAACCAACTGACCATGCTTCTTATTAACAGCATTTGCACGGCACTCATTTGCCAGTGTGGTGGCATTTCAAAACCTCTGAATTCCACCAGGCCCAATCTGCCTGTGGCAGAATCCGGCGAATAAAGTTTATCAATACAGAATTCTGATCTATGCGTATTGCCGGTAAGATCGATTAAAAAATTTCGCAGGACTCTGTCAATCATCCACGGTTTATCGTTGCCAGCCTTGGGTAGTTGCTGCATGGCAATTTCAAGTTCATACAGGTTGTCATCCCTGGCCTCGTCTATGCGCGGTGCCTGACTGGTAGGCCCAATAAACTGTCCTGAAAAGAGATAGGACAAGCTGGGATGATTCTGCCAGTAGCGCAACATACTGGACAAAAGATGCGGCTGTCTCAGGAAGGGGCTATCTTCGGCTTTTGCGGCACCAAGGGTGACATGGTTGCCGCCACCGGTTCCGGTATGCTTCCCATCCAACATGAATTTTTCAGTACCAAGGCGACACTCCCTGGTCTTTTCATACAAGGCAGAAATGGTTTTTATCAGGTCATTCCAGTTTTTAGCCGGATGAATATTCACTTCAATAACACCCGGGTCAGGTGTGATCATTAATTTTTGTACACGGGAATCTTTAGGAGGCTCATAGCCTTCCAGGATGACGGGCAGTTTCTCCTGTTTAGCAACAGTCTCTATGCTTTCAAGCAGACTAAGATATGATTCCAGTCGGCTTAATGGCGGCATGAAAATATATAATTTGTTATCTCTTACCTGCACACAAAGCGCGGTATGAATAATTTTCTGCTTAACTTTTTGCTTCCCGGCAGGCTTTTGCTTTTTACCGCCTTTGGCATTGATGGGATATTCCAGAGCTTCGTATTCGGAAAAAGGATCTTTATCAAAATCCACTTTCCGTTCAATTTCCCAGGGCAGACTTTCCAATGGCATACGAAATCCCATAGGCGAATCGCCAGGCACGAGGAACATTTTATTGCGCCTGAACTTCCAGGGGCTGGATATCCAGCCATGGTTTTTGGAGGTATCAGCGGCTGCTACAGGCAAGGCAAAACCCACCTGGGCAGTCAGGCCATCATCAAAGACTTTGCGTATTCTGGCTCGTTCCTGGGCATTCTTGATTTTGCTGTCTTCGACACTGACGTTGTGGGGCAAGATGCCTTCTTTATCCAGGTAATATTCCTTGTCTTCATAACCAGGCACCATATATTTATCCGGCAGACCCAATTCCTTGCACAAACTTTTCAGAAATTTTCTAGCGGCATTTTTTGGCACGCTGGTGTCATCCGATGGGGTAGCCAGCAGGGACGGCTCATGCCACAGTGGTTTTTTATCGGTGCGCCAGAAAATACCGAGTGCCCAACGAGGTAGTTGTTCGCCCGGATACCATTTGCCCTGACCGTGATGGATAAGTCCTTGCGGGGCATAATGGGCTTTAAGTGACTGGAGTAATTTTGCTGATAATTCCAGCTTTTTGTCACCCAGTGCATCGGTGTTCCATTCGGCGCCATCCATGTCATCAATTGAGACAAAAGTAGGCTCACCACCCATAGTAAGTTTTACTTTTTCCTTGTTCAGTTTCTTGTCTACTTCCTTGCCCAGTGTGTTTATCTTGCTCCACTGTGAAGGGGTATAAGGCAAGGTGACGCGAGGGTCTTCATGGATGCGCGTGACTTTGTTATAGAATTTGAAGTCGACTTCACAGGGACCAATGGAGCCGGTAATCGGTGCTGCACTGTAGGGGTCAGGTGTGCAGGCAAGTGGAATATGCCCTTCGCCAGCAAACAGACCAGAGGTTGCATCCAGGCCAACCCAGCCAGCACCAGGAATATACACTTCAGCCCAGGCATGCAGGTCGGTGAAATCCTGTTCGGTACCCGAAGCACCGCCATCGAGTGCCTTGACGTCTGCTTTTAACTGCACGAGATAACCGGAAACGAAACGGGCCGCCATACCAAGGTGGCGCATCATTTGTACCAGCAGCCAGGCGTAGTCGCGACAGGAACCCTGTCTCAAGGTCAGCGTTTCTTCACAGGTTTGCACACCGGGGTCCATTCTGATCAGGTAACTCAATTCAGACATGATCAAAGAATTCAGGTTCACCAGGAAATTGATAGTTGGCGTTTTCTTGCGATCCACTTTTGCCAACATATCCATCAGCAATGGCCCTTTATCGGTTATCTGAAGATAAGGGGCGAGATCTTTTTTCAGTTGGCTGTCATAACGAAATGGAATGTGATCAAACTTTTCGTCGAGGAAAAAGTCAAAAGGATTGATCACTGTCATGTCAGCGATAACTTCAACGCTTAATACAAGTTTGCGAGCAGGTTCGGGAAAAACCAGTCTTGCAAGGTGGTTGGAAAAAGGATCTTGTTGCCAGTTAATGAAATGGTTTTCCGGCTGCACCTTTAATGAATACGATTCGATTGGTGTACGACAGTGGGGCGCTGGACGCAGTCTGACCACATGTGGCATGATGTCTGTCATTCGATCAAACCGATACTCAGTATAGTGCTCGATTGCAATTTTAATTGCCATGTACTTTAAATCCTGAAGTCAAATTGAATAAAATCTTGAAATAAAATCTTGAAATAAAA
>JABIPQ010000130.1 GCA_018698975.1 Gammaproteobacteria bacterium
CTGCTTATAGCGTCCAATATTTACACAAGCCTGGAACAAGCCAAAATAAAAATAGAGAAAGGTGAACGGGATTATCCCGCACTGGAAGCACAAGCTATTGAATTTCTGACACAATCAGGATTGAAAACAGATTATTTTTCGGTCTGCAATGCTGCCACTCTTGAGCCCGCTACACAGACAGACTTACACCTGGTCATTTTGACAGCAGCCTGGCTGAGTCCGACAAGACTGATTGATAATATCCAGGTAAAAATTATAAATTAACTGCTTTATTTCTCCCATTGTGTAGCCTAATATTGCGCACCCTTGATTTCCCCACTCTAAGATCAATATAAAAACTATGCGTATAGGCATACTTTCCAGAAACAGAAATTTATATTCAACACACCGGCTTGTAGAAGCGGCTCGGGAACGTGGCCATGAAGTGCACGTTATAGATGTCCTGAAGTGTTACATGAACATTACGGCAAACAATCCCGGAGTGTATTACCAGCGTAATTCCGAGGTGGTGGAAAATCTGGAATTTGATGCTGTCATTCCCCGAATCGGTGCAAGCATAACTACTTATGGCTGCGCAGTACTCAGACAATTTGAAGTTGGGCATGTTTATTCCATCAACGAGTCCATTGCAATAAATCGCTCCAGAGACAAACTTCGAGCCCATCAACTTCTAGCCAGAAAAGGCATAGGCCAGCCGGTGACAAGCTACGCTCACTCTGCCAGGGCCACTGACAAATTAATTGAATCTGTAGGCGGTGCTCCCTTGATCGTAAAACTGACGCAAAGCACCCATGGGGATGGTGTCTTGTTGGCAGAAACCAAGAAAGCAGCAGAAGCACTCATCAATGCCTTTCGGGGTATTGGCTCAGATTTTCTGGTACAGGAATTTATCAGGGAGGCTGGTGGCTCCGATATTCGCTGCTTTGTTGTAGGCAAAACAGTAATAGCTGCAATGCAGCGTAATGCTATCAAAGGTGAATATCGCTCTAACTTGCACCGAGGTGGCTCCGCTGTAGTCATCAAACTAAGACCCGAAGAACGCGCACTGGCCGTCAGAGCCGCACAGGTCATGGGTCTTGATCTGGCGGGTGTCGATATTCTTCGCTCCTCCCATGGTCCATTGGTCATCGAAGTGAACTCTTCACCCGGGCTTCAGGGAATTGAAACCGCCACGGGGAAAAATGTAGCTGCCAAGATCATTGAATATATAGAAAAAGATTCCAAGTTTGGGCCGAACAAGCCCAAAGGCAAAGGGTGAAATAGATGTATCAAAAACATCCCAAAATTAAAATCGGCACACTCGAATTATGTGATTTACCTGAACTGGGTATTGAAAAAATGCATGTCCGAGTTGATACCGGAGCCGCAACATCCTCTCTACATGTCGACAACATCAAGAAGTTTTCCAGAGGTAAGAAGAAATTTGTAAGTTTTGATCTGCACCCTGACATTCACAATGTGGAAACTATAGTTCACGCCACAGCACCTATTGAAATCACAACAACTGTCAAAAGCTCGTCAGCAGATATAGAAAAACGTGTGGTCATTTCCACACTATTTCGTTTAGCTGGCATGGAGTGGCCGATTAAAGTGAACCTGACCGACCGATCGGAAATGACCTACATGATGCTTCTGGGTAGAGAAGCTATGGATGGTCGCGTGTTGGTAGATCCTGAATTCGAATATTTACTAAGCATGGAAGATATTGATGAAGAGGATGATCTTCCAGAGCACTACGAAGAAGAATAAATCCTCTTATTAATTTTCACTCTTTTCACTTCTACGCTTGCCAGTTTGCCCAATCTTCCTCTTTTTTGGGATAATGCGCTCCGCTGCAAACCTGCTGGTTCTAAGTAATTTCGGAACCTGTTTTATGAGGAAGTCGTATTGCAATCATTATTTTTGAAGGCCAAGCTGCATAAAGCTTGTGTAACCCATGCTGAACCAGACTATGAGGGTTCATGTGCCATTGACGGCAGCTTACTTGATACTGCTGGCATTCGTGAATTTGAGCAAATCCAGATATACAACATCAGTAATGGTGAACGCTTAATCACTTACGCTATTCGCGCTGAAGAAAATTCCGGCATCATTTCTGTCAACGGCGCAGCAGCCCATAAAGCCGATGTGAGTGACAGAGTCATTATTTGTGCCTACGGCAGTTATACTGAAGCAGAGCTTTTGAATCACAAACCTAATCTGGTTTATATGGATGATCTGAATAACATAGTAAAATCCAGTA
>JABIPQ010000015.1 GCA_018698975.1 Gammaproteobacteria bacterium
AACTGAGCTACAGACCCAAACTTCCAGGAACAGAACATCTCAAAAAATGAGAACGCGCATTATACTTATTAAGCATACTCAGACAAGACCTTTACTTTAAAAAGGCCTATTCACCCAAGAATGCTGAATTTTCGGACCGCTTCGCTGTATTTCCTTAGCAGCCTGTATCCCAGCAGCAAGAGCACCAGGCTGCCATACAAAACCGCATCGAAATAGCTGGATCTCACAATCCATATGACATGCATAACACCCAGAATTGAGGCGGCATAGGTCAGTCTGTGCAGGCGTTTCCAGTTTCTTCCCAGCTTGCGCTGCGCCGCATTGAAGGAGGTAAGGGCTAATAGCGTAAGTAATACAAAGCCTGCAAAACCAATGGTGATGAAAGGCCGCTCTGCAATCTCCCTTCCTATAGCTCCCCATTGCCACTGCAACAGGAACATCAGAAAAACCAGTAGATGCATACACACATAAAAATAGGCAAACAGGCCTATCATACGTCGAAAACGAAAGGCATAAGGCCAGTTCAGCAAATATCGTAATGGAGTGATTGCCAGAGATAATATAAGCAAACGTATGGCCCACTCCCCTGTCTCTAATGATAGAAACTGAGCCGGATCCGGGCCGAGCAGATTCTCACCACCGCTAAATGCCAGATATACGGCATAAGCCAGGTAAGCACCCGGCAGCAAACAAAGCAGAAAAACGGCAGGTTTGGCCAGAAAAGTCATCTGTCAGGCTGGGCCGATATAAGGTCTGTTAATAGAATCTGCGTAAATCCATATCGGCATACATACTGGCCACTTCATCTGCGTAGCCATTGAACATCATGGTGTCTATACGACGCGGGTTAAACAGACTGGTAGGCAGACGCCGCTCACTGGCCTGACTCCAACGCGGATGGCTCACCTGTGGATTTACATTGGCGTAAAAACCGTACTCACTGGCCTGCAGATCTCTCCATGTATTATTGGGCATATTTTTGGTAAAACGAATAGCGACAATGGATTTGATACTTTTAAAGCCATATTTCCATGGTACGACAAGACGCAATGGCGCTCCGTTCTGAGCAGGCAGGATATCGTCATAAAGGCCGGTGGCAATTGTAGCCAGTGGATTCATGGCTTCATCCATACGCAAGCCTTCCTGATAAGGCCAGTCAATGGTGGCAAATCTTGAGCGTTGAGCAGACATCTGATCCGAATCAACGAGCGTGTCAAACTGCACATAGTTTGCATCGCCGTTAGGCTCGAAACGTTTGAGCAAGTCTCCCAGAGAAAATCCCACCCACGGAATAACCATGGACCAGGCTTCGACACAACGCAGGCGAAATACTCTTTCTTCAAAGGTATGGGGATTGAGAATATCTTCAAGTGTATAGGTCCCGGTCTTGTTAGCTTCTCCGCTGACTTCCACAGTCCATGGATCAATACTGAAATCACGGGCATTACGCGCAGGATCATCCTTACCGGTTCCGAATTCATAAAAATTGTTATAGGTGGTGACATCCTCAAAAGGGGTAAGCTCTTCATCGGTATTGAAAGGGCCACTCGCTGGCGCATCAGTGCGCATGGCGGCCTTTTCAACCAGCCAGTCGGGTTTGGATGCCAGGTTAATATCTGCAGGTGCCCGGGCAAATAGCGCATCACCAGTTTGTGCACTGGCAGCAGAAGACAATAAACCAGCTCCGGCAACACCAAAAGCAGCCTTAGCACCTGTTTTCATGAATTTACGGCGTTCCCGGTAAACTGATTCAGGCGTAATCTCTGAAGAAGGAATTTCTTTCCTGGTTTTAATAATCATCTCGCCTTAACTCCTGTCGTTCTAAAAAAAATGCGTATGTAAGTATTGTGACCAGTTTTTTGTGAAAAGCTTCCCGACAGCTCAATCCCTGGTTTCGTCTTTCTGGTCGATATCAACTTCACTATTGCTCTCACTATCGGCGGCGTCCCCAACACCCTGACCTGATTCTGTAAAAAATTCCTCTTCGGAGACAGTCGTATTCCCCTCAGTCCCATCAGTCCGGAACCTGCTCATCAGTTTTTCTTTACGTGCGTAAACCGCCATCGCCGGTCCAGACATGGCATAAGTGATAGCCATTAAAAATAACACGATTGGGGGGTCCCATGACACTATGACAAAAACCAGCACCACCAGAATCATCACGATAAAAGGCACCCGGTTTTTCATGTCCAGGTCCTTGAAACTGTAATAGCGGATATTCAGTACCATCAGGGCACCGGCTATAAAAGTTACCAGTGCCGCTATCATCGAAACCAGACGCGTTATTTCAACTTCGTATTCAGTTAACACCCAGACCATGAAGACCACGAGTCCGGCTGCAGCGGGGCTTGCCAGCCCTACAAAGAAACGCTTGTCAGTAGTACCCAGCTGGACGTTAAAACGAGCCAGGCGCAGGGCTGCACAAGCCACGTAAATAAAACAGATGGTCCAGCCAGCCTTACCCAGAGTAGACAGAGCCCAGCTGAAACAAATCAGTGCCGGAGCCATACCAAAGGCTATGAGGTCGGAGAGGGAGTCATATTCAGCACCAAAGGCACTTTGGGTATTGGTTAGTCTTGCCACGCGGCCATCCAATCCATCAAGGAACATGGCAACGATGATGGCAACACAGGCATGACTAAAATCACCACCCATGCCAGAAATCACTGCATAAAAGCCGGCAAACATGGCTCCAGTGGTCAGCAGGTTAGGCAATAGGTAAATTCCTCTGCGGCGTACCTTGCGCCCATCTTCGGAAACCACTTCCTCATGATCATCAATCAGGAGAATAGACTCACTATTTTCAGTGTCATCATCCTGCACAAGATCTGTTTCTCTGTCTTCGCTCATTTAAGCGTTTACACCCTGTATATTTCGTAAGATTAGCGATTATACGCGCTAAACCAGCGCAAATGGACAAATAGATAGTTAGGAAACTCAAATCAGAGAGCGTTTTACTTTATCCAGGCAGTTTTATTAGACCCGGAATTTTTAATTCGGCAAAATTAGTTTACTAAATCCTCAGAATAATTAGACCAAAGAGGCATTTTTGCTTAATATTGCCGCCCTGATTTAAGCAACCTTAATTAATCACCAATAGACACCGGAGTTTTCAATGAATTATTTCAACACCCTTCCCTTGCGCCTGCAGCTTGAAGAACTCGGGAAGTGTCGCTTTATGGACTCCTCGGAGTTCTCAGGCGGTGTGGACAAACTGAAAGGCAAGAAAGTGGTCATCCTGGGATGCGGTGCCCAAGGACTCAACCAGGGGCTTAACATGCGCGATAGCGGCCTGGATATCAGCTATGCCTTACGTGAATCAGCAATTCAGGAAAAACGACAATCCTGGGTTAATGCCTCCGAGAACAGCTTTACTGTTGGTACCATCGAAGAGCTTGTACCGACAGCTGATCTGGTGCTTAACCTGACACCAGATAAGCAGCACTCCGATGCCGTCGGACAGGTCATGCCGCTGATGAAAAAAGGTGCTTGCCTTGCCTACTCGCATGGTTTCAATATTGTTGAAGAAGGCATGCAGATTCGTGACGACCTGACTGTTGTGATGGTTGCCCCTAAATGTCCTGGTACGGAAGTCCGTGAAGAGTACAAACGTGGCTTTGGTGTCCCTACCCTGATTGCAGTACATAGAGAAAACGATCCCAATGGCGATGGCCTGGAAATTGCCAAAGCCTATGCTGCTGCTACCGGTGGTCACAGAGCTGGTGTACTTGAGTCCTCATTCATCGCAGAGGTGAAATCTGATCTGATGGGTGAGCAGACTATACTCTGCGGCACACTGCAGGCCGGCTCCATTCTTGCCTTTGAAAAGATGGTGGAAAAAGGCATCGACCCTGCCTATGCGTCCAAATTAATACAGTATGGCTGGGAAACTGTTTCTGAAGGACTGAAGCAGGGTGGTATTACCAATATGATGGACCGCCTTTCCAATCCGGCAAAACTGAAAGCATTTGAAGTCAGTGAAGAGCTGAAATCCATCCTGCGTCCTCTGTTCGAAAAACACATGGACGACATCATGGAAGGACAATTTTCAGCCGGTATGATGGAAGACTGGGCCAATGACGATGCCAAACTGCTGGGCTGGCGTGAAGACACAGGTAAAACTGCTTTTGAGCTCTCTTCTCCAGAGGGTGCCCCGGACATCAGCGAGCAGGAGTTTTATGACAATGGCATTCTGATGGTCGCCATGATCAAGGCAGGCGTGGAATTATGCTTTGAGACGCTGACAGCTGCTGGCGTAATTGCTGAATCAGCCTATTACGAGTCTCTGCATGAAGTCCCATTGATTGCCAACCTGATTGGTCGTAAAAAACTTTACGAGATGAACGCCGTGATTTCCGATACTGCTGAATACGGCTGTTATCTGTTTTCCCATGCCGCTGTACCAATGCTGGAAGACTTCATGAAAGCAGTCGATACCGACATTATTGGTAAGGGTGTGCAGGTTAAGGATAACAGCGTTGATGATCGCGAGCTTATCGAAGTAAATGCCGCTATCAGAAATCACCCTATTGAGTCGGTAGGTCAAGTTCTGCGCGGTTATATGACAGCAATGAAGAAAGTGGTTTAACAAGTCGCAAGTCACAAGGAAAAAACCAGGCAGTTGCCTGGTTTTTTTTGCATAAAAAATCTGCGTGAAATTAAACAGACGAAATCCCTTTCTATACCAGTTAAGCTAGACGAGTCTTTTTCCTGAGAGATTCACAATGGGCAAAGCTGCAATTGGAATACTTCTTTTACTGCTGCAAGTGCTTGCTCCCATCTTTGCTGCAGAAAACCCTGTGACCAGTAATCAGGGCTGGGAGCTCAGACGCGACCGTGAAGATATTCAGGTCTATACCCGCAAGATCCCGGGATTCCCCTTCGATGCAGTCAGAACAGTTACATTGGTGAACGATTTAAGACTCTCTTCCATGGTTGCACTCATTCTTGATTCAGAAGCCTGCCCGCAATGGGCTGATAAATGCGTCGAATCTTCAGTGCATGAAAAAATCAGCGATACCAATCTTCTGGTGTATACCGCTAATGATTCACCTTTTCCGGTGAAAGATCGCGACATTCTGGCACGGGTTCACTGGAGCCAAAACCCAGTGACTCTGGATGTGATGATGACCAGCGAGGCCACCACAGGTATTGTTGAAGAACAAAAAGGCCGGTTACGCTTAACCTAAGCCACCATTAGCTGGCATCTGCAGCCACTTGCCAAGGGTGCGGTTCAAGTCATCAATGAAGCCCATGTGAACCCGGGCTCCCCTTTGCCAGGCTGGGTCATCAATATGCTATTGGTAGACACGCCATTTGAAACAATGAAATCTTTTCGGGAAGCGGCAGCACTGCCCAAATATGAACAGGCCAGTGTAAGCTTTGTGGAAGAGCCTATTTGAGTCTCAAGTTACAAGTCTCAAGCGGGCGTCTTGCAGACGCCATGTCGGATGGCGGCCTGCGGCCTTATTCGACCTACAGAACTCTTCCCATAAACCTGAGTCCCTTGTACCTTGCACCTTGCACCTTGCACCTTGAGACTTGCGACTGTTCTACAAACTAAGAATCTTCTCTCCCCTGGCTACGCCAGAAGCTCCCGAGCGCGCAACCTCGAGAATGGTAGTCCCATCCAGAGCCTGAATGAAACCATCCAGTTTCTCACTGGTACCGGTCAACTGAATGGTATACATGGTCGGCGTAACGTCCACCACATCACCACGGAAAATATCAGCGACTCTTTTCACTTCAGCACGTTGGGCTCCTGTTGCTTTTACTTTAATCAGCAACAGTTCACGCTCAATATGACTGCCTTCAGTAAGATCCACCAGTTTGGCCACATCAACAATCTTGTTCAGATGTTTGATAATCTGCTCAATCTTGCGGTCATCGCCAATGGTGGTTATCGTCAATCGCGACAAGGTAGGATCATCCGTCGGCGCCACCGTCAGTGAGTTAATGTTGTAATTGCGTTGTGAGAAAAGACCTACCACGCGTGACAATGCACCTGGCTGGTTTTCCAGCAAAATAGAAACAATGCGTCTCATATCAAGTCCTCTCTGTCTTGCTTAAAAACATTTCACTCATTGCCCCGCCCTTGATCGCCATAGGATAGACATGCTCATTAGGGTCCACACAGACATCAATAAATACCAGCTTGTCCTTGATGGCAAAGGCTTCCTTCATTTTTTCTTCAAGCTCACTGAGCTTTTCAATGCGTATACCGACATGGCCATAGGATTCAGCCAGAGCAACAAAATCAGGTAATGAATCTGCATAGGTACTATGTGAATGGCGACCGCCATACTGCATATCCTGCCACTGCTTCACCATTCCCAAAGCTTCATTATTCAGGTTCACAATTTTTATCGGCAAGGCACATTGATTACAGGTTGCCAGTTCCTGAATATTCATTTGAATAGAGCCTTCACCCGTCACACAGGCAACAATCGCATCAGGAAATGCCAGCTGAACGCCCACTGCCGCTGGTAATCCAAAGCCCATGGTGCCAAGCCCCCCGGAATTGATCCAGCGTCGTGGTTTATCAAAGTGATAATACTGCGCAGCAAACATCTGGTGCTGTCCCACATCCGAGGTGATATAGGCATCGCCATTAGTTACTTTATACAAAGCCTGGATTACCTGTTGTGGCTTAATGACTTCGCCTTCTGCAGGAGTTACCGCCAGAGAGTCACGTTCGCGCCAGTGGTCGATTTTTTTCCACCAGGCTGCCAGGGCTTCCTCGTCTATTTGTACTTTCGATGCATTTACCTGCTCGAGCATTTCTTCAAGCACAGGAACTACTGGGCCCACAATAGGTACATGCGCTGTAACCGTTTTGGAGATTGCTGCCGGGTCAATATCCACATGCAGGATAGTCGCATCCGGACAAAACTTGGACACATCTGAATTGGTCACACGATCATCAAAGCGAGCACCAATGGCCAGAATTACATCGGCATCATTCATGCTCATATTGGCTTCATAGGTGCCATGCATGCCTAGCATGCCCACAAATTGTTTATCTGTGGCCGGATAGGCGCCAAGCCCCATCAAAGTATTAGTCACTGGATAGCCAAGCTTTTGAGCTAACCGGGTTAACAGCTCCGCGCCATCACCCATCACCACACCACCGCCAGAATAAATAATCGGCTTTTTGGCATTCATAAGAATTTCCACAGCCTTTTTTATCTGACCGGAATGACCTTTGGTAGGAGGACTATAAGAGCGGATCTTTGCCGTTTCCGGATATTCATAGGGGAAAGTTTCCCCTGGATCAGTAACATCTTTCGGAATATCAATAACAACCGGTCCTGGTCTGCCAGAAGTTGCAATATGGAAGGCCTGCTTGACCACCATGGGAATATCTTCAGCTTTTTGAACCATGAAGCTGTGCTTCACAACGGGGCGCGAGACGCCGATCATATCTGTTTCCTGAAACGCATCCAGACCAATAGAATCGCGGGTAACCTGACCTGAAATAACTACCATTGGAATCGAATCCATATAAGCAGTCGCAATGCCAGTAATAGCATTGGTTGCACCTGGTCCTGATGTCACCAGAACGACTCCTGGCCTGCCTGTTGCACGGGCGTAACCATCGGCTGCATGTGTAGCTGCCTGTTCATGACGCACCAGAACATGATCCACCTTATCCTGATTGAATATTGCGTCATAGATATGTAAAACGGCACCACCAGGGTAACCGAAAATTAAATCAACCCCTTCATCGTGCAATGCACGAATCAACATGTCTCCTCCGGAAAGCATTTCCACAGTCCTGTCCTCTAAATAATTAATTCTGTTTAAAATAGGGGTCAGAACAGGTTTTTTTATATAAAAAACCTGTTCTGACCCCTATTTATGGTAAAACGCATAGCATTAAGCAGCTGTTTTCAGCTGATCTCTTGCATCTTGTATCCTGCATCTGTTTTTAAGCCAGGTTCTGGTTGAACCTTTAGAGGCCCAGCACAAGATAGGTGCCGGGAAGCTTAACCTTTTCTAAACCCGTTCCAAGTTTAGTTGCTCAGTTATAGCTAGTCTCTGGGGGTCAACCAACATCCATTTAGGATCGATTGGTCCTGGCGACTGAACAAGGGATCTCCTGTCAGCCCGTCCACCAAGTGCCGCACTTTATGGGAATTCAGGGCTCTATGTCAAGTGAGAGCAGAAATTTTTCGTCATGAGAATCAATGATTTGCTGATAAAAAGAGGCAAACATGGACTTTATCCACACGATGGCAGGAAAAATACCGACAAACAGCAGGAGAATCCCGATGATGCACATACCTATGGAAACCAGACCCAGCAGGATAACTTTAGGCCAGTCATCACGCATCAACTGCCAGCTGGCAGAGGCCGCCTGTTTTGGTGCGAGCCCCTTATCTATTACCAGATAGCTGCTCAGTACAAGCCGGCAAAAAATATAGATCCCCGGAAAAACCAGGCAAATAAACCCCAAAATAATCGACACCAACACAATCAGGTTGGTGAGAATTATATCAATGTAGAGTTCTTTTGAGCTAAAGCCATCAGCAATATCACGAACTTCAACCTCTTCACCTCTGTTGCCCTTCACAAACTGCAGATTGGCACCATAATCAAAAACCGGCTTGATGAAAAAGCTTGTAAACAAAACCACATAGCTACCGGAAGCTGCACCCTGAAACAGTCACTGATTCTCACTACCTTGCTGATAAGCAGGGCCATTTCCTACAGCATCAAAAATGCCAAGAATGATGACGATGAGAATAAAAGCCCAGAAATTTTCTTTAAGATTAACGAGACCATCATCAATACAGTGTCGTATGGTGACTGAGGATTGCATGGTATAAATTTTTCTATTATTGATTACTAATATTAATTACGAAAATTAATTACGAAAATTAATAGCTATCCGCGACTTGTTCCGCTTTTTCCAGAATGCGTAATACATTTGCCCCCCACAATTGCCGGATGTCTTCTTCAGAATACCCTCTGCGAACCAGCTCGAGAGTGACATTGAAGGTTTCATTGGCATTATTCCAGCCAGCGATGCCACCACCGCCACCAAAATCTGACGAAATCCCTACTTGCTCAACACCAATCAGGTTCACGGCATAATCAATATGATTAACGAACATCTCAACATTGGCATCCCCGCCTTCCCTCACATAAGGATTAAAGGCCACTATCTGTATCACCCCGCCATTGTCTTTCAGGGCAAGCAGCTGCTCATCATTCATGTTGCGCGGATGATCGGCAATAGCGGTAACACTTGAGTGAGAAGCGATCACCGGCGCCTTTGAATGGCGTGTGGCATCCAGCATGGTCTGACGCGAGACATGACTGATATCCACAAGAATGCCCTGGCGGTTCAGTTCATCAACAACGTCAAAACCGAAATCGCTCAAGCCACCATGTTCTGTTTCCATATCGCCAAACTGGGGACGCGGCTGGGCTGAATCTCCAATATCATTGTGACCGTTATGGACCAGAGTCATATAGCGAGCACCACGATTGCGGAAGTCTTCAAGCAGGGAAAGATCCTTGCCAATGACAAAACCATTTTCGATACCTATCAGCGCTACCAGTTTGCCCTCGGCAAAAATTGCCCTGGCCTCAGCAGCAGTGTCGGCAAGCCCGATACGATCTGAATACATATAATCTGTCATGCGATGAATGGCATCGAACTTGGCCACTGCATCAGCTCGCGCATTACGATAATTTTCTTCGTTTCTTTCCTGCTGACCGACATAAACAATAAAAAATGCTGCGTCCAGACCACCGGAACGCATTGAATCCAGAGTCACCTGTGCATCCGCATTGGCAGGGTCATGTTCACTGCTGGCAAAATTCAGGGGGATATCCACATGAGTATCCAGTGCCATCACGTTGTCATGTATCACCCGGGCGCGGGCAATCAGATCATCTTCATTGGCAGCATAAACAAAGGATAGTGATAAAAGATAAATGATAAAGGAAAAAATGAAATGGGTTGAAAGATTTCTCATAGTCGCTGGTAAACTTAATTTGAGTTGCGTTTGAAACAGCCTTCGGCCCATAGCCGTCGGCAGATAAATTTTAATTGTAGGTCGGATAAGCGTAGCGTCATCCAACATGGCTAACAACGTTCGCCTGAATAAATCAATGCGTCATACTGTAAATGACATAGTTCACTGCAAAGCGATAAGCCAAAGCTGTCATCGGTTCCGGATAACCCGGTGTATCTGCATGCTCCCAGGCATCTCCCAGGTCCATATTATGATTAATCGCTACCACAAGGCGGCCATGATCATCATAGACTCCACGCCAGTGCGGATCATAACCATCCTGCTCATAAGTCACACCGCGATAAAAAGCCCCAAGTCCAGGAATCTGGATTTTTGAGTCCAGATCATAAAGGACATGAAAAACTTCATCGTTATCAGGAATATCCCTGATGGGTCGTTCAGGAAAAACCTGTTTCATGCCTAATTCAAACTGGCTCCATTCGTAAGAGCCATGAAAATCATCTACCATCAGAAAGCCGCCACGCAATAAATATTCACGTAATTTACTGGCTTCTTCACGACTTAATACCCAGCGGCCTACTTCAACACCATAGAGCCAGGGATAATCAAAAATAGTGTCTTCGGCAAGATTTATGCGCTCACCACCTTCACCGTTATAAAGAGCCACCTGGGTAACATCCACATTGGTCAAGCGGGAAATGCCTTCAGTCAGAAAATGCTCGGCCTCAGGCCAGTCAGTGGTCCAGGAGCCTCTGCCCCAGCCCCCTCTGCCACCTCCGCCGTTACCGCTGTATTGCAATCTGGCAAATTGAAATTCAGAACCATTGATATCCGCCTGTACGCTACCTGCCAGTCTCGGATTGATAATCATAGAACCCTGAGCTAATGCCCCCTGACTGGAAAGCAAGCCAGACACCAGGAAAACCGCGAGAGTTGCGGGTAAATGAGAAAGCTTGAAAAATCGAATGATGAAATTCATAGTAAATCGGACAATATAAATTACTCTTAATTCAGAACAGAGATCCAATATAAACCACTCCCCCTGTAAATCAAATACTGGGTCCTCTCCCAACTGGACATCGTCCCTTTTTTCGAGACTGATGATTCACACATTGAGTTAACCATTTAGGCGGATTTCTGATAGACGCCATATCGGATGGCACTACACTTATACGGCCTACACCAAAATTAAATTCAAAAAGTTGCTTCCCTTGTACCTTGTACCTTGTACCTTGTACCTTGTACCTTGTACCTTGTACCTTGTACCTAGAATCTAAAGGTATAACTAAATTTCAATGAAATATCTGAGCCGGTGGAATGAAACTCATTGTCCTTATCCAGATCAGCCAGACCATAATTAAACACCAGGAAAGCCTGTTTCCCTGCTTCCGGAATCCAGTGTAGCCGGGAATTGAAGCCCATTACTTCGGAGACATTGTCATACTGGAGTAAATTGCTCCAGGCAAGAGTGGAGGAAAAGGCAATTTTGGTATCTAAAGTAAACAAGCGCACCGTGAAATTACCAACAGGCAGTTCTATTTCAGTCTCAGTGAAATTAACGCCGATATCGTACTGGCGTGTAGGTCGCCAGTTCATCCCGACTCCCCTTTGAAAGCGAGTGCCGTTGTAATAGTCGCCAAAACGGGTCGAGATGCGCCCGGAAAGCGCCCGCTGGTTCCCTAACTGTAATCCAATCAGGTATTCATTATATGAATAATCACCCGCGGGAATAACAATCTGACGATTGCCATCGGAAGAGCGGTTAATAGTAAAATCTCTGCGTAAAACTTCCCTGCTTTTCATGAGTCGCCCAAATAATCCGTCCCCTGAATTATTATTGTTGGTAATCCTCAGCCCCAAATTGGAAGAAATCACATCACCATCACTAAGGTTACGGGATTCGTAGCCATCAAAGCCAACATAGGTCGAACGCATAAAACCGCCCGGACGGTAAAAATGTCGGTAACCAAAATCTACAGCATGATCTTCCATGTCAGTAAGACTGACAAAGCCTACAGCAGGATCAAAATTCTTCTCAACCCGCTTGTAGTTATAACCCCCACGCCAGCCCTGGTTATTCGGTGAGCTGATTCCAAAGCCATAGGAGGCATCATCACCTGTTTTACCCGCAGTATCTGATTGCTGATAAAAAGCTACGCCCTGAATCGTTCTCCCCCCAGGCAAACGCGAATTTCTATAACGAAAATCCATCCCCATCAGATTATTATCCAGATTTGATTGTGGATCACCGCTGGTAGCGATAACACCAAGCTGGGATTCTCCCAGTACATTCAATATTGCCCGACCGACAAACACTTCACTGGAATCCACACCACTTAGAACATCTTCATCCTGGCTTATTAACAATGTACCTACATTCCAGTCACCCACCCTGCCACTGACTTTGACACCGGCATTAATATCGACTGGTTCGCCACCGGTACTTAAGCCAATGCGACGTGAGAAAAAGGGTCGGGCATTTTGTGTTGCTGCGCCTGGCACGGCGGGATTACCGGCCCCTCTGCCTTGATCAAATCCGCCACCGCCGATCTGGCCAAATTCAAAAATATCTGAATCTCTAATAAAAAAATCACGTTTCTCGGGAAAAAACAGGCTAAATCGCGTCAGGTTAACCTGCCTGGAATCTACTTCTGTTGCCGAAAAATCTGTGTTTATGGTCAGCGCAGCATTGAGCTGCGGGGTTATTTTGTAAAAAACATCCAGTTGCGGCTCAAAGCTTTCTTCGGTTAAACCGCCGGGGGCTATCACTCTATCCTTTCTGAGCACCATGGAAGGTACGATATCCAGACCCTTGCCCTGCTGAAGGTTTTCAAGGCCGGTAATAGTTCCTGCGATACTGGGGTTTACCTGACGATTGCGTGACACCCAGGCGATGCTTTCATTGCCGCGGCGTATGGCACGACGAAAGTTGATTCCCCAGGAATCAGAATCGGGATTAAAAGAAATCGTCTGGAAGGGAATTCGCATCTCGGAATACCAGCCAGTTTCATCACTTGAGGCATTGGCCTGCCAGATTCCGTCCCAACTGCCTTCGACATTTGTAATGTTCTGGAACAGACCTTCCCAACGTACTCCATTGGGATTTACTTCAAAGCGGTAACCATTACGACGGTCAAGATAGGGATCAAGAATAACCGCGAGAAGGTCATCTGACTGCAATGATTGCCCCTGTCGCAGCACATTGGCATTGATCAGTTCCGGATCAGTTTCCCAAAAACGGCTGGCAACATACAAGGCCTCTTCGGTATAAAAAATCCAGATTTCTGTTTTCTGGGAGGGCTCCGCATATTCAACCGGTTCATATTGATGAAAATCATTAATCAACAAGGCCCGGGACCAGAGGTCATCATCAAGCACGCCATCAATGCTGACTTCACCACTCAACCTGGGTATTTCAATCGTTTTACCACCATCACTGCCTGCTGTGAATTGCGCAGCCACAGGTAAGGAAAACAAAATTAAAAAAGGAAGATGCAGCAAGGAAGAAAACCTGACTGCACTGTCTTTAAAGAAAGACAAAAAGGAATACAACTGCATTATAAAATCCAAAGCTTAGTATATTTTTATTAACTGGTTAAATTATAAGCCAGTGAGCGGGATTACAAAGAACCACATACTTGGAGATGGGAAAAAGGAGACAAAAAACATGGAAATACTCTCATTTCCACAGTGTTTGCACATTAAGGAAACGCATCACTTAAAAATCCCGAGGGAGGAGAAAAAATCGGGCCAGGAAACCTGGCCCAGAAAAAGTCAGATTAAAGTATCTCGTCCAGACGACGCTCCAGGGTACCGTCCTCGAGGATATCGGAATAGTAGCTGGAAGGATCACAGCTATCGTGTTCAACAATTAACAAGTCATCCTCACGCGCAGACCAGCGGCGTCGTACAAGTGGCTGTGTGTAATTATCATCATAAATAGTCATCACTCTTGCCATGGATAATTTATCTTCAGCCAGAGTGTAGCGTTCAACGATGCGCGTTCCTTCTCCACCAGCCATTGGCAGACCAGAACCATCCAGCCAGAAGCCAGAAGCCAGTTTAGTTGTTTCAATTACCAGCTCTTCTCCATCCCAGTGACCTAAAGAGTAGCCCATGGGACGATCCGGATAATTCTCCGGCACCTGACGTCCATCCATATAAATCCTGCGAGGGGTATTATGTTCAATATAAATAAACTGATAGTGAGATCCCGCGTCAATGATCTCCATATCATAGGGAGCCCCGAAAATTCTGGGTAATGCCGGCGCTACGCAGCGCAGGGAATAATCATCATAATGTACCGTATTGGCATAAATTTCTGCTGCTGCCGGAGTTAATGGGACGGGTTTTGGTTCCAGGTCATTAACAGTGACCTGGAAGCGGTAGGAATTACGCCAGGGGCCACTAATATCAAATGGGGCATCTTTATTTACCTTGGCATAGCCATAGTCTTTGCCGTAGGTGGCATAAACCTCATCACGCTGTCTGGCGACAGTTGAGCGCTGCGGATAAGATTCGCCATTTGCCTTGGTCAGGCCACGAATAAAAAGTTTTTTGGCTCCATTTCGTCCCAGAGATCCCTGTACGGTAACCACATCACCGACCTGAACGAAATCCTTATCCCATCCCGCATTACGCAGACCGGTAACAGCAGATCCCTGCAGTTCCCAGGATTCTTTCGAGCCATCCGCATTGGTGACCTCCACCTGGTAACGTGGATGAGGGTTTCTGTAACTGGCACGAGTGACGATGCCGGTAATTTCTCCCGGGTCATCGGTGAATTCGGCGCTGAAACTGTGATGGCCGGATGCTGACCATGATATGGATATAGCTGCCAGGAAAAGACCGGCAAAAACAGCGGTTTTATTTTTCATGATGTTCCCCCCTGCACTACTGAATAACCAGTATGAAATTTGTTGAGTATTCCGCATTATATGACCTTTAATGGCCATTACTACCCTTGATATTGCAAAGAAAATGACTTTTACCCTGCACTCATATGCTGACCACAGACTAAAACATTTTCTCTTCAGGTATACTCAGCCACTGTCTGAAATTCGCAGAGTCACTATGCAGTTTTCCAAATTCCTGGGTGAACGAGTCAAAAATGGCGAGGTCACCACCTCGGTAAGATTCTGGAAATATCCCCATGTCATGGCTGGTGGACACTACCGACTGGATCCGGGAGAAGTGATTGTCACTTCTATCAGAGAAATAGGGTTTAAGGATATCTCGGAGACAATGGCAAAACAGTCCGGCTTTTCCTGCCTGGCGGAACTGCTAAAAACAGCACAACATGGCACCGGGCATCATATCTACTTAATTCGTTTTTCCTATTCGGAAAAAGAGTAGATAGTCTCAAGTTACAAGTCGCAAGTCCCAAGCGGGCGTCTTTCAGATGCCACGTCGGATGGCGCTGCGCTTATTCGACCTACATTCTTTCCACTTTCCACTTTTAACTTTTAACTTGAGACTTGAGACTTGTAACTTGAGACTTGTAACTATATCTATTTAAATTCCAGGCCAACCCCAATCCGGTCATATTGATCGCCCTCTACTTCCAGACTTGCCAAAGTGAGCGGGTGTTTGTGCAACCAGCCACGACGGAATTTTAAAGTGTAGGTATTGCCTGAGACGGTAAGTGCAGGCAACTCTTTACTATCAAATTCTTCACGTCGACGATGAATTACTGTTGCCAGGCGCAGGCAAACCAGCAAAGGAGTCAGTGCAGCAATAGCCATATCATCCAGTTCACCAAATTTTTCCAAATCCAGACTTTTACGATGGGTACGTATTAAATTGGCAAGGATATATTGTTCATAACGCCCAAAACCTGCAATATCCCCATTACGTAATAAATAATAGCCATGATGATGATAGCCGGAATGGGAGATGCTCATTCCAATCTCATGCAACTGCCCGGCCCAGCGTAATATTTTTGAACGTGAGACACCGGGCAACACCGGTCCATCAATTTGTTTCCACAGATATAGCGCTGTATCAGAGACCCTTTTCGCATGCTCAATATCAATCTTGTACTGCTCCTGTAATTTTTTAACAGTACGCGCACGTGAGTCCTGATCTGTAAGTCGGCCAAGGGTGTCATAGAGCAAGCCTTCCTTGAGCGCATAATCGCCCACATGCATGACGTCGATTTTCAGCTGATCAAACACTGCATGCAAAATAGCAATGCCCGCGGCAACGACTGATGAGCGTGGTGACGGCACATGCGCCAGAATCGATTTATTTTTGATGACTTCCTCTGCCAACCATTCCAGCGATGCCTTACTGATCACCGCGCCGCCATCTTTTTCTGCAGTGAGATCTGCAATCGCTCTTGCGGTACCCGAGGTGCCATAAACAATACGCCAACCCATGCGCAGATATACCTGACGTATCGCTTCTATTTCAGCACAGGCAGCAAGGTAAACTTTCTCCATATCCTTTTTCGTTGGTTTGGCAGGTTTGCTCATCCAGCGTTCTGAAAAGGTGACACATCCTACGCTGAGACTTTCCATAATTATTGGTTCGTAGTCCTTGCCAATAATGAATTCGGTACTGCCGCCGCCTATATCGATAACCAGGCGATGATTCTGATCATTGAGAACTGAATGGGAAAGACCTAAATAAACCAGCCTTGCTTCTTCATAGCCTGAAATAATCTGGATTGGTGTACCCAGAACCTTTTCAGCCTGGCGCACGAAGGTATTGGATTTTCTGGCACTACGCAGAGACTTGGTTCCTGCAGCCCTGATTTGATCAGCCGGAATATCCCGCAACCTTTCCGCGAAACGCTTCAGGCAGTCCAGAGCCCGTGTCTGGGCAGCCACTGAAAGATGGCCATCAGCCTTAATCCCCCTGGCCAACTGCACCATTTCTTTTTCCCGATCAACAATATCCAGCTTGCCATCCTGAAGGCGGGCAATAATCATATGAAAGCTATTGGAGCCGAGATCAACTGCTGCAAAATAGGGAGATTCTATTGCCATATTATGAGAAAAATAATTTATCGTGGAGCATGCTGTTTGAACCCGTTCTATAAAACGCCAGGTAGATCTCAGCTAGTATAATTGCAACAACCCATTTATCTTAATTTAAATATCAATTAATGCTTCCTATAATGGGAAAATGACAAACAGCAAGGACTCAATGAGTATGAGCATTCGCAATCTTGAAATAACCACAATAATAAAATCACTGACTTGTATCAGTTTGCTATCGCTTCTTGCTTCCAGCCTGGCCGCACAAAGCCTAATTAATGCACAATCTGCTGATTCTGACTGGTATCAAAATGGGGCCCGGGCAGTTGAGGAAGCCAGCCGGCGTGCCTATAACAACACTCCCGGGGCCGCAAAAAATATCATTCTATTTCTGGGTGATGGCATGGGTCCTTCTACAGTTACTGCAGCACGTATTTTTGCCGGTCAGCAACAGGGACTCTCAGGTGAAGAATACTCATTAAGTTTTGAGCGTTTTCCCTGGACCGGTCTGGTTAAAACCTATAACACTGATGCTCAGGTGCCTGATTCAGCCGGCACCATGACAGCCATCATGACCGGCGTTAAAACGCGATCTGGTGTAATAGGTATAGATGAGCGCCCCCTGCGTGGCTCCTGTGAAAGTTATATGAATACGCCAGGTGCAACTCTGGTCTCTGCGCTGGAATTGGCTGAAGTCTCCGGCAAGGCCACAGGCATTGTTTCCACGGCAAAAATCACCCATGCAACCCCGGCTGCCACCTATGCCAACTCACCCGATCGTAACTGGGAAAGCACCAGCAATATGCCTGAAGAGGCAAAAACTCTCGGATGTGCCGATATCGCCAGCCAGTTGGTTGATTTTGAAAATCGCCTGAAAAGTAAAGTGAATGGAGGTATCGATGATTCTGACATTGATGGTATTGACGTCGCCTTTGGGGGCGGCCGTAATGCTTTTTATAGTGAAGACCCGGTATCTATTAGCGGTTTTGCCGAATCTACTGGAGAAGGTAACAGAGATGACGGGCGCAACCTCATCTATTCCTGGGTCAGTCAGGGCGGTCGTTACATCATGGATCGGGAAGGATTTAATAATATCGATAGTAGCGATTCGAGAAATGTATTGGGTCTGTTCGAAAATTCCCACATGCGCTATGAGGCCAACCGCAATGAAGATATTGGAGGAGAACCTTCACTGACAGAAATGACAGTGAAAGCTATAGAGCTATTAAAAAATAATGAGGACGGTTTTTTCCTGATGGTAGAAGCCGGACGCATTGATCATGCTCATCATGCCAATAATGCCTTCAATGCTTTGAATGAAACAGTTGAACTTTCGAACGCGGTGCAAGCTGCAGTGAATGCGGTGGATACTAATGAAACATTAATCATTGTCACTGCAGATCACAGCCATGTGATGACCATGGCGGGTTACCCCACCAGGGGAAATCCAATTCTCGGCAAAGTGATTGGTAATGACAGTAGTGGTATGCCCGAGAGTGAGTTTACCCGCGACAGGGACGGCCTGCCCTACACCACGCTTAGTTATACCAATGGCGCCGGTTTCAATGATAATAGCAATAACACCAATGCCGATGCTCGCAGTGGACTGCCGGCATCAGGCCGACATGATCTGACCAATATCGATACCGAAACACCCGGTTATCATCAGGAAACTTTAGTGGGGACTTTTGGGGAAACTCATGGTGGCGAAGATGTCGGGGTATATGCGATAGGTCCGGGTGCTCATCTGGTCAGTGGCAGTATTGAACAGAACGTGATCTTTCATGTAATGAACTTTGCCGCTGATCTTGAAAATAAAGCATCTCAAGCATTGGAATAGTTATTCTGTTATTGTCCATAGACTAATGATGGAAATCTTGCTGTCTTCTTTATTTTTCTGAATTTAAATATTTCCGCATAAAGTGGACTAAAAAATATGACAGAAGCAACTTTTCAAACATCTGCCAAAAAATCATTCAGACCATCGTTTTTTTCTGCATGACCCTCGTCATGGCCTTTTTCATTTTTTCCGGGTTTGGCATGACTTATTTCCAGCCTATGGCAACAGGATCCCTGGGGGCTCTGCCACCGGTAGTGCATATACATGGTCTTTTTTATTGCAGTTGGATAATTTTGCTTGTTGTTCAAGCCCTTCTGGTCAATGTGAAAAGTATTGCGTTGCACAGGAGTCTGGGAACTTTCGGCATCGCAATTGGCACCGGCGTCGCATTAATGGGAGCACTTATTACTGTTCTTTTTATGGGTGCTACGGAATTAAATACAAAAGATGATTATGGACTGACGTATTTATCTATTGTGGCAGTGTTAACGTTCAGTATTCTATTTTGCATTGCCATTCGGAATGTCCGCAAACCTGAAATACACAAACGGCTAATTCTTTTTGCAACCATTGTGATATTGCCTCCAGGAATCAACAGACTGTATATGATGACTTTTGAGTTATCCAACGTACCATTTCTTGCCACCTACCTGACAATGAATGCTTTAATCGCAGCTATAGCGATTTATGACTGGCGCATCATGGGGAAAATCAGCAAAACAACTTTGTGTGGCGCAGCCGCGATTATAATTCCGGAAGTTTTATTCACGCCTGTTATAGCTTCGGAATCATTTGATGCACTGTGCACCCTCATTACCAATCTTGCCCAATACCGATAACAAAGAAATGGGGGTCAGAACAGGTTTTTAAAAACCTGTTCTGACCCCCATTTTATGATTTTAGGAAAACACAATCTCGTCGTTTTCTACATCTACATTAATCCCGTCACCCGGTGCATAGCTGCCTCCCAATACTTTTTGGGACAAGGGGTTTTCAATCCATTGCTGGATTGCCCTTTTAAGTGGCCGCGCACCGTAGACCGGATCGAAACCCAAGTCTGAAATTTTATCCAGCACTCCTTCACCCAAATGCAAATGCAGGTCGAGATCATCCAGACGCTTTTGCAGTAACTGCATCTGTATTTCGGCAATACCTCTGACTTGTGCTGCAGCCAGTGGATGAAATACCACGATCTCATCGATTCGATTGAGAAACTCAGGACGAAAATGTTTACCTACGACATCCATCACAGCATTCTTAACAGATGGATATGAAGCATCATAAGCCGTCTCATCATTCATCATTTCCTGAATACGGTCTGAACCCAGGTTAGAGGTCATCACCACAACAGTATTTCTGAAATCCACAGTACGACCATGACCATCAGTGAGGCGTCCATCATCAAGTACCTGCAACAAAATATTGAAAACATCCGGATGCGCTTTTTCAACTTCATCCAGCAGCAAAACAGAATACGGACGACGGCGCACAGCTTCCGTCAGATAACCGCCCTCTTCGTAGCCTACATAGCCAGGAGGAGCACCGATCAAACGTGCAATCGAATGCTGCTCCATAAATTCAGACATGTCGATGCGCACCATGGCGTCTTCTGTATCAAACAGAAACTGTGCCAGCGCTTTGCATAATTCTGTCTTACCTACCCCGGTTGGGCCGAGGAACAAAAATGAGCCATTAGGTCGATTGGGTTCTGATAACCCGGAACGCGAACGACGCACAGCATTGGCAACAGCATCAACTGCTTCCGCCTGGCCGATGACGCGCTTATGTAATTCATCTTCCATGCGCAGTAGTTTTTGTTTTTCGCCTTCCAGCATTTTAGACACAGGTATCCCTGTGGCACGTGCAACCACTTCAGCAATTTCTTCTTCTGTGACCTTGTCACGCAACAATTTCATTTCGGAAGTATCTACTTCTGCTTCCTGCACCAGATTTTTTTCAAGTTCAGGTATGACGCCATACTGTAATTCAGACATGCGGGTCAGATCCGAGGCCCTGCGTGCGGCTTCCAGATCGATACGCGCCTGTTCCAGGTCACTCTTGATTTTCGCTGACCCATGCAAAGATGCTTTTTCAGACTTGAGAATTTCATCCAGATCAGAATATTCCCGTTCCAGTTCTGTTATCTCATCTTCCAGTTTCTGCTGACGCTTTTTTGAGGCCTCATCGGTTTCTTTTTTCAGCGCTTCCTTTTCCATCTTCAGCTGAATCAGGCGACGCTCCAGACGATCCATTTCTTCCGGTTTGGAATCAATTTCCATACGGATCAAACTTGCCGCTTCATCAATTAAATCGATTGCCTTGTCAGGAAGTTGACGGTCAGTGATATAACGTTGGGATAATTTTGCTGCAGAGATAATGGCTGAGTCGGTAATGGTCACACCGTGATGAACCTCATAACGCTCTTTAAGGCCACGCAAAATAGCCACGGTATCTTCTACTGTTGGCTCATCTACCAGTACCTTTTGAAAACGTCGTTCCAGTGCGGCATCTTTTTCAATGTACTGACGATATTCATCCAGCGTGGTTGCCCCCACGCAATGCAATTCTCCACGAGCCAGGGCAGGCTTAAGCATATTCCCGGCATCCATGGCCCCTTCTCCCTTACCTGCACCCACCATGGTATGGATTTCATCAATAAACAGAATAACCTGGCCTTCCTGTTTGGACAGTTCATTAAGTACTGCTTTCAGACGCTCTTCAAATTCACCGCGAAATTTTGCGCCGGCAATCAGGGACCCCATATCCAAATTCAGGATACGTTTTCCTTTCAATCCTTCCGGCACTTCACCATTGACTATGCGCTGAGCAAGTCCGTCAACAATCGCGGTTTTACCGACGCCAGGCTCACCAATTAATACAGGATTGTTTTTGGTTCGGCGTTGAAGCACCTGAATAGTACGACGGATTTCATCATCACGACCAATCACCGGATCCAGCTCACCTTGCTCGGCTTTCTGGGTGACATCGACAGTATATTTTTCCAATGCCTGGTAATTTTCTTCCGCTTCAGGATCATCCACATTGGCACCACCACGTAGATTCTTGATAGCATTTTCCATGGCCTGTTTGGACACAGAAAAAGACTTTAATAACTTACCCAGAGCGCCTTTGTCATCCATGGCTGCCAGAAAAACATACTCGCTGGAAATATATTGGTCACCACTTTGCTGACTGATTTTGTCTGCGATATTGAGTAGCTTGGCCATGTCAGGCGACATCATTACGTCACCGCCATGATCCTGCACTACTGGCAACTCATTAATTATTTTTTGCAAACCATTACGCAGCGCAGGTATATCAAAACCGGTCTGCATTAATAGTGGACGAATAGAACCTCCCTTCTGGTCTACCAGAACAGAGACAAGATGAGCGGGTTCTATATAGTTGTGATCTTTACCGACAGCCAGAGACTGAGCATCAGACAGGGCCACTTGTAACTTGCTGGTTAATTTATCCATTCGCATGAGTTGCTTACCTCAATATAGTAATACGCCCAAAAATTGAGCTTATCGTTTCATGCTAACAATGTGGGGGTAAATCGAACTGATTCAAGTCAAAAAAAGGAATGGCAAGGCAAAATGGGGGTCAGAACAGGTTTCTTCCTCATTATAGGTTTGTGGAATTCATTTTCTTTATATAAGAAACCTGTTCTGACCCCCATTTTATTCTTTCCAGATAATACTGGCGAAGCGTCCGGTATCTCCATCCCTGCGATAGGAATAGTAATTATCAAACTCACAATAGGTACAAATAGGCTCACCGTAAATTCTGGTAACGCCACGGGACGCCAGAATTATTTTTGCGATGGCATATAGATCTGCCATCCATTTATGCTGGCCATTTTCGGCGTTCTCACTTTCATGAAACAAAATTGAATGCTGGTTGATGATTTCGGGAAGATCCAGATCAAGGAAAGCCTGCCTGACCTCATCCCCGACTTCAAAATGACATGGACCAATGACTGGCCCTAAATAAGCCAACAATGTATTTGGCTCAGCATCAAATTTTGCAATTGTTCTTTCAAGTACTCCCGTCGCCAGTCCTCGCCAACCTGCATGAGCCACTGCGATTTCTTCACCCTTTTCATCACAAAACAATACTGACAGGCAATCCGCTGTCAGAACACCACACGCAATCTTTTTTTGTCGGGTATAGAGTGCATCTGCTTCTGCCCCTTCATCCACAAGCTCCTTGTCCAGAGTTAACACTGTATTGCCATGCACCTGTGTCAGCCATTGAAAATCCAGCTGTTTGCCTGTGTCTTCAGCCAGCAGTGTACGGTTTTGCATTACCGCGTCTTCTGCATCTCCGACATGTAAACCAAGGTTATTGCTCTCAAAGGGTGGCCCACTAAGCCCGCCATGGCGTGTGGTAATGACTGCTTTTACATTGGCTGGAGCAGGCCAGTCTGGCTCATGCAAACCTGATTCAACAAAAGAATCAGACATTATCCGCTTCCAGTAAACTCAGCAGCGTTTGCATATCCTCGGGGATCTCTACCTGCCAGGACATCGACTCTCCTGTTACCGGGTGTTCAATACCCAACTGCCAGGCATGAAGTGCCTGACGTTTAAAGAGTTCCAGATAGGCAATTAAATCAGGCGAAGCCCCTTTTGGGATGCGTGGACGCCCGCCATAGAGAGGATCACCTACGAGGGGAAACCCAAGATGCGCCATATGAACGCGAATCTGATGAGTTCGCCCTGTCTCCAGCACTACCTGCACCAAGGTATGACTGCGATATTTTTGTAAAATTCTGTAATGGCTAACCGCATCTCGCGCATCTGAGCCTTGAGAGACGGCACGTTTGACCCGGTTCGCAGGATGACGTCCAAGCGGTTCGTCCACCGTACCGCCAGCAGTCACCAGCCCACAAACGACGGCCTGATAAATTCGACTGACATCTTTGGTCCTTAACTGTTCAACCAGATCAAGATGGCTTTCCAGGGTTTTGGCTACAACCATCAAGCCACTGGTATCTTTATCCAGACGATGGACAATACCTGCTCTTGGAACCTGGTTGAGTTCAGGGAAGTGATACAACAGGCCATTGAGTAAAGTACCACTGCGATTCCCGACTGCCGGATGAACTACCAGCCCTACCGGCTTGTTAATGACTATAAGAGAATCGTCCTCAAAGACAATATCCAGCGGAATATTTTCCGCCTGCCATTGTTCCTGATCTTCAACAACAGCCAGCAGTGTCAGTGTTTCCCCACCATTGAGTTTATCTTTCGAGCGCGCTTTCTTCTCATCCACCTTCAGCTTGCCCTCCTTGACCCAGCTTTGCAGACGTGACCGGGAAAATTCAGGAAATAATCGTGCTGCAACCTGGTCCACACGCTGACCCGCCGAATCAATAGGTACATGAGCCTCAATAATCAAATCTTCGTCAGCACTATCTGCTACTGATATTTCTGCCGTTGCTAAAAACTTTTCTGTCATCTCAATGTCTATACTTTTATAAATGAACAATAAATCTGATAAGTGACTATAAATAAGCGCTAATGGCTAAATTGGATAGATAAGTCACCGGGTTTTTCACTATGGCAACCCTATCCAGTTCATACCAGTTCATAGTACACTGCGTGCCTGAATTAGTCAGCGTAGCGCATACTGTCATCAAAAAAGTCATAAAAATACGAAAATATTTCAAACAGTTGTGAAAAAATACCTACTCCCCATATTGATCCTGTCCTTTGCCATCCTCAGTGGTTGCTCTTCCAATGAAGACTTTGCTGATTCCGGTGAAGAGTTTCTCTATAACGAGGGCGTTCGCTCTGTAACTGTCAGTAACTGGGCACGAGCTATAGCCATTTTTCAGCAACTGGAAGCCCAGTTTCCCTTTGGCCAGTATGCCGAACAATCTCAACTTGAATTAATCTATTCCTACTACCGCAACAGTGAACCGGAAGCCGCACGCGCTGCTGCCGATCGCTTTATCCGGCTCTATCCAGACAGTGACAGCCTGGACTATGCCTATTACATGAAGGGCATGGCCTACTATAGTGAAGATGCGCGCATTCTTGGACGCTATCTCCCCACGGACCCCAGTAAAAGAGATCCCGGAAAGGCACGTGAATCCTTTGCCGACTTTTCCCAGTTATTAAATATCTACCCCAACAGTCAATATGCCAGTGATGCCAGAGCAAGAATGGTCTATCTAAAAAATCTCCTGGCAGCCTATGAGGTGCATGTCGCCGAGTTTTATATTGAACGACAGGCCTTTCTTTCTGCTCTGAATCGAGCACGTTTTGTCGTGGAGAATTTCCAGGGTGCTCCCGCTGTGCCAAGGGCTCTGGAAATTATGACGGAAATGTACCTGCGCCTGGGGTTGAATGATCTCGCAGATGCATCAATTGAAATATTGAAATTAAATTATCCGGACAGCCCTCAGCTGACTGAAAACGGAGATTTCCTTGTCTCCACACAAATCACTGACCCGGACATGCTTTACTCTATGAGCTTCGGCCTCTTGGGCTCGAATAAAAAAGACACGCCGCTGGCGCCTTCCAAACGGCCACAACGTGATCAAGGGCAAGAGGGTTTTGCTGTCCCTGAAACAGAAAGACCCCCTTCATGGTTAAACAGAGTTAGCCTGGGCATGCTTGGAGATCCGGGTACTGAAGGCACGACTACCACTACTGAAGAGAGTGAAGAGTAGCCATTACCCTAGCTCACGGGTAGTTGAAATAAATTTCTCACTTTTCTCCCACTTTCAGGAAGGCTGCGCCTTCCATTGGCGGATGACGCTGCGCTTTTCCGCCCTACATTTAAATCCCGTTTCCTGATGGATGACGCTGCGCTTTTCCGCCCTTCATTTAAATCCCGTTTCCTGCTTATTATTTTAATCGAAGCCATGTAGGTCGAAAAAGGCCTGCAAGGCCGTCATCCGACATGGCGAACATAGTTCGCCCAATAAAGCTCAAGACCCGGACGCTTTTTGAGCGAAGAAATTTCTAGCGCATAGCTTGCAAGCCAATGGCATCCTGCCAATTCTCGTCATTCATATTGCTTCCAGTAGTCCTCGACATGCCTCTTCATATTTTTGCGCATCATCATGATGCCAAAAAGATTCGGCAGGGTCATAAGTACAATAGCCACGGCGGCAAAATTCCACACGATAGTTGTATCGGTAAATGCTGCGACAAAAAACGCCACGCAATAGACAATCCGGTAAGGCAGCACATACTTGAAGCCCACCAGATAGATAATGGCGCGATCACCATAATAGGACCAGGCAATTGCCGTGGAAAAGGCAAATAATACCAGCGACAGCGAGACAATATATTGCCCATACTGTCCAAAGAATCCGTAGGTAAAGGCCATGGTGGTCAATGCAGCAGAGTGAAGCAATGATTTACCACGCAGCGTAATACTTGAATCAGTCGGCAAACCATCAGACACGGTGATAGCCCCCGAATACAATTCACCATTCTGGAAATACGCCACGCCTTCAGCAATGGAGCGGGCATGAATTACAGTGAAATCTGAATTGTTGGCGAGCCCGCTGGTGACATCGATAGTGCCATTATAAGCTTCTACTTCATTGGTATTGCCATTTACCAGCAAATCAAACAGTGCCTGACGATCCTCATCATTTTGTTCGCTGTAAACTCCGTTAACTATCATCAAGTCAGTAGTCTGAAATTCGTTATCAAATTTCTGCGTCCAGACACCCGATGAAAGTATTACCAGACCGGTAATCGTACAAATAAAAATGGTGTCAATAAATGGTTCAAGCAAAGACACCATACCTTCCGACACATGTTCATCCGCTTTTGCCGAGGCATGCGCAATGGGAGCCGATCCCTGTCCCGCCTCATTGGAAAAAAGTCCTCGGTTAACTCCACGATTAAATGCGTAAGCAAAACTGGCCCCCAGGAATCCTCCAGTTGCTGAAGATCCTGTGAATAAATCGCTAAAAATACTGATAAAGGAAGGCACGATATTCTGATAATTCATCAGGATGACTGACAGTGCACCTATCAAATAAAAGGTTGCCATGGTGGGCACAATAGCCGCAGCCACTTTTGCTATGCGCTTAATGCCACCTACGATAACCAGGAAAAGCAGAACTGCCAGAACAGCTCCGGTGATTATTGGCTCCAAACCAAAACTGGACTGCATACTTACGGCAATGCTGTTAATTTGCGGAAGATTACCAGTGCCGAATGAACATATCACCGTGGCTATAGCAAAGAAGATCGCCAGCCAGCGCATGTTGAGTCCTCTTTCCATGTAGTACATCGGACCACCAGACATAGTGCCGTTAGCGGCTTTGACTCGGTATTCATGGGAAAGAGTAACTTCAACAAATTTTGTCGCCATACCCAGAAAAGCTGTTACCCACATCCAGAACAATGCAGTTGGCCCGCCAATATAAATGGCCAGTCCTACACCTCCGATATTACCGGTGCCCACTGTGCCGGATAAGGCTGTGCTAAGTGCCTGGAAATGGCTGGTATCACCGGGATCATCCGGTTTTTCGTATTTACCTCTTAAAACATTCCAGGCATGAGAAAAAAATCGGAACTGGGGAAAACCTAAATACATGGTAAAAAAAAGGCCGACCCCCAAAAGGATGAATGGGAAATATGACGATGACCCCAGGTAACCGTCAAGTGTGAGTAAAAAGCCATTGAAACTATCCACTGAATTTCCCTCTAATTATCTTTTTAAATTTAATAGGGCAATAATACAGGAATTGGATATTCTGAGCAGGTCTAAGGACCTTTTATATAATGAAGAAGCAATATATCAGCGCAGACCAGTTGCTGGCCGATTCCATTGAACTCGCGTTCAGAATCATTGACAGCGATTTCAGACCGGACCTGATCGTTGGCGTCTGGCGTGGTGGCGCACCCGTGGGAATCGCTGTACAGGAAGTCATGGAATACCTCGGTTTCAAAAGTGACCATATTGCTATTCGCACATCCTCCTATACCGGAATAGGAGAGCACAGTAAGGTAACGGTCGATGGTCTGGATTACCTTGAACAGCATCTCTGTGCAGACGATAAGCTGTTGCTGGTTGATGATGTTTTTGACACCGGCCGAAGTATGGAAGCAATCATTAAGAAACTCGACAGCATCTATAAAAACAACCCGCCTGAATTTCGCATTGCCACACCTTATTACAAACCTGTAAATAATGAGACTGGTTTCGAACCACACTTCACCTTGCATGAAACCAGCCACTGGCTGGTATTTCCTCATGAATTTATTGGCCTGACAGACAAGGAAATTATCGAAGAGAAACCATTACCAAAACATCAGAAAGAGCGCCTGCTATTTCTAAAGAGAAGGTTTGCCAACCGGCGTTAAATACCTCGAAGTTTTTCTGGTTAAATTTCACTAATCCGGTAATATACTCGCTCCTGCAGAGAATTTCGTACCGTAAAAACCAGTCCTGCTTTCTTTAAATAACAATAAAATCAAATAGTTATGACTTACTGTTGTGCAATATCTGTCGATGCTGGAATAGTATTCTGCTCTGATTCACGCACCAATGCGGGCATGGATCAAGTAAGTACCTATAGCAAAATGTTTACCTTTGAACTGGGTCCTGATCGTCAGTTCGTGGTCATGGCTGCCGGGAATCTAGCGACCACTCAGGCAACTCTGGCCCAGATGAAAAAAGACATTCGCCAAAAAACTGAATGCAATCTTGACACAGTAACAACCATTGGTGAGGCAGCAGATTACATCGGCGAAGTCAGCAGAGCCCAACAGGAAAAACATAACAATACGTCATCCAATTTTGAAGCCAGTTTTATTTTAGGTGGACAAATTGGCGGTTCTCATCACCGGGTAGTGATGATTTATCCGCAGGGAAACCATATCACCAGCTCAAAAGACACGCCTTACTTACAAATTGGTGAAAGTAAATACGGCAAACCCATTCTGGACAGAATCATTCAGCTTGATACTACACTTGAGACAGCAGCATTATGCGCACTGGTTTCAATGGACTCCACCATGCGCAGTAACCTCACTGTAGGTCCGCCTATAGAAATGATCGTCTATCCGTCTGACACCTATAACTTGAGTAATCACCATCGCTTCGAAGAAGATGATGAATACTTGAGAGAATTGAAGAAAAGCTGGGATAGCCGACTCAAGGAAGCCTTCCATCAATTGCCGCCGCTAGCATGGGCGAAGAACTGGAACAAGATTAACGATAGCAACAGCGGCGTTTACTAGACAAATCTTTCTACAGCACACTTTTAAAAACTGCTACCTTTCCCCAGCCTGGCCCTTTTTCTTTTTGATAGAAGTTTTGGTTTTGACTTAAGCTTTGGTTTTGACTTAAGCTTTAGTTTTAGTTTTGGTTTTTACCTTCCTTTTCGCTTGTGCTTTTACCTTCAGCCTGGCCTTCGCTTTTATTGATGCTTTGGGTTTCTGTTTAGCCTTCACCGCTGTATTGGCTTTCACCGAAGTGACTGTGACATGCTCTTCCATTACTTCAGCGGGTCTAAACCATGTTTTACTGAGCTCCGCATGAATGTCGGCAATAGATATCTGTAATTCATCAATAAAATCAAGCAAGCCTCTTTCAAGCAGTTCATCAACCCTGGCTTCACTTGTTATGCGCTTGACTCTTAACACTGCCCGCTGCACTTCGTCATTATTAGGTAATTGCTCAAGATGTTTGTTCAAGGCGGATAGACAATAAATAACCGCTTTGGGGAATTCATCATCCTGTAGTAAAAAGCGAACGACTTCCGCCCCCTTAACCCGATTATTAATATGTTGCCTATAAGCCTGGTAGCCACTCAAACAACGCAGGATATTCATCCAAACCACATTCTCAAACGGCTTCAGATATTCTTCGTCTTTACGAAACTGCTTGAATGCAGGCAACAGTGAAATTGATCCAACATCAACAATTCGGGTTGTCATGTCTGCTCTTTCTATACAACGTCCAAGCTGAATAAAAGTATAAGCCGTGTTGTGACTCATGCAGCCGGATAACAAACCACTAAGGCGCTGGCAATCAGAAATAATAACGTCAAATATATCTCTTCTGGCCTGTCTGCCCATACTGATACTGATCGCTGACTTTGTATGCAGATATAAGTCGTTAATTTGTTCCCAGGATTCCGACGGAATCACTTCTCGTGTAGTGCGGGCATTTTCACGCAGCATTTTCATGCAACTCACTACGGAAGAATGATTTTTGGAATCAGATATCAGAAATTTCATTACCGACATTTCATTGACAGGGTTTTGTTTTTCTCCAAAATTTTCCTGTGAGCCGGTAATATCCAGCAGAATACTCCAGCCAATATCAGCATTACCTGGTAAATCAAACAGCATGGATGAATAGACATCCATGAGACGTGCAGAATTTTCAACACGCTCCATGTATCGGCCTAACCAGTAAACTCTTTCAGCAACACTTGACAGCATTATGGTTTAAATCACCCTATGATCAGTTTCACATTTTTTATTTAATTTATGGTTTGAATTCATTCGGGGTTAAAACCCCTCCTACAAACATCAGAATTCATTCGGGGTTAAAACCCCTCCTACAAACATTAGTCTTCAACAACCCATGTGTCCTTACTGCCGCCACCCTGGGAAGAATTGACAATGTAGGACCCTTTCACCATTGCCACTCGCGTCAAGCCACCGGCAGTAACATAAGTCTTGGAGCCCTGTAGAATAAATGGCCGCAAATCCAGATGCCGGGGTTCAACATTGCGCTCGCCCAGAATTGGCGCTGTTGATAATGAAATCAAGGGTTGCGCCATATAGTTTCGCGGATTAGCCTTTATTTTTCGGGCAAAATCTTCCCGTTCTTTCTTGCTTGCCTGCGGCCCCATCAACATGCCATAACCGCCTGACTCATTGGCGGGTTTGACCACCAGTTTGTCCAGGTTTTGCAGAACATGCTGCATTTGTTTTTTATCACTGCAAATATAACTGTGTACATTAGGCAGCAAGGGTTCTTCACCAAGGTAATATTTTATAATCTCGGGTACATAGGTATAGACCACCTTGTCATCGGCAACACCGGCACCTGGTGCATTGGCAAGGCCGACATTGCCTTTCAACCATGCTCCCATCAGACCTTTTACGCCCAAGGTGGAATCTTTGTTGAATACTGCTGGATCCAGGAACATGTCATCAATACGTCGATAAATTACATCTACCGGTGACAGGCCATTGATGGTTTTCATGAAGACATGATCATTTTCAACAACAAGGTCACTACCCTGTACCAATTCAGCGCCCATACGCTGAGCCAGAAAAGAATGTTCAAAATAAGCCGAATTAAAGATACCAGGCGTCAGCACAACAACTTCCGGGTAATCCTTGGGTATTGGTGAGATATCCGCAAGCGTTTCAAACAATTGGCTGGGATATTCTGTAATGGGTTGAATCTGATAATTTTCAAACAATTCGGGAAAAACACGCTTGGTCACATTACGGTTTTCCAGCATGTAGGAAACACCTGAAGGGACTCTCAGATTATCTTCAAGAACATAAAACTCACCATCACCGCCACGGATCAGGTCGGTACCACAGACATTGGCCCAAACACCATGAAGGGGGTTGATGCCTTTACATTCTTTCCTGAAATTACCTGATTCGGCAATCAGTTCTTTGGGGACGACCTTGTCCTTGAAAATTTTTCCTTCATTATAGACATCATTGATAAAGCAATTGAGTGCCCGCAGGCGTTGTTCCAGACCTTTGCTGGTCTTTGACCACTCATTTGCGGTAATAATTCGCGGGATAATATCGAATGGCCATTCCCTGTCTATATTGCCTCCATCACTATACACTGTGAAAGAGATACCCATAGTTTTGATGGCGTTGGCAACGGAATCCTTACGCTGTTTCAATTCTTCAGGCTTTAAAGAGGCAAGGTACTTTATCAAAGTCCTTGCCGCCTTACGGGGACGCCCAGACGAAGTTATTAATTCGTCATAAAAGTCGCCTTGGTGATATGATTTCCAGTCTATTTTCATTTTGAGTTGAATTCTTCAGAATACCTTAGGGTTTTATTTCAAGGTTTTATTTCAAGGTTTTATTTCAAGATTTTATTTCAAGATTTTATT
>JABIPQ010000131.1 GCA_018698975.1 Gammaproteobacteria bacterium
CTTTATTGTGAAAAGCACCTAACTAATTGGTAAAATTTTGCATTTTACGTCCGCTATTGGCCGAAAGCAGCCACTGGGCAGACTCCAAAGTCTCCTCCTTTTTTAAAATCCACTATTAAGTATCTGGGCAGATACTGTAACAATCTACGAACCCATGCGCCCTAGGCCGCCCCTATTAAGAAGCCCCCTTGCCTATATTCGTATACATAAACGTATACATGGTAGTAGTTGATGGCAATTGAATAGATAGTCTCCAGATGTTTTCTGCAAATTCTACAGCAAGATAAAATGATTTAACATGCTGTAATTAATGAGATAATATAGGTTAGAGGATAGGCTATCAAAAGCTGTGTGATTGTAGAATAAGTAGGCATTTATAAGGTTAGACGCGCTCCGGGCGCGCCAAACAAAAAACCCACCTTCTGGTGGGTTTTGCTTTTCAAGAATTACACTTTAAAAAACCGTTCCGATTATTAAACCGTAAAACCATCCTTGCTGATCGGCAACGAACGAATCCGATGTCCTGTAGCAGCAAAAATCGCATTACACACAGCCGGTGCCAATGGCGGCAAACAAGGTTCGCCCAGGCCGGTGGGATGATTGTCGCTTTGTATAAAATGCGCATCTATTTCTGTTGCCGCTTCTTTCATTCGTAGAATATTGTACTGGTGGAAATTATTTTGCTGAACGACTCCCTCTCTCATGGTTATTTCCAATTCACGCATTGAGCTTATTCCGTCGAGGATGCCTCCTTCAATTTGTTTGAGAGCGCCACTCATATTAATTATCGGTCCAATATCAACAGCGGCAGTGACTTTGTGAATGGTGACTTTCCTGTTGGTATCGACGCTGACTTCCGCGACTTCTGCAACATGGCCAGCGTGGCTGAAATGGAAAGCCAAACCCATGCCATGCCCTTCCGGTAATGCCTTGCCCCAGCCACTTCTTTCGGCTGCAAGTTTGATGATATCAACGGCGCGACCAGTATTGAGGGAACCAGTACTGCCTTCCTCAAACCAGCGCGGTTCGCCCATCAGCTCAATCAGCATGTCTAGATAATCACGCTCTGCCGCATGGGCCATTTCAGCAAGGAAACTTTGCACCGCCCAGCCAGTAGCATTAGAGCCTGGAGCACGCCATGAACCTGAAGGCGTATTGGTATCGATGAGCGTGGTAGCAGCCCGGTAATGATCAACATTCAGTGCAGGGAATTCGCTATTCCCCAGGCGCGTGCCATTGGTCGCTACTCCACGAACAGAGGGACCTATTAAATGATTTTGCATGGCAACAAGTCGTCCTTCTCTGCTGACGGCCCCTTTAAAGGCGTACACGCCACCAGGACGATACTGGTCATGGGCAATGTCATCTTCACGTGTCCACAGTAATTTCACTGGTACATCAAAACGCATGGCAATAGCGGTGGCTTCACAGGAATAGTCCTGGAAACGACGACGGCCAAATGATCCGCCCATACGCATCTGATGCAAAGTCACCTGTTCTTTGGGAATACCAAAAACACTTTCCATGGAATTCAGAGCGATTCCTGGCTGGCGCGTAGGGGCCCAGATATCCAGACTATTGTTGTCGCGATGGTAATGAGCCGTACAGTTCATCGGTTCCATACAGGCGTGGGCCAGATAGGGAAATTGGTAGGTGCTCTCAACTACCTCTGTGAATTGGTCAGCATATTGATCTTCCACTGCACCCTTGCTGGTGTTCTGGTTCTGCTCGGGCCAGTCAGCATTGGCAAGCGCTTGCGCTTGCGCAAAAAATTCCTCGTCATTGTCTTTAGATGCCAGTGAGATATCCCATTGCACCTCTAACTGCCGCTTTGCCTTAAATGCTTGCCAGGTTGAGCGGGCGACAATGGCAACACCGTCCAGTAATTCGCCGACGTTATCATTTCCTTTCACTATAAATGCATCAACAATGCCGGGCAGTGACCTGATTTGATCCAGGTTGGCACTGACTGCCCTGCCATAGGTTGCCGGGCACTTTTCATAAACGGCGTAGAGCATATCTGCAAGCTTCACATCAGAGCCGTATAAGCTGTCCCCACCAGTAACAATTGTCAGGTTGTCCACATCACCGATATGGGTGCCGATAATTTTATAGTCGGCTCTGTCTTTGAATATCAGGGTGTCGACATCAGGTAGCGATTCCATAGCGGCATCAATTGCCAGATCGGCAAAAGGTATGCTGCTACCATTCTCACGATGAATGACGAAGCTGTTTTCGGTATAAAGCAACGCAGGGTCAACGGACATTCGTTTTGCCGCGGCTGCGACAAACATGACTCTTGCTGCTGCACCTGCGCGACGCATGGGATCAAATTCACGCGGTGTTGAAGTGGAGCCACCGGCGCGTTGCTGACCATAGCGTGCTTCGTTCATCGGCGCCCTGATGACAGTGACATCATCCCAACTGGCGCCCAGTTCTTCTGCAATAACCATGGGCAGGGATGTTTTGATGCCCTGGCCTTTTTCGGGGGTATGGGCATAGAGTGAAATTGCGCCATCCGTGCCTACTTCGACAAAGGCATTCAATTCCAGCTGGCCGGAAGAGTTTGCTTCAGCGGCTTTCAGATGTTGGGCCGGTAAATAGGCTGCCAGGGAAAAGCCTGCGCCTGCCATGCCGGAAATTTTCAGGAAACCCCGGCGCTTAATATTTGCAGGTTTTTGAATGTGTGTTTTTTTCATGCCCTGTTTCCTCGCGGAACCTTGGTAAAATAAATTGGTAAGATAAGTAGCAAGTATTTTATGGCTGTACTCTTTCGCCACGCAAATAAACATCCACTATGCGCCGGGTATAAGTAATATCGTGTAAGGGATTTTCTGCAAGCACGATAAAGTCGGCACTCATTCCCGGCTCTATAGTACCCAGGTCATCCAGTCCCACCAGCTCGGCAGAATTGCGAGTAGCGGCAACAATTACCTCTGCCGGGGACATGCCGGAAATCACCATGTCTTCCATTTCAACATGTGGCGCCCAAAATGTGTTGCCGTCGGTTCCCATAGCTATTCGCATTCCGGCCGCACTGAGCCTGGCAAGGTTTCGCGCCTGAATCCCAAATGCATCTCTTGCATCGGGGCGTGAAATATTTCTTGCCTGCAGTGCCGTCAGTTCATCTTCTGGCAATGTACCAGTTAACCAGTCAAGGTCTGTAGCTTCACCGCGCCCGGGTAAATTTGGTATGAGCACAACTTCGGGCCGTGCCTGGATCATCGCAATGAACTCATCATCAATATCCTGATCTCGTACGCCGTGAGCGAAGCCATCTACACCCGCTCTTAGCAGTCCCTTCGCATCTTCGAGGGTGAAGAGGTGAGCCAACACTTTCAATCCATTTTGATGTGCCTCATCGATAACTGCACCGTACAACTCAGGCCCCAGTTTCTCGAATTGGCCATCTCGGTCATCAACCCAGATTTTAATAAAATTCACGTTGTTGGCAACCTCGTCACGTACTGCCTGACGCGCTTCCTCTTCAGTGGTCACCCAGTGAGGAACTTCTGAACGGCCGGGCTCGGGCGCGGTGATACCACGTCCCGCAGACAGGTAACGTGCAGCACCGGGGTGTATTTCGTCACGTATTTCCAGGGGTGTATCAAGGCCATCAAGACCAAGACTCAGTGCTGCAGAAATTCCCTGACCAGCTCGACGCTGTAAATCCTCAATAAGTGCATCACGTGTACCACTCAGGTGGACATGGGAATCAACGATAGCCGGCATTACTGTCATACCGCCTAGATCCACATGCGTAGCATTTTCTTGAGCTGGCATATCTGCAGATGATCCCGAGGCGCTAATCACGCCATTTTGTACCGTAAACCAGCCGTTTTCGATGACTTCACCATTTCCCACAATCAGCAGGGCGCCTTCATAAATGCTAATGCTGGAGGCATTCGAAGGAGTATCAGGAGGTGTTTCTGAACATCCTGTCAATAACAGGCTCATCAGTAAAAGGACTATGGGGCTATAGCAATTACGCAGTTTAATGTTGAATTGACTCATTGAAGTTTCCTCTTAAATAAATCAGGTCAAGATGTATAAAAAATATTCAGACTACTCATGTTTAATTGCCATGGAATCGGCTTCAAATAAGAGCCTTTTTCGCTGCTTTAAGCATCAGCGTTTATCAACAACGACCCTGCCTTCTTTTATGACTACCCTGGTTTTAAGCCATTCCCAGTAACCTGCCAGCGGATCGCCATCAATAAGGATGATATCTGCCAGTTTACCTTCTGCCAACTCTCCGAGATCGTCACTCATCTGAATGTATGATGCCGAATTTGGTCCCATCATCTTGACCAGGTCTTTCATGGAAAACATAACGCTGAGGATTTTCAGTTCATGATCCAATCCGGCAAGGGGGGCATAACCGGTATCTGTGCAATAACCGAGAACAACGCCCGCATCCCATTCTGTTCGCGCATTTACCGGTGCATGCCCGGCTTCCTGACCAAGATGAAGCTCTGGCACCCGGTTTGTCAATGCAATCGACTCGGGCCATGCCTCCCCATTACGGAAAGTGGGAACATTATCATTAGAATAAACGTCGAATACAGGGGAAGCAAAGCCAACGGTAGTACATACATTGACTCCAGAGGCAGCAATTATCCGGGCTTGTTCCCTGGACAGAAAATTTTTGTTGGTCATATGCACCAGTAGAGGGACACCGGCCTCTATCGCGGCCATGGTCGATTGCACGCTAACTGCATGAACCTGAACCATGACGCCTTCCTTTTCAGCCTCGTCGAGAATAGCTCCAAGGACTTCTATTTCCCGGTCAGAAGGTCCTGGAAACGAGGTCAGTACGATCTCCCCGGTGAACTTTATTCCCATGCTGGCCATGCGCCGAATTTCGGCGCGCGCTTCTTCTGGCGTACTGCTCAGGCTTACCCTTCCTGATGGGATTATTCTGGGGCCATTAATCTGACCACTTTCAATGTGATCCCTTAGCGCTATCCCGCCTTCGGCTGGACCGCCTCCGGAAAGCACAGTGGTGTAGCCGGCTTCCAGAAGTGCCTGCATTTGCTCGCCTTCTTCAGGGTTGCTGTTAACGTGGCGATGGGCATCGATGAAACCTGGCATTGCAGACATGCCATTGGCATCGATTACGGTGCCCAGTGGATTTTCTGGTGCGCCAGATGCAAGAGAAATAATTCTCCTATCGCGCACAACTATTGATCCATTTTCGATAATGTCGCCATCGCTGGCTATAATGCGGGCATTGGTAATGGTGAGGTTTTGCGCTAAACCAGTCTCTGAATTGCCCAGTAAGAAGCAGAAAGTAGAAAGCAGAAATAATCGTTTCACAGCAGGCAAACTCCCAAATTCATAAAAGGCATAAGGTATTTTAAACTAAATAGTAGTTAAGCAAATTTTCATGAAAAGGTACAAGGGTGAATCAACGTAGTTTATTGTGTGTAAATATAGCAAGTAAGATAGCAGAGACTTTTTTACTAATAAATTCGCCGATGATTTTTCACCAGTTCTGAAATTCGAAGCAGTTTTATGAGGCAAGGTCTATGAGTCAATGCATATTGTTTCCTTATTAGTTCACTTCCCCTCTTTGGTGTTAATGGCGATAATTTAAGAAAACAAGATATCAACTATGCTTAGATTTATTCTCATCCTGTCAGTCCTGACCCTTGTTTCGACACAGGCACTTGCCCAGTCTGTGCAGGTTGGGCGAGGTCGTGACCAGAAATCCATTAAGATGGTACGAACCGATTCCCCACCAGTAATCGATGGTGTGCTGGATGATGCTGTTTGGGAGAATGCGGCTTACATTGATGAATTCCATCAGATTATTCCGGTGGAATATGCCGAACCCACCGAGCGTACCGAAATTCGCATGTTGTACGATGATAATGCGCTTTATGTCGCGGCAAAAATGTTCATCGACCCTTCCCTGATTACAGCCAATATACTGAAGCAGAACACGACGATTTTCGGCAGTGATGATTTTGTTTCTGTGTCATTGGACTCCTTTAATACCCAGCGCGGAGGGTATTTCTTCGGGGTGAACCCCAACGGCGTGCGTGCGGACGGTTTGTACCGAAATATCTCCCAGTTTTATGCCGACTGGGACACTATTTATTTTGCGGAAACCACTATTGTTGAGGACGGCTGGATCGCGGAGTTCGAAATCCCCTTCAAGTCCATTTCTTTCGATCCGAACAATGACACCTGGGGGCTGAATTTTTCGCGTCGCGTTCAATACAAAAATGAACAGATGGTGTGGGTAAGCAATGACCGCCGTTATGATCCCAGCAGTGCAGGCATGGCTACTGGTCTGGAAGGGATGAAGCAGGGGTTGGGGCTGGACATTGTTCCGTCCACCAGTGTGACTCAGGAAAGAAATATTGTTGCAGGAACATCAGGCACCAGCACTGAGCCCTCGGTTGATGTGTTTTACAAACTCACTACGGGGCTTAATGCCTCATTGACGGTAAATACTGATTTTTCTGCCACCGAAGTCGATGACCGTCAGGTTAATCTGACTCGCTTCAGTTTGTTTTTTCCGGAAAAGCGCGATTTCTTTTTGCGCGAGGCAGATATTTTTGAATTCGGCCGTCTGAGCCAGAATGGCCGTCCGTTTTTCTCACGCCGCATTGGCCTCGGCCGTGGAGGTGACACTGTTGACGTGGACGTCGGCGCCAAAATCAGCGGACGAATTGGCGATTGGGAACTGGGTGCGCTATCCATTCGTCAGGGTGAGCAGGATACGGTGTCAGCGGACACTCTTTCTATAGTCCGGGTTAAGAAAGGCCTGTTAAGCGAATCGACCATCGGGGCCATTTTTACTGACGGCAATCCCAATTCAGAGCTGGATAATTCTCTTGCCGGCATTGATTTTCTGTACCGCAAATCCGACCTTCCGGGCGGGCGCATATTCGAGGTTTCCAGCTGGTACCAGCAAAGCAGTACTGAAGGGATTTCAGGTGATGACGCTGCGGCAGGAATCAGTGTGGCACTGCCTAGCCAGGAAGGCCTGACAGGTGAGGTTCAGTTCAATCGTTTCGAGGATAATTTCAACCCTGCGCTGGGATTTACCAACCGTGTGGGGATAGATCAGTCGGTGGCTGCACTGAATTACAACTGGCGGCCGGATGCCGGGATTTTCCAATCGGTGTATTTCAGTACCTCCTGGGAGCGATACGAGGACAGTAATGGTAGCCTGCAATCAAAAGGCCTGACCATTACGCCCCTGGAATTGACCACCAGGGTGGGTGATGCCATGTTCCTGCGTTCAAATTTTGACACGGAAGTGCTGACTCAACCTTTCCGGATTTATCCCGGTGTGATTATCCCGGTGGGAGAATATGATTTTGAAAACCACGGCATCGAATTTCGCAGCGCCAGCTTTCGCAAGTTAAGTGGCCGCATAGCCTTTATCGACGGGACTTTTTACAGCGGTGATCAGAGTAGGGTATTCGGTAATGTCACCTGGCAACCCTCGCCAAAAATTCGCACTAATCTGGGCTTTAATATTACCGATGTGAAACTGCCGGAAGGGGAGTTTATTACACGCCTGTTGACCGCAGGTTTCGATTATATTTTTTCCAACACCCTGTCATGGGTGAACCTGGTGCAGTATGACAATATCAGTGAGACCATCGGTATCAACATGCGCCTGAACTGGATTCCCGAGGCCGGGCAGGAATTCTTTTTCGTGGTAAACCATAACATGCAAGATCTTGATCTGGATAACCGCTTTCATACGTCCGCCTCCACTGTGACGGCTAAGTTCAGTTATACGTTTCGATATTAAAAAATTCAGGCTTTATTTTTTATGCAGGCTTATGGATTTCCAGGTCCATCCAACAATGGAGCCAAGCAGGAAGATCGATAAATAAATAATGACTCTCGAAGCCTGTAAACTCCAAATCAAAAAATCTACACTCACGACTTCCATGTTCTGTATTACAAAAATTCCCATCAAGATCAGGGCGGCCACACCGATAATCATTTTCCAGTTCATAGAGACTCCATACTTATATTTTTGCTTAGTGTGAATGGCTGGCGAACCCCTGGGGTTCGATGACTAAGGTTCTACAACTTGATAGCCACGTTCTCTGAGTTGGGCCAGTAAGCCATCATCAAGTAACAGTTGGCTGAAATCCAATACAGCAAAGGTGTTTTTGTTTTTAATCAATGCAGTTTCAGCAGCATCGAGCCACATGGCTCTTAGTGTACCGGATACTTCTTCATAGGTTTCCTGTTCTGAACTGAAGGCGATCAAGTTGGTGCAGTCATCCTCTTCATCACCAGGCAGTGGTATAAATCTGAATTCCTGAATATAGCCCTGAGCCCATGTGTTGGCGCGGTACTGCATTTCATCCAGGTCCTCTTCCATTTGCGAGAGTTGTCGCTCAAAGCAGGAAAGTTCCAGTTCACGTGAGATGCTAGCCATCATGGTTTCAATACGAGCGGCAAGATCTTTAAAGCCACCTTCAAGCTGCATCTCGACTTTAATTTCTGTCACGGTAATATCTTTGTTGCGTTTTACCAGACGGCGAATTTTTTTGTCCACATCTTCGGCGGGTACCAGCCCTGTTTCTTTCTGAATTTCTCTTACCATTTGTGCGCCCGCAACCAGAGGACGATATTTTTCCAGTTTCTTATTGCGGGGAAAGTATTGAGATTTCAATACACTGAAACGTGTATAAAGCGCCTGCGGCAGGACTTCTTCAAGACTAGCCTTGTCTTCATTAAGAGCAATTCGATTGCCCAGGCGCACGCCCCGGAAAATATTAATGGGGTTGAACATAACCAGTTTAGGGATAGAAAGATCGATATCAGGTTGGGTGATGTATTCCTGGGCGTCGGCAATTACGGCTTCAACTTTGTCTGATTCCCAAAAAATGTTTTTGGGGATCGGAGATAGCCAGGCAAAAATCCAGAGCGTGTTGTCGCCATTTTTGACTCGCCACATGGGTGGGCCGGGTTGCTTGCCGGAGACAATGATTTCAACGGGTAAGTTTTCTTCCTGAGAGAAGGCAGGAAAAGAAAAAGCTGCAAAAGTCATGCTGGCTAGAGCAATTAGATTACGCATGCGATGACATTTCATGACATTCCAATTCCCACGCCAGCATATCGTTACAGTATTTTCACTATTTTTTAACAGGTGTTCAAGCTTGTTTGCACCAGCTCTTAAGTTTGTGTTCAATAGAAAGCAGTAAATAGAGATTGAAGAGTATAATTTCAGTCTTGTTGGGATTCATGTTAAAACAATTGGCAGACAACTATCTGCCTTTCCAGTCTTTCTTCAAATGTGGAGTTGATTATGCTCGTAGGCGTACCTAAAGAAATTAAAGATAACGAATATCGAGCCGGCATGGTACCAACCAGTGTGGTTGAACTGATCCATCATGGCCATGAGGTACTGGTGCAATCAGGTTTGGGTCTTGGCATAGGGGTCACAGATGATGACTATCGTGCAGCGGGAGCCACTATTATTGACACGGCTGCTGATATCTTTGCCAAAGCCGAGATGATCGTTAAAGTCAAAGAACCCCAGCCTCAGGAAATAGCTATGCTGCGCAAGGGGCAGGTATTATTTACCTACCTGCATTTGGCCCCTGATCTGCCCCAAACCCGGGGCTTGATGGAATCCGGCGTCACGGCTATAGCCTATGAAACTATTTATACCCCCGATGGGGTTCTGCCTTTGCTGGCACCCATGAGCGAAGTTGCAGGTCGCCTGGCGGTACAGGCGGGGGCTACTTGCCTGGAAAAGGATAATGGCGGTGCCGGTATTTTATTGGGCGGAGTGCCTGGTGTTGATTCGGCCCATGTGTTGATCATTGGTGGCGGCATTGTGGGTGAAAATGCGGCCTATATTGCCAAGGGCATGGGAGCAGAAGTGACCATCCTGGATAACAATGTACCGCGCTTGCGCGAGCTGGATAATAATTTTGCCGGACGCGTGCACTGTGTTTTTTCCAACAAGGCCAGTATTGAAAAATATGCTACTGAGGCTGATCTCGTGGTTGGAGCGGTTTTGGTCGCAGGGGCGGCAGCACCAAAACTGCTGACTAAAAATATTATTAGTAAAATGAAACCGGGTTCTGTGGTGGTTGATGTTGCAATAGACCAGGGAGGTTGCTTTGAAACATCCCGGCCCACCACACATTCAGACCCTACCTTTGTTGTGGATGGTGTCGTGCATTATTGCGTTGCCAATATGCCTGGCGTAGTCCCGCGTACTTCATCGTTTGGACTTAATAATGCAACGCTACCCTATATATTGCGCCTTGCTGATGAGGGTTGGCAACAGGCCCTTGCGGATGACGAAGGCTTTATGGGTGGCCTCAATATCCATGCCGGCCATGTGTGTTGCGAGATGGTAGCTGATGCTCATGACCTGGTTTATTCTGAGCCAAACCAGTTTCTTATATAACAGGCCCTTTGTAGCCTGCCTTGGAATGTAAGTGATCAAAAATATCCTGTTTTTATTCCTGCGTTCTAATATTATTTTTCTCCTCACAGGATAAATTAATTGAAGCTGTTACATCGTAACGTTCCCCTGTTGTCTGTGGCCCAGGCGCTAATGATGAGTTGCAACTCATTGATTGTGGCAACGGCGGCGCTGGTTGGATATAACCTGGCAATTGATAAATCTCTGGCCACCTTGCCACTGGCAGTCCAGTTCGTAGCCGTGATGTGTACCAGCATTCCTGCTGCAATGGTAATGGAAAAAATAGGGCGAAAGGCGGCCTTTCTTATTGCCTGCGGTTTTGGTGTGGGTGGAGGCGTACTCACCAGTACAGCTATTATTAATGGCAATTTCTGGTTGTTTGTTTGTGGCACTGCCCTGATTGGAATTTTTAATGGTTTTGGTAACTATTATCGATTTACGGCGGCAGATAGTGTCGAGCTGGCCTACAAAAGTAAAGCCGTTTCCTACACCATGCTGGGAGGGGTAGTGGCTGCTGTTGCCGGGCCGACTTTAGCGCGAATGTCCAGGGAGTGGATTGGCGATGCTGAGTTTGCCGGTAGCTATATGGCAATCATATTTATTTATCTGGCGAGTTTCGCAGTACTCAGTTTTCTGCATATTGAGGATAAAGGCAGCAGAAGATCTGCTAAAAAGGAAGGTGGCAGGCCCATTAAAGAAATTGTCAGCCAGGCTGAATATATCGTTGCCCTGATTTGCGGAACTTTGGGCTATGCCATTATGTCTTTTGTGATGACAGCAACGCCGCTGGCTATGGATCAGGCTGCTTTTCTCTTTGCCGATACCGCAATAGTTATCCAGTGGCATGTGATGGCAATGTTTGCCCCTTCTTTTTTCACCGGGACTCTGATCCTGCGTTTTGGCGTGTTACGCATTATGTTTATAGGGGCAGTATTTGGCATATTGTGTATTGCCATTAATCTGCTGGGTGTGAGCTTCAGTCATTTTTTGATGTCATTGATTTTCCTGGGCTTGAGTTGGAATTTCCTGTTTGTAGGCGCGACCACACTGCTTACTGAAACTTATGAGAGTAGTGAGCGAAACAAAGCCCAGGCAGTGAATGACTTTGTGATTTTTTCAACAGTGTCGGTGGGTTCCCTGTCTTCAGGCGCTTTGCAGAATGCCTTTGGCTGGAAAACTGTCAATCTCGGAGCAATTCCTTTTCTGTTGATTATTTTTCTGGCAATAGCCTGGTTGAAGCGCCATCGGAATGCCCGGTCAGAATAGCGGCCATTGATCAGTGCCTTGCTGGTTTCAATGCAGATCAATTGGTTGGTCGCTTTTCTAGCAAGTAGGACGAGCCTTTGATATAAGTTATATTGGCTTGTCTGTTTACACGATACAGTGAAACTGACTATTGCCATTTTGGGGATACGGAGGTCTGTTGATGAAAGCGCATTCCAGCATATTCAGTAAGTATGCTTTAAACCGAATTGCACCCATCCTGCTGGCTGTACTGCTTGTCTTTCTGGTGCTCGTACCAGCTGCTGCACGTTTACAGGAATCCTTTTTTGGTGCGCAAACAGTGCGTGTTTTTAATATCGATGGTGCTATCGGGCCGGCAACCAGTGATTACCTGCAACGTGGTCTTATCGAAGCCAGAGATGAAGGTGTTTACATGGCCATTATTACCATGGATACCCCCGGAGGTCTGGATCTCGCCATGCGAGATATTATTCAGGCAATCCTCGAGTCAGAGATACCTGTGGCAACCTATGTGTACCCGCAGGGTTCTCGTGCCGCCAGTGCTGGCACCTATATTCTTTATGCAAGCCATGTTGCCGCTATGGCGCCTGCGACCAATCTTGGTGCTGCCACTCCGGTTCAAATTGGTTTGCCTTCCTTTTCCGATGAGTTGCCAGATGAACTGACCACGAATATCACGGGCGATAATGAAACTGAAGCTGATCAGCGCATTGGTTCGACAGCCATGGAAAGAAAAATCATGAATGATGCCACCGCGTATATAAGAGGTCTGGCAGAATTACATGGCCGCAATGCTGAATGGGCGGTCTCTGCTGTGACTGATGCGGCAACGCTGTCAGCAACAGAAGCCCTGGGCTTGAATGTAATAGATATAGTGGCGGATGATCTGGACGATCTGTTAGTGCAAATGAACGGGATGCAGGTGACAGTGGATGGGCAGGTCATGGTGCTTGCTACGTCAGACAAAACCTTGCACATGGATACACCTGATTGGCGAACAGAATTTCTCAAGGTGATTACCGATCCCAATCTCATACTTATTCTTGGGATGCTGGGTGCTTATGGAATACTTATTGAGTTTTATAACCCAGGATTTGGTTTTGCCGGAATTACCGGGGCTATTTGTTTATTATTAGCAGCCTATGGTTTGCAGTTGTTGCCCATTAATTATGCTGGATTGGGCTTGATACTGTTCGGCCTTATTTTGATTATATCGGAAGCCTTTATCCCAAGTTTTGGCATTCTTGGAATTGGGGGAGTTATCTCTTTTGTTATTGGCTCTATCATCCTGGTAGATACTGATTTAGGCATGTTTCGCGTATCGATGCCGTTAATCTCGTCTGTAGTTGCAGCAGCGGCTATGCTGTTAATAGTGACCATGAGAATTTTCATGAAGATAAGACAGCAGGCGCCGGTTTCCGGCATTCAGATGTTCGTCGGCAAAACTGCTGAAGTGATCGGCAGTTTTGATGAGTCAGGTACGGTGAAAGTAGAAGGAGAGTTATGGCAGGCGCTTACAGACACGCCTGTTCATGCCGGTGACAAGGTCCGAATAAAGGAAATAAATGGCCTGGAACTAATTGTTACTAAAATATAATTATTAAAAGCCAGCAGGTCCTGCTGGCTAGAAGAAAAAAGGAAGGAGACAGTGTTATGAACGTATTTTTAATTTTCTTACTGGTGATAGTCGGCGCATTTTTATTTGCTGCCATCAATATCATGCGCGAATACGAGAGAGCTGTAGTTTTCTTTCTTGGAAAATTTCAAAATGTGAAAGGCCCGGGCCTGATTTTGATTATCCCCATGATTCAACAAATGGTGAAAGTCGACATGCGTACATTGGTGTTTGATGTGCCTACTCAGGATGTAATTTCCCGGGACAACGTGTCCGTGAAAGTAAATGCTGTTATTTATTTTCGGGTTGTTGATCCTGAGAAAGCCATTATTCAAGTGGAGAATTATTTTGAGGCTACCAGCCAATTGGCTCAGACAACTCTGCGCTCTATTCTTGGTCAGCATGAACTGGATGAAATGCTGGCAAGCAGAGAACAGCTCAACATTGGTATTCAGAAAATCCTTGATGAGCAAACTGACAGCTGGGGCATCAAGGTGACCAATGTAGAGTTAAAACATGTTGATCTCGATGAAACCATGATCAGAGCTATGGCTAAACAGGCTGAAGCAGAGCGTGAGCGTCGTGCCAAAGTAATACATGCAACCGGTGAACTGGAAGCCTCGGAGCAGCTGGTTGCTGCTGCGCAAAAACTTTCAGAATCACCCCAAGCCATTCAGTTACGTTATATGCAGACATTGACGGAGATATCCGGAGAAGGAAATTCTACTATCGTTTTTCCATTGCCAGTAGATCTCATTAGTAGCTTTCTGAAGAAAGATTAATTATTCCAAAGTGACAGCAGTGTGCTTTTGGAAAAGTTGATAAAGACTTAATAATGAGTTGATGCGGGTCAACCATTGCAGCTGGCAGGCGCATTAGGCTTGTCATTGTGATTGACAATACGGGAAGTAAAAATGTTTGAAGCCGCAGAGCTGGGAAGAAAGCTCTCAAAAAAAGAATTCCAGACCATTGAGCCAGACTTGCATACACGCTTGCTGGATGCACAACAGTTGCTGAAGAAGTCCAATACCTCGGTCATCATTATTGTTTCGGGTGTAGAAGGGGCTGGTAAAGGTGAGGTGGTAAATCGGCTGAGTGAATGGCTTGATACCCGTGATATTAATACCACAGCATTCTGGGAAGAAACAGACGAGCAACGCTTGCGTCCTGACTACTGGCGTTTCTGGCGTACCCTGCCAGCGCGGGGAACCATGGGGATCATGTTTGGTTCCTGGTATACGCGCCCCATTATAGAGAGAGTTTTTGGAAAAATTGATGACGGTGATTTCGAACAGGCCTTAAGGCGCATCGTGGAATTTGAACGCATGCTGGTGCAGGATGGAGCGCTGATAATCAAATTCTGGTTTCATCTGCCGAAGCATGAAGTCGAAAAACAGGTGAAGAAAGACCAGGGTATTCCTGAAATGAAAATCAGGAAGTCCCCCTTGTTGCAAAAATTCTCCAAACAATATGATGCCTTTGCCAGCGTGTCGGAAAGGGCTATTCGTATAAGTGACAAGGGGCAATCTCCATGGCATTTAATTGAGGCAACAGATCGCCGTTATCGTGATATTACCGTTGGTCAGATCTTACTCAATGCCATGGAAGCTAAATTGGGACAAGAAAAGCAAACTGAAGAGGATTATGAAACGCGTGGTCGCGAAGAGATTCAGGTCACTCATCTAACCGATAATCTTGAAGCCAACAAGTTAACCATTCTTGATCATGTAGATCTCACAAAGACCTTAACCAATAAGCAATATGACGAAGAACTGGAGCATTATCAGGGCAAGTTGTTTGACCTTGCCTGGAAAGCACATCATCAGAAAAAATCTGTGGTTGCTGTCTTTGAGGGCTGGGATGCCTCTGGAAAAGGGGGGGGCGATAAGGCGAGTAACCCGTGCACTTGATGCGCGCCTGTACCGGGTGCTTTCTGTTGCTGCACCCACAGATGAAGAAAAAGCACATCAGTATCTCTGGCGTTTCTGGCGTCACATTCCGCTAGCGGGGTATTTCTCAATCTACGACAGGTCATGGTATGGCAGAGTACTGGTCGAACGTGTTGAAGGCTTTGCCCGTGAAGAGGAATGGAAGCGCTCTTTTAGTGAGATTAATCATTTTGAGGAACAGTTATGCGAAAGCGGTATTGTTATGCTGAAGTTCTGGATACATCTGGGTAAGGATGAGCAACTCAAGCGCTTTAAAGAGCGGGAAAAAACTCCCTGGAAGATGCATAAGATTACTGATGAAGACTGGCGTAATCGGGAAAGATGGGATGATTACAAAGAGGCCGTGAACGACATGGTGGCACATACCAGCACCGAGTTTGCCCCGTGGACACTTATTCCCGGTAATGATAAAAAAGTCGCCAGGGTCGAGATTATTAAAACTTTGTGTGAGGCGATGGAAAAAAATCTGGATCCTGATGAAAAGTCAGCAGGGAAAAAATAAACTGACTCTTTAACAGGCAAGTTTTACTGATTCTGTTTGCTCACATTTTCCTATTCCTCGTCTTCCGGTAGCGGAATATATTCCTTGTCACCAGCAACGCCGGCAAAAAGTCCTTTGCGCCACTCGTCTTTTGCCTGACTTATTCTTTCCTTTCTGCTGGAAACAAAATTCCAGTATATGTGCCTTGGACCTTCCATTGCATCGCCGCCCAGTAGCATCAGTTTTGATGTCTGAGAGGCCAAAATTTCAACTTCCCTTGCTGAACCTAAAACAAGCATCGAGCCCTGAGTATAGGTACTGCCTGCAATTTCCAGTTCACCCTGATAAATATAGATACCTCTTTCTTCGGCAATGTCTGGAATTACCAATGACTTTCCTGATGAAAGATTGATTTCAGCATACAGTGTAGGTGACTGCGTTATCACTGGAGAAGTCTGACCAAAAGCACAGCCGACTATCAGGGATATTTGTAAGCCATCGTCATCATAGTGCGGGATTTGATCGGTGGAATAATGATAGAAAGCCGGTGCGATTTCTTCGCTGTCTATTGGTAGGGCTACCCAGGATTGAATGCCGCCCAATGGTGCATTCATATTGCGTTGGCTTTGTGGTGAGCGTTCAGAGTGGACAATTCCCGAGCCGGCTGTCATCCAGTTAACTTCGCCAGGTCGGATAGTAATATCAAAACCAAGGCTGTCCTTGTGCTGAATTTCTCCTTCAAATAACCAGGTGATTGTTGAGATGCCGATGTGTGGGTGGGGGCGTACATCCATGGCAGTATCCCCTGAAAAAACCGTCGGCCCCATTTGGTCGAAAAAAATAAAGGGTCCAATCATCTGTTTATGCCGAGAGGGTAAGGCGCGCTTGACGTCAAAAGCGCCAATACTTTTAGCCCGGGGGCTAAGCACTAGTTCAACAGGATTGCTCTTGTCGTCATCGGATGGAGTATCAGCGAATTGCCAGTGCATTATTTGTCCTTCATATGCATGATGAATTTTTTATTTGATAAAAAATTTAAAAGCCGTGAGTTTTAATCCTTACCCAGCAATTTCTCAGCAGAGCTATCAAGTTTTTTCTTTTGCCTGATGAAATCAAAACCATCGTCTTCTGTTGAGCTGAATTCCTGCCGATGACGAGATTCAATCTCGCGTTGGCTGCTCAATAATATTTTTCTCTCTACTATAAAAACATAAATCAAAAACGCAAAAACATACAAGACAATCTTTGTCAGTGCAGCTGTAATCAGATACTGAGTATCGCCTGATAATTCAACATAGCTAAGATACTCGGCATGCAGAAAACGCAGGACTAGCCAGAAGGCAATGAGGGCAATAAGACCTTTCAGGCGCGGTTTTAAAAACCGGCCAGCCATGATGAATGCACCAATTTTTAGCAATTTATACATCAGTAAATACCCAGTGCCAAAAGAAAAACTACCAGTGTGGAGTTTTTATAGCGTTGAATAATTTTGTCTTCCTGGGCCTTTACAATAATCTCAAGTTGGTCGGCGTTGTAATTAGTGACTTCTTTGCCGGTCAGGGCTATTTCTACCTTGGCCTGGTCGATAGCTTTTTCACGGATAACAGAACGGTATTTACCCAGTACGCTTTGCTTTCTTTCAGTTAGCCACTGTTTCATGGGCCAAACCCTTGTGAGGAGAGATTTACCATTATTACACCTATGCATGTAGCTAAATACTATAATTATTTACATTGGTTTATTTCACTAAGTATTAGCATTATTAGTTAAATTCAAGGCATCCCCCTGTTGATGAAAATTATAACCTACTGAATTATATATAAAATAAAGTTGGCATGATTCTCGCAACAATAACTGGAAAGCTGTTAAAAAGTAGCTTTATTGACCAAGTGGAGTAGAGCATGAACGTTATCAGTACCCTTTTTATCCTTTTAATGCTTGCCATAGCGAGGGTAGCACTTCTTCCCGTACTTACTTTTGGGATAGCCCTGTTATTCATGGCGGGTATATTTTTTGTCTGGTTACTACCCATTCTGATTATTGCAGATTCAGAAAAAACCAGCGGAGGTGAAAAAGCAGTGTGGATACTGGCAATTATTTTTCTGTCCTGGTTTGCCTGGATATTTTACTTCCTTCTGGCGCCGATTAAGCCAAAGCCACGTTATTACCAATACGAATAAACTAATCAGCCAGGTGGGAGTGAAAATTCAATAATCAGCATGGTAAAACATACAGCGGGTAAAATTCTTGGCTTTGCTCTGATTTTATTTTTTATTGCCTTGGGTATATTGGGTATATTGCTACCGATACTTCCAGGCCTGGTATTTCTATTAATTGCCGCCTTGATTGCGTCACGGCATTTTCCGGCTCTGGCTTTTTTGCTGGAGCAAAATCGATATGCAAGGAAGTGTTTGCGTATGAGCAATAGCTTTTTGGATTTGGGTTATTGGGATAAAACCCGACTGTGTTTCTGGGGTATGGTGAAAATTAGTGTTGATGGTGTGTCCTGGTCAGTCCGTCTGCTCCAATCTGGTTGGCGCTTTCTCATTCGGAAAATAGGTAGACTTGCACTCTGATATCACGTTCAAATCGCAATAATATTATTTGGATAAGTTTTCGAAGTGGTTGCAAAAAAATATCCGATAAATGAATAACATCCTGTAATAAATATCGTCTGACGCTATTTTTTAGAATTATTTTTGTTATACTTTTTCGCGTCATCTAATTATAGATCAAGCGTTACAGAAAATATCAAAAGCAATATTAGAATGATATTGTCCGGAAAGTCCTGGTGAGTTATGGATGGGTTCCTGGATGTTACTGAGATTACTGAGATTATGGAGATGGGTGATGCCTGGTCGTCGTGAGAAGTTTGAAAGAGGTAAATGCCTGCATCATCAGAATTCAGGTCTCCACTCAGGCCTGAGAAATTCTTGCTTACACCCCAATAGAAGTCATTTACATGAATAATTGAATCCGCAAGATTAGCTTCCTTTGAGGAAGGTCATTATTGCGAAGTTATTACTATGAATAAAAAGGAAGAGAGTTTGTTTTAACTGCTCCAGGGAATGGAGTTTTATTTACAAGGATGTACTAATTTCAGTGACAGTCGGCTCAGGTATACCTCCGCTATGCATCCCACACTGGGCTGGCTGTCACTGAAACTTTCTAGCTGGTTTTGCCTTTAATAAGATCATTGATGAACATCCCCATACGCGTGCCGCTCCTTCTTAGCGCCAGAATAGTCAGATCATCGGCTAACTGCATTTCCTGAAAAGCACAGATATTTTTTTCCAGGTTATTGCACAGTGCTTCAGGGGATTCACTGGCATGGGCTTCCAGGAAGGAGCGGATACGCCCTTCGCCATAAAATTCGCCACTCAAGGCGCGGGCCTCTGGTAACCCATCGGTATAAAGCAGAAGTGTTTCTCCAGGCTGCAGTCGAAACTCTGCATTGGCATATTCCTGATTTTCCAGCATGCCAACAATAGTGCCTGTGGCGGAACCTTCCGGAGAGACAGCGCCATTTTTTGCAATGCGCAGGGCAGGGGAATGCCCTCCGTTGGCATAGATAATTTTGCCGCTGGCAATATTGTAAAAACCCAGGAAGATGGTCACGAAGGCAGAGCCACTGTGGCTTTCTCTCAAAAGCTCATTGGTTTCAGCCAAAATGGCTGCCGGGGACTTTCCTCCTGGAGCGAGATTGCGCACGATAGTTCGGGTAACAGCCATTACCAGGGCTGCCGCCATTCCCTTGCCGCTAACATCGGCAATCACAAAGGCCAGTGTTTTAGGGTTGATTAAAAAGAAATCAAAAAAGTCGCCGGCGACATGGCGTGCTGCCTTGCTGACAGCATGTAATTCAAATTCCTTGCGCTCCGGGAATGGAGGAAATTTATTTGGTAATAATGCTTGCTGGGTTTCACGGGCTAACTGCAATTCTTTTTCTACAATTTGTCTGGCAGCGGTTTGATCACTCTGGATATCTACCTGTTTCTTCAGGTTTTTGAGCATGCGGTTAAAGCCAACTGAAAGTCGACCCAGTTCATCCATGGAATAGATTTTTTCGATTGTGGTATCCAGTTTTCCGCGTGCTACATCGGACACAACGGCAGCAAGATGTTTAATGGGGCGAGAAATCCGTGAGCTTGCATAGAGAGTGAAGGCGAAGATCAGGACGATCATCAGGATAAGACCATATACTCCCAGGGAAATTTGCTCTAGCAGCTCCTGCATCATATCCGCTTTTGCAATGGTTGAGGTCAGAACCCAGTCCATGTCGGGTACCGGGGTGTGCAGTATTAACGATTCCCCATTGATCATCTCGCCATTGAGAAACAGCTTGTCGATACTGTTTATGCCGCTATTGCCTTGCAAAATGTTATTTACCGCATCACTGTAGGCAGGATTATTCTGCATAGCTACCTGGTCCTGAATAGTTGAGCTTAACACCAGTGAGGGATTGTAGTGGCTGATAAAGCGTCCGCCCTTGCTGAGAATGATGAAATTCTTGCCGGTAAATTGTCGCGCTATATCTTGATTGAGACTTGTCAGGTTTACATCGACAGTAGCCACACCGGCAAAGTTGCCGTCTCGATAAAAAGGTGCGGAATATGTTGTCATCAGATCATTGCCAGCACCTTCATCAAAAAAAGGCTCTGTCCACAATGGCTGTCCCTTTTCTTTTACGGCGCTGTACCATTCCCAGCTGCCATCGGTGTAATCATAGGAATCATTTCCCACATCGAGCGTAGAAAGATTCCCGTCTTCATCATAGGCATAAGGAGAAAACAGGCGAATGTCTTCATTAAATATAAAAGGCTCAAAAGCGATTGCTGCGCCATAGATCTGTGAATTGCCAGAAACATTACTTAATAACAGGGCATACATTTCTTCTTCGGAGAACTCTTTATCAAGAGTCAGAATATTGGCAGTGGTGCTGGCTATCTGGGAAAGGCTGTCAAACTGCGCAGCGATACGTCCAGCATATAAATTCAGTTCTCCCAGTTCCTGTTGCTCAATATTGATACTGGCATAATCATAAATACGAGTCAGCGTCACGCCCATCACTACCGAAGTAATAATGATCAATGGAACGATGATGGAAAGAATCATTTTCCAGCGTATGGATAAATACAGTTTGATAATGCGTCTCCGCCTTGGTGTAACTGTTCTTTTCTTTGGAACTCAGTAAGCAGCAAAATAGTGGGAAGCTATTTTACTCTTACAATGGGGTGCTGACTAATCGACGTGGATAACCTGTGAATCCAGGCGGGAAATAAACGGATAATCAACGATGGGATCTTCATCAATAAGTCGGCGTCTAAGCATATCGTGTGCTACTGCGCAGCTCATGACGCGGACCAGATTTCTTGATCGGTTGGATAATTTTATAGTCTGAACCCAGCTGGTATTGTTATCACAAAGTGCAATAGCTACCAGGCCTACCGGCTTTTCGTCACTACCGCCATCGGGGCCGGCGATGCCTGTTGTGGCGAGAGCAAAGTCAGTCTCCAATAAAGAACGTGCGCCCATTGCCATTTCCAGCGCGGCTTCCAATGAGACGGCGCCATGGTTTTGTAAGGTATCTTCTTTTACACCCAGAATCTTTTGCTTGGCGGTGTTGGAATAAGTCACCAGACCTTGCTTGAGGTAAGTGGAGCTGCCCGGAAAATCCACAAGCTGGCTGGTCAGCATTCCTCCTGTACAGGATTCAGCAATACTCAGCGATTTGCCAGATTCCATCATCAGTGTATGCACTTCTTCGGAAATGCTGGGAAAGCGATCTGTAACCAATGCCGTATCAAGACTCTTTTTTACATCCTTAATATAATTCGGCATGGCACTGATAGCTAGATTACCCCGGGCGAATATTTTTATTTCCACATGAGGGGGCGAAGGCCTGTAGCCCAGGGTAATGCCTTCTGGAATTGTAATGGCGCTCAGCTCGTCAGCCAGGGTTGATTCGCCATGACCAATTGTCACCAGTTTTTCCAGACGTATGGCATCCGTGATACCAAACTCTTCAGTGATAAATGGCAGGAACTGATCCATTACCATGGGCTTTAATTCGACTGGTACACCGGGTGTGAAAAATAGCCAGGCATTATTAATTTTCACGCGAAAGCCTGGTGCGGAGCCCATTGGATTATCTACCAGCACTGCGCCTTCTGGCAGAAGACATTGTTTGTAATTGCTCACCGGCATTTTTCTGTCGCGCTTGCTGTACCAGCTCTCCAGATGGGCGCGCCAGCCACTGTCTTCCACTAATTCAACATTGAGCGCTTTTGCTGCAGCCGCTGCGGACAAGTCATCCGAAGTCGGACCCAGGCCGCCGTTAACCAGAATCACATCAGCGTGCAGGCTTCTTTCCTGAAAAACGCTGACCAGATCTTCCATGCGATCGCCAACAGTGGTTTTGCGTTGCAATTCCAGACCAACATTCATCAGGACATCGCCAAACCAGGCAGCATTAGTATCAATTATTTGGCCGGAAAGGACTTCTTCGCCTGTACAGATCAGTTCTATTTTCATGTTTCAAATGTAATCAGTTTCTGAATGATAAAGTATCTGGATAAGCAATTAAGGTAAGCTATAAAACAGGGTTTAAAAAAAAGAATGATACCTTAATCCCTTGAAAAAGTCGGGAACTGCTCTGCACAAAACCTCAAGCTGCAGTTGAGATAAAACTCTTTTTAGTTTCCGCACAGATCTACCACGATCGATTTCCTCTCCAGAAAAATATTGCAGCCGGAGGCAATGGCTACTTGGTCAATGGTGTCTCTAATATTGGTAAGTTCAACCTGGGTAGTGATGGTGATGCCAAGAGCATTGTCGTCTTTTACAACAACATTTGCTGTGATGCCGGGCTGACCTGGGACTTTAATCTCTTCAGCATTAAAAGTAATGACAAGGGCGTCCAGGATTTCAAGCAGTGGGCAATCTACCAGGTTGAAGCGATAAACCGGCTCACTTGCATCTCCAGCTAACAAGGCAATAATATTTCCGCCACCTGGTAGGGGGACAATATCTGTCTCTATATATGTGGTACTTTGCTGACTGGATTTTTCATCAATACTGATATTGCTGTCTTGTGAAAGAATAATGATCTGGCGACTCTCACTATCAGCTGCATATAGATTTGGCGCGAATAAAAAAGTGCTGACAATTGAAAGCAGGGTGAAAACAGTTTTGGATAAGTTGCCGGGAAAAATGCTCAAAGATTGCGTTGAAAGCTGAATAATCATTGTTACAGGGTAAATAAATAGTTTTAATGATTATGAAAGAAGATGACTGCATTCCAGTCTACACTTATATCTTTATTTGTTCATCTTAACCAGACGGAGATTGCATGAGTCTTCATGGAGATATTTAACGCCTGCAGGAAAACTTTCTCAGTAATGTTCCTCAAGAAGCAATATTCCGAAATTTAATGGTGATCACAGCTTTGAAGTACCGCTGCAGGCTACCTAGGTAGTTGATACCAATGGATCGTTCAGCTCGACTTTGTGGATGCAGATTACTCCAGGGGATTGGAGCCGGGTAGAGTCATCGATACATTAAAAGTGTCAGGGTGATAAACGCTAAATGTTGAAGTTAGCTGAGGTTGTCTAGTCTTCGTCTTCTTCTGCTTCAGCAGCTATTTTCTTAAGACGCTTGCCTGCTTCAATGGAAATGTCTTCAGGTATTTCCAGCTCACCTTTCCAGGTGGCTTTGTCATCCTCGCCCAGTGACAGGCTGACAACACTGACGCCGGTTTCCCTGTTCAGGCATTGAATGCGATTCAGGGGGGCTTCGTCAGCACTTTTTTTATCAGCTCCATCTTCGCCATTCAGGACCAGGCCGGTTTCGTATAGGGCCCAGTTACCGTCCTTGGATTCCCAGAAATAGTCAGTCTGCTTGTTGGCAGCTTCTACTTCCTGTTCTAGTTGGGCTTTGTTCGCAGTGAGTTCTTTCACTTCCTTGCGTTCTGCTACGAGAGCCATGTTGATATTCTTGTTGTCTTTACTTTGCTCAATATTTTTCTTTTTCAGGTCAGACACTTGACGCTTGAGACGCAGAGGGTCGAGTTTTTTCAGTTCTTTCAATTCTGACTGCACCGCAGACATTTCTTCTTTAACTTTTTTGACCTGGGCATTTACAGTATTGTCTTTTTTATCGCCATCTATAAGTTTTTCAAGTCGCTCCATCTGCAATTGCTGTTGCAGAGCATCATACTCAGCTTCCAGTTCAGCAAAATGGTTAAACTGTTTTTCCAGATGCTCAAAGTCTTTTTTGTGGTCAAGAATGTCGTCTCTTAACTTTTGCTCAAGCTTTTTCTGACGGTCGAGCTGATCCTGAAGCTGCTGTTTATCATCTTCCAGCTTTTGGATTTCAGCTTTGAGTGCGCTACTGGAGCGGAGTTCTTTGAGGCTTAATACTGTGGACATATTGCAGTGATATTTGGGATATGAGTTGGTGTAATTTTTCTATGATTAATGCGACGCAAACAAGCTTTGGTCGATTCTGGGCGCGCATTCTAACACACTCAACAGTGTACCTGCCAAGGCCAGATAGGCCTTGAGTGGTGAAATAGTGGATAAATTGTGGAATTTAGGCAGGAATAAGCCTGTTATAGCACTTGTGCTGCTTTTTCACGCATCTGAGCCAGCAAGCCGTCCATGCCGTCACGCTTTACCACGCTTCGATAAGTCTCGCGGTAGGAGCTCACCATACTGACATTTTCTACCTCTACATCGTAAACGAACCAGCCATCACTGCGTAGTCGGAGTTTGTAGTTCACAGGGATTTCATTGTTTGAGGCTAAAATCGCGGTATCTACAGTTGCTCTGTTGTTATTGATGTCTTCTTTTTTAAAGTCTACCTGCTCATTGGTATAAGCCTCGACGCGTCCTATATAAGTATTTTCAAGGGTTTGCATAAAGAGTGCCTGAAACTCATCCTGCTGTTCCTTGCTGGCATCACGCCAGTTTGTGGAAAGAACACTTTGTGACATAGCCCGGGCATCGAAAGATTTGCCGATTTCAATGCGCATCAAAGTGCGTGCCTCATCAGTATCAATTGAGTCGTTGCGCAGGATTTCCAGAATGGCAGTTACCGTGGTTTCTACAGTTTCCATGGGGGATCCGTTTTGCGCATGCGCCTGAAACGAAGTCGCTAACATCAGGCAGGCGGCAACATGCAAGACACTTGCAATAAGCCTGTTGAGCCAGCTATTAGATGGGGAAATCGTCATGTTACGTTCCTGTTTTTAACAAGGAGGCTGATTATACCTGCCTGAAAGTTCAGCTCAAGAATAGCTTGGTTAAAATTAACTCAGGATTAACGTTCAGCTTTGAAAATTGTGAGTATTACTTTTGTACAGCGCCGGCTCGATTTTGAACATAGGCACTGCGGAAAAAGATGTAGGGATCCAGAGCCCCGTCATAAAAGGCTTCATAGAAATCCTGATCCAGAGAAAAAGCGATTTCTGCCCCTGCCAGATTTAAAGCGATGATTTCACCGGTATCTAAATTATCATTTACAGGATTCATATCAGCATTGTAAACACGTCCGGCTAAATCCCGAACACTGCTGGGGCCAATAAATGGAAATACCAGGTAAAAACCATGACCAAGGCCATATTTGCCCAGAGTCTGCCCAAGATCTTCATTATCGCGAACAATGCCAAGGTCTGTTGCCGGGTCAAAAAATCCCAGTAAACCAATAGTCGAATTAATGACAAAACGCGAAAGCTCAGTGCCGGTGTTCGATAGATCAAACTGTAATAAGGCATTTATGGCTGAAACCGGCGTGCCGAGATTGCTTAAAAAATTAGCGCCAGAATTACGAAGCGGTGCAGGAATAACCCTGAGCCCACGGGCAACGGGCTTGAGTACTCCCCGGTATAGCTTGTCATTCAGATAAAACGATACACGATTGATACTTACAAATGGATCGGCGATTAAGGGAGAGTCGTCCTCTTCTTCATCAAAGATAAAAAAGTCATCATCATCTTCCTGGGCATAAACGGGAAGCCCGGAAGGTAAAATGAAGGCCAATACAAAGACTAGCAAAAACCCTGGTATCGGTTTGTCAAAAATTCTAATGTTAGTCATTGTATTTTATTCAGGGTTCTTTAATCATCAGAGCTGAAAATGTAACGGCTGACGAGTTCCTCGAGGCTGATAGACGATTCTGTTTCATAAATTTCCATGCCTTCTGTCAAAAGTTCATCGAAACCTCCAGGAACAATATTAATGTATTTCTCGCCGATGATGCCCTGGGTGCGGATAGAGGCAATGGCGTCTTCCTGAATTGGTACACCTTCATTGATGCGTAAATGAACTATGGCCTCGAAGGCGTCCGGATCAAAATCAATTGCTGTAACAGTGCCGATACGCACACCGGCACCTTCTACGATAGCCCCATCACGAAGACCGGAAATTGAGGTGAAGCGAGCAGACAATGAATAACCAGGCTGCTCCGTAAATGTGGCGCCGGCAACAGATACCGCCAGCCAGGTAAAACAGGCTATGCCGATGATGACAAAAATGCCGGTGATTAATTCGATGTTAATTTTGTTCATGACCGTATCTCTTAATAAAACGCTAAATATTCTTAACTCTAATTAAATTGTTTGAGGAATCAGGACATCAATGCGCCGATCAGAAAATCAAAGAAAAGCACTGATATTGAAGAAATGACCACGGCATCGGTAGTGACCCTGCTAACACCTTCTGCACCCTGCGAGCCATATTTGCTCAGGTGCAGGTAAAAACCTTTGGCACAGCATATAAGGGTGATGAGCATGCCGAAAATCAGGGATTTTACCAGACCAAGCCGGACGTCAGCCCATACCACAGAATCTATCATGCCGTTGACATAGGACCCTTCGGCAACGCCAAAGAGTACGACGCCAACCAAATAACCACCACCAATAGCTACAACATTGAAAACAAAGTTAAGCAGGGGCACGCAAAGAATCCCGGCAATCAGTTTCGGGGCTACCAGATATTTATCCGGTGAAATTGCCATACACTCCAACGCATCCACCTGTTCAGAAATTCTCATAATTCCCAGTTCGGCGCAGATTGAAGATCCAGCCCTGCCTACTACCATGAGTGCGGTCATTACAGGTCCCAGCTCACGAATAATACTCAGGGCAACTGCAGACCCTAAAACTCCTACCGAGCCAAAGCGTTCGAGGGTGTTATAAAATTGCAGGCCAAGCACCATGCCAATGGTAACGCCGGAAATGATAATTACGGTCAGAGATCGAGCCCCGATAAAATATATCTGCTTAATAATTGGAAAAATCTGGTA
>JABIPQ010000132.1 GCA_018698975.1 Gammaproteobacteria bacterium
CCGGGCAATTCAGGCAATAGCAGTGGTAATAACAATTCAGATGATGATTCGTCTCCGGGCAATTCAGGCAATAGCAGTGGTAATGGTAATAACGATTCAGATGCTGATTCGGGCTCGGGCAACTCTGACAATAGCAATGGTAATGGCAATAACGAACCGGAAGGTGATGATGCTGATCCGGGTCCGGGCAATTCAGGCAGTAGCAGCGGTAATGGGAATAACGATTCAGATGCTGATTCGGGTCCGGGCAATTCAGGCAGTAGCAATGGCAATGGGAATAACGACTCAGAAGATAATAACCTGATCAGTGGCAACCCCGATCTCACGGTCGACGAATGTTTAGCAAGCCCCTTTTGTGTACTTGAAGAAGACACAAGTAAGGGTAAAGGCAATAACACTGACAATGGTAATGGTAATGGCAATAACTCAAGCAAGCTGACACAGTCTGGTGAGAATTTGATTCGTAATCTGATCACCAGTAGCAGTGCGCTGATCAACGACTCTATTGACCGGGTAGTGTCAGGAAGTGTTGATGACAACACCGTTCTTATTACCTCCATTTCTACAGATGCTGAAGGTGGTATTGATTCATCAGCGAGTGTAGGTGATCTTACAATTAACTGGGGATACTGGAGTCTGCCAGGGCTGCTTTCACAGGATCAGGAATTCAGTCGTCAGGAGTTTCAGAGAGTTTATCTGGCGGTTGTTGACCCAGCTGACATGGATGCCCTGAAGTCTACCTCCGCAAACTGGTCCTACAATTCAGTTGCTGACCAGTTTACCGGCTCTGGCTCTGCTGGAACCATGACTGATCTAAATGTAGGGTTCGATGTGGATTTGAATTCCGGAGCAATTCGCAATGGTAGCTTTAGTGCTGAGGTAGACTATGGTGAAGAACTCTGGTCTATGAATTTTACAGGTAATGTAAATGGCGCCGTCGCCAGTATGAATAATTTCAGTGACTCAGTGGTAATTACTCCTGCTGGAATCTCTCAGGGGATACAGGGTGAATTGGGTGGTGTCTTTACTGGCACAGGTAATACAAATGCTTTTGTTACTGGCTTCTCGCTGAACAATGGTAGCAATGCCGTGCTGGGTGGTTTTGGTCTGCTCGAAGGATCTGCGCCGTAAAGCACTTACCTTGAGTAACTGATAAAAAACACCCGGGCTTACTCGGGTGTTTTTTTATGTGGAAAATAAAAGTTGGCCAGTAAGAGGGTCAGTCAGATAATTCCAGCAGGACAGGGCAATGATCTGATCCCTGTATCTGATTATGAATTTCTGCTTTTATAATTTTATCGCACAACGATGCTGAGCTAAGAAAATAGTCGATGCGCCAACCAACGTTTTTCTCTCTTGCGCCAGCACGATAGGACCACCAGGTATATTTGGCTGTTTCCGGATGCAGGTACCGGAAGGTATCAATAAAATTTGCCGCGATAAGATTATCAAGGCCATCTATTTCTTTTTGTGTGTATCCCGCAGTTTTGTTGTAATTTGGTTTTGGTCGTGCCAAATCAATATCTTTGTGCGCGACGTTAAGATCACCGCATATAATGACAGGTTTGCTTTGTTCAAGATTTTTTAGATACGACAGAAACTCTTTATCCCACTGCTGACGATATTCAAGACGGCGTAAGCCATTACCTGAATTAGGGGTATACACAGTCACCAAAAAGAAATCAGGGTATTGTGCACAAATGACACGTCCTTCCTGGTCATGTTCTTCAAGTCCCAGATCACAGCTTACAGAAACCGGTTCTATTGAAGTAAGAATTGCGGTTCCGGAATAACCTTTTTTTACCGCTGAATTGGGAAAGATATGAAAACCTTTCAGTTCTTCCAGCGCTGTGATCACCTGATCATCCTGTGCCTTGGTTTCCTGTAGGCAAATCACATCACAATTTAATTCCTGAATAAGTGGAACAAAGCCTTTGGCAACTGCAGCTCTTATGCCATTCACATTCCAGGAAAGTAAACGCATTCATTTCTCCGATTTAGTTAAACATATTATGTGATTGCTGAATGAAGAAACTATTGCGATCGATAGTATCCAGGATGACTTCTTTGGTGCTTTCACCGTCTTTTAGAGTCAAGGGGATTCTGCTGCCGGCCTGACCATAATGCCAGAGTGTTCTGAAAAAACCGGCCATCGATGAAACCGGCTGGCTGGCCACAGAAAGAATGACGTCGCCTGTACGAATCCCTGCATTGGCTGCAGGCGCCCCCATATAAAGCCCCACAACACAAAGTTCGGCGTCATATTCTTCCAGGAGGGTCCCCAGCCATGGCCTTTGGGGGCCGGGTTTCTGTCCGTTTTCGCTCATGTAATCAAGATAGGGGATGACCAATTCTGTGGGGATGAAAAGATTACCGGGCACGATATCGCCGGTGGGGCCCTTTAATCCCAGCGCAAGTGAGCCAATGCCACACAGTTTGCCTTCCTTGTTTAGAAGTCCTGCCCCGGACCAGTGCTCACATAATGGCACGGTATAAAAAGCTTCATCAAGCAGGTATTCCCAGCGGCCGGCATATTCTTCCTTGGCAAATACAGCGCTATCCATAGCCTTGCTGTTCTCGCTGGTCACGATGCTGATTCTGTCACCAATATTGACAGTAGAGGCGGCATCAGTTTCCAGAAAAGCGCTCCCAAGGGAGGCAGTGGGTCGTATTAATGCGATGCCGGAGTCATAGTCATGAGCCAGAATAATGCCTTCTGAAGTCTGGCCTTTGCGATTACTGATCCATATTTCACTCGCTTCCATCACGGAATAGCCAACAGTCAGCATGAGGCCGTCAGGACTGACCTGAAGAGCATGGCTATTGCGTTCGGTGCCCAGCATCTCTGCAGTCATTGCAGTTTCGGGGATGAGGCTGCGAACGGACATCACGGCTTCATTTTTGGGCAATTCAAAAGGAATGATTGTGGCTGACATGAATGCAACTATCTAAAACATCTAATACTGGATAGTAATAAATTTACAGAAAAAAATCAGGAAGAAATTTGCGCTCTTTTACTCAATAGAAAAAATGTGCAAGTTTTTTATTTGGCGCTCCGGGCAGGATTCGAACCTGCGACCTGCCCCTTAGGAGGGGGCCGCGCTATCCAGCTGTGCCACCGGAGCGTAACTA
>JABIPQ010000133.1 GCA_018698975.1 Gammaproteobacteria bacterium
ACTTTGGCTTCAGTGGCAGGAAACTATTTATCCATTTCTTAGCAGCTTTGGCTAAATTCAAATATTGGAATTGATGTGTGGAGGTTGTTGTTCCTAATATTTCTTTGAAGTAATTAAGTTCAGCCTCACTGTAGGCGGCGATAATTAGATTTTTGTCGATACTCTCATCAAGAATTTCAGCCACAAAATTCGCCGGGGTGGTTACCTCAATGCCCTCATAAAGGGCAGCTGCCTGTAATTTTTCATTCAGCACTACCTGCTTTGTAATGCCTTCTTTAGAAAAACCGGCAACATACATCTCACCTGCTTTATTACCTTCAAAGTCCAAAAATAGGTAGTTTCTGTTAATCGTTTCTGAATTATGCGCAAAGTTCATATGGTTATCCTCGGTAAGTATTAACATATTCAGTTCAATGGTATTCAGTCTTTATTTTTAAATTTAAATAGCACCTCCTCACTAACTTCTTTAGCAAATGATTGCTCAACTTTTTCTACTTGTAGCTTCATAGCATCAATTAACTGATTTACATCTTCTTGCGTGTAAACATAATTTTTACTGTCCGATAGTTTTCCAACAGATTCAATTGCTCTGAGTGCTTTTGTCACTCTTTTTTCAGCTAATTTAATAAAAGCCTCATGTCTACTTTTTTTATATTCTGTGTCAATATTATTCATATTAATCAACTTGATACTTATTTTACGCTTCATTTTATAACTATATTTGATCATATATAGTTATATATATCAACTATATATTTTATGATCGGCTAGATTTGTGAATATATAGGAGGTCAGGTGATTTCTTTTATTTAGGCGTCAATCCGGATCTCTAGCGTATTCTATTGGCTGTAAGCAGTTCATCATTTGATGGGTAGAAGAAGAAGGGACGCTTGCAACTTAGCAACTTTCTCACCTTTAATTTGCTAAGTTTCAAAGATCCCTAAAGAACTGTTATTTCAAGTTACTCTGCCACTAACTATCCCAGCGCAGCCTTAACCCTTTCAGGAGTCAACGGCAAACGCCTGATCCGCACTCCCGTTGCTTCAAATACCGCATTGGCAATGGCCCCCGGTACTGAAACAAGGGAAGGCTCGCCGGCACCGCCTGGTGGCAGGTCGGGGCGATTGATCATGTCGATCTCGATGCTTTCTGGCGCCTCCATCACATCCAGAATGGGATAGCTGAGCCAGTCTTCGCTGGTGACCATGGATTCATCGAAGTTCACTTCTTCGCACAAGGTGCGGCTGGTGCCTTGCACGATGTTGCCTTCGATGGTGGTGCGCAAACTGCGGGGGTTGAGGATAAGACCACAGTCATGGGCTACATAAAAACGTCGCGGCCAGATGCGTCCTGTACTGGTATCTACTTCTACTTCACACACCGTGGCGACAAAGCCGCCGAAGCTGGTGGCCATGGATACACCGCGGCCGCGCAGGATGTTTCCTTCGCCGCGCCCTTCGCTTCGGCTTGCAGGTGAAGGCCTGCTGTCCCAGTTACTGAGTCTGGCGACGGCTTCGAGTACGGCGATCTCGCGCTCATCCTGTAAATGGCTCAGGCGCAACTCGATGGGATCGAGTCCCGAAGCTGTTGCCACCTCATCGATGAAACTTTCATGGGCAAAATGTAACTGGGGTTCCTGGGGGGCGCGCATGTGCGAGGTACGAAGCGGGGAGGCGCGATCGAGCAGCGTGGGCACGGTTTCCCAAAACGCGACTGAATCCGTGAAGCGATAGGATTCGCCGGGGACGCCGAAGTTGTGTCTGTCGCCCTTGGCATAGCCGGTGAGCTGCCCTACCAAAGTGTCCTGTGGATCGTTGGCATTGAAATAGACATCCCAGCCGGAGAAGCCGCGGGTTTTAAAATACCAGCCCGCGATGTTGTTGGCGCTATCAAGCCCGGCTTTGCACTGGATCACACAGGCCGGGGCCTTGGGATCCCAGGCGTGACCTTCCTGGCGCATCCACTGCACCCGCACGGGTCGTTTGGTAATTTTGGAAAGCAGCGCCGCTTCGAACGCTGCTTCGTCGGCATCACTACGGCCATAGGAGCCGGGACCCGGTTTCCAGATTACCCGCACCTGTTCCGGTGCCATGCCCAGCAGTTTGGCAAGGCCGTTGCGGGAGTTATGGGATTTCTGGGTATCGGAATAAATCAGTGCCTGATTCTCGCGTACATCAGCCAGGCCCATGGAGGGCGCCATGCGCGCGTGGGACTGGAACGGCACTTCGTACTCGGCTTCTATCTGTTGAGCAGCCGCGCTGATGGCGGCCAGTGCCGGCGCAGTTTCATAGGGCGTGCCGCGAAAACCGCCTGTTGCACTGTCACTGGCGGCCGGGGCATTGCGTAGATAATCGAACAGCTCTTCCTGGGTTGGGAAAGGTGGTGTGGTATCACTCCAGTTTACCTTAAGTGCCTGGGATGCCTTGATGGCATGCCATTCGGTGTCAGCCACCACGGCGATAAAATCGCCTTCGCGGATTACCCGGGCATCGGGCCAGGGGTTGATGGAGTTTTCATCAACACTCACCGGCACCGCATTGGCCACAGGCGGTCTGATGCAGCGCCCGTGCAACATGCCGGGCAGGCTGACGTGATGACAGAATTCGGTGGTGGCCAGTATCTTGCCGGGAATGTCCTTGCGGGCCACACCGGTACCGACCACCTGGTACTGGTCCACCGTCTTGGGCGTGGCCTGACCGCTTACATTGAGGCTATTGCCGTAATTGCCGTTCCAGTCCAGATCAGTGTCGAAGCCATCGGCGATCAAATCCATATAAGTAATCGAACGATCTTTAGCGCCGGATACTGAAACTGTGCCGTCTTCAACCTGACACTGCTCCACGGGCACACCCAGCACATCGGCGGCGCGAGTGACCAAAACCCGGCGCGCTTCGGCGGCAGCGTTGCGCAAGGGAATAGCGCCCTGGCGACAGGCGCTTGAACCACTGGCACCGCCCTGGTCGGGGGTGCGATGCGTGTCACCCATGACCACGCTGACGCGGCTGACATTGATGTCCAGTTCCTCCGCCACAATCTGGGCAATAACAGTGTCGACGCCCTGGCCCATGTCCATCTTGCCGAAATAGGTGGTGACCCTGCCGGCTGAGTCGAATGACAGCCAGGTATCGAGATTTTCCGGGCCAATGGCTCGGGGTGCTTCTGCCAGGGTCTGGGCTATAGATTGCTCAATGGTCAGGATACTGAGACCGCCGCTGCCTAAAGCAAAGACCAGACTGGCGCTGCCTTTGAGGAGATTGCGGCGGGAGCTTTTTATTTTATTGAATGGGGAGTTCATGCTTGTGCCTCCCTGTCTGTATCAACATCTAAATCAACAGCATCCGTTTGCGGATCGAACTGCACTACTTGATCTTGCACAGTGGCATCCTGCGCCATGGCATCAGCGGCGCGGCGCGCAGCTCGCAGGATGGCCATGTGGGAACCGCAGCGGCACTTGAGGCCGGTGAGCATGTTACGAATCTCCTGATCACTGACATTGGGGTCGCGTTCAAGGCCGGCCACCAGCGTCATCATCCAGCCATTGGTGCAGTAACCACACTGGGCAGCTTCTTCGGCGATGAAGGCGGCCTGCACCGGATGCGGGCCGGCTTCTGTGGGCAGACCATCAAGGGTGCGCAAGTTGGTGCCGGCCACGGCGGATATCGGCAGAATGCAGGAACGGATGGCGGTGCCATTAAGAATCACGGTGCAGGCACCACACTGGGCCAGGCCACAACCGAACTTGGGGCCTTTCAGGGCCAGCTCTCCGCGCAGGGCGTATAAAAGGGGCATGTCGGCGTCGGCTTCTACGGCTTGGGGTTGGCCATCTAGGGTGAATTGATAACTGGGCATGGGAACCTCTGATTTTGGGGCAGAGTAAAAACTTATAGGTAAATCGGGGTCAGAGCAACTTGATTTGGGCTTTTCTGGAACTGGACTGGCTTCAGGATTGAATCAAGTTGGTCTGACCCCTGCGGTACATAGCGGCAAGAAAGGGACGCTGCAGACTCCATGTCGGATGGCGCTGCGCTTATTCGACCTACTGGCCGCCACGTTAAGAAAGGCGCTTGGTAAATATAACCGCGCATTCATCCAGTAAATTGGGGTCTGACCCCAATTTACCTTATGTTGCGTTATACTTTTGGGGCTTCAAACTCCCCAGCCCGAGGACTATTTACATGACTATGCTCCGCGCTTTATTGGTAATTACAGCTACACTGCTTTTGCAGGCACCCTACAACGGGGCGAGGGCCGCCGAGAATCCTGGCTATATCGAAGACCTCTCTCGTAAAACCACTGGCATTGGTAAATTCTATATGGGGCGCGAAATCTCTTTTGTTATGGGCCACCGGGCTGCCGATTGGCTAAACCGGCCAAGTAGAATTGAAGAAGAGATGCCGGATTCAGTCGTCGAAAATATGAATCTGAATGATGATGATGTTGTCGCTGATATTGGCGCAGGCTCTGGCTATTTTTCGTTTCGAATTGCAAGCAAAGTGCCCAATGGAAAAGTGCTTGCGGTAGACATTCAGCCTGAAATGCTTCAGCTGATTGAAGACACAAAGGCAAGCGATGGCGTCGATAATATCGAAGGCATATTAGGCCAGATCGATGACCCTAATTTGCCTGTTGATTCGATAGATGCCGCCATCATGGTGGATGCCTATCATGAATTTTCCCACCCCTTTGAAATGATCAACGGCATCTACAATGCCCTGCGACCCGGAGGCAGAATTTTCCTGCTGGAGTATCGCGGCGAAGATGCATCTGTTCCCATTCGCCCGCTGCACAAGATGACCCAAGCGCAAGTGATAAGAGAAATGAGTGTGTTTGGCCTGGAACATACCGACACGCTCGATTTTTTACCCTGGCAGCATATGATGGTATTCACAAAATAAGACAGGGACCCTTGTAACTGAGCAACTTTAATATCTATTAAGTTGGTCAGTTACAAGCGTCCCTCAAAAAAAACCCGAAGTCTTCACTTCGGGTCTTTCAATTTTCTGCAAACTGCAAAATGTTTTTTACCGATACTCCTTAGCCAGACTTTGGCCACACAAAGTCTGGTCTTAATCCTTCATAAACGGGACGACCATCTGCAGGTTTTGAATCCCCTGTGGAGGGATCATAAAATGCATGGTAGGTAGCAGGCAAACTTTCCGTGTTGTAACCCATCAGATTTGGAACGATTACACGTATGCGGTTTTCCTTGTCATCCAGCATGATGGGAGTGCCGCAGGTACTACAAGTACAAAGTTCCAGCGGGCCATCTGGGTTGTTGGCATTAAATGGCTGGCGCTTCAGCTGATCCAGGTGATCTACCACCAGATCATTGTGATTGAAGAAAACCACATGCGTGGTGTCCTGGCCGGTAACACCCTTGCAAACAGAACAGTGACAGGTGTGGTTGTCGATTGGATCGCTGTCAGAATAGGTATGAATATGCTCACAGCCGCCGGAATATTTCTTGGAACCGGTCAGCACGCCTGCCAATTTTCCTGATGCCAGGCCAAACAAGGCACCTACAATCATGGAAACTGAAACAAGGATCAGCGCGTTTCCAAAACTTGCTCCTGTTAAAGCATCGGCATCCAGCGCTCCTGGAGTCTGTAACAGATAACCGGCAGTAGCGGCATAACCGAAAACACTCGCAGGAATTGCATCAAGAGCACTAATGTGGGCTGCCAGGCACAGTCCAAGGACTGTCAGTCCAACAGCAATTGCTACACCAGCCGTGCCCAAGCCGCTTAGCGGGGTGGCAAGTACCAGCATTGCCATTACCCAGGCACAGACCACACCAAAAACATTACAGCTAATGGTTTTCTTCAATGCTGCCGTGTCCCCACCGGTCGAAAAAAATGTTCCCCAGCCAATAAATGCAGCCCAGATCAGCAGAAAGCCAGCTAACGGGCCCAATGCTAAATATGTGGCAACCGCCCCTAAAACTCCAATACTTACAGATAGTGCAACTAATCCACTCATATTTTTTACCCTCTGGTTAGTTATTTTTATTGTACTGCGATATAACCTTATAGAAGAGTTCTAGAATGTCCAGAATATTACTAAGTGTCTGATCAAGAATATTCAGAAATAGGGTCAGAGTAAGTCGATATTTAAATTACTCTGGCCTTTTTGATTATTACTGGATTGAATTTTTACTCTGACTCTTAATATCATGGATATCACTTTGCATCAGGATCATTAAATTCATAGACGCAGGGGGCGATGCCCTGACAATTGAACTGAACTGGACCGCTCAGGATGGTACGGTTGTAGTCATTGATGAAATCGTTCATCTGATTAAACTCTGTGACTGCAGGGCTGGGATTGCCATTGAGGTAATCAATGTAGTCGTTGTTAAGTGCCAGTTTGATACTGGCCTGGCTTACTACCGGATTGGCGGGATCAGCGAGCATTGCCGTCAATGTTTCATTTTCCTGTTCCAGTCGCCTTCTTATGCGCGCATAGTCACTATCTCTGGTTATGATGCTGAACAGTTCATCCACCAGCGCCTTTTCCTTCTCGTAAGTTCCTGCCGACAGCGCCGGATCTTCCGGACACCCCATACCCTGGCCATTACGGCTGCGGAACTGAATGCAGTTCTCCACATATTTCCTGTTTAGTTCATCCTGCATGGTGAGCAGGTACCTGGCCAGCGCTTCGCCAAGAGAAAAATCATCGCCCTGCGGAGCCTGCACAATTTCTTCCACAACAGAGTTGTCATCGCCGCTGACGTCAGCACTCTCCTCAGGCAGGGGGAGTGGTTCTATAGGGAGCGCCACTATTTCCAGGTCAGCAGCGGGATCTGCGCGAAAATCTTCCAGCACCTGGGGGGAAAATTCCTGTGGGGCATCTTGAAGGACTATGGCAGACTCCGACAAGGCAATAGCTTCTGAACTATCGCTGGCAGGGGCCTCTACAAGGGTCTGCTGGTCCTCATCCACACTCAGGATGACTAGCGACAGAACAACAAACAGCAGGAGACCCAGCACTATATGAACGTGTTTATTCTTGTGCCAATCAATAGTCATCGGATTAAATCTCTCCTGTTTTTTGTTCTTTAGTTCTTTGTTCTTTAGTTCTTTAGTTCTTTGCTTACGGCAATGCACTCTGCAAGCTCTCCAATTCCTTACTGGAAATTGCCAATTTCCCAAGGCCTGATCAAGAGCAGGGCTACACCAAAGCGCTACGCATCAGGTAATGGTATAGCTGTCAGGATAATCAGGCTTTGTTCGGAATCAATAAATAGAAAAAAAACTGTAAATATTTGGATAATTTTTACTCTGAGCCTGAATATTTTTGTACTCCATGTCGAATGGCGCTGCACTTATCCGACCTACGCGTTTAGTTTTAAGCGGCCCTGTTGGTTAATTTTTCTGGCGGATATTGGGCTACGCCCGGCTTCCGCCCTACGGGTTTAATTGTGCTCTGACCCCAATTTATTGACCGGGGTCAGTCCCATCCTCGGGTGCGCCGGTGTTGGATGAACCCATAAACAAGGTGGTGCCATCCGGGAAGGTCAGATTTCTGCCATTGGCTCTCTGGCCGCCATCGCGGGCCTGGTAACCGGTGACCCTTATTTCTGTGCCTGTGGGTAGAGAGTTGCGGTTAAAGCCACGGCGAAACATTGAGTTTGGTGCCCCTGCCTCAATCTCCCAGATTTCCTGGCTATCGCCCTCACCCGCCACTTCAATGGTGATCCAGCTATGGGGATTTATCCATTCGGTTTTGGTGACCACGCCGCTGAGTTCAATAGGCCTGGCGGCATCAAACTCAGCCGAAAAGGCATGATGGGCTAATGACACTTGCGAGCCAGATGACAATATAAGGCCTGACAGTATTACGGAGTATTTGATCGACATAATTTTTTCCCTCACCTTATTCTATTTATTACTGACTATTGGGCTGGCTGGAAATCAAAGGAACCCCTGAGGGTGTTTTCCATTGCTCTGTAATTGCCTTCATGACAGGCGAACTCATAAAGATGTTCAGGCAGCGCATAGTTTGGATCATCACTAACCCAGGGCATGGCCATGGTCCAGGGCTGTGTCCACAGGGTGGGATCCTCAACAGTGACTTCATAGTTAAGCGTGTTGTCATCAAGGCGTCTGAATCTTTCCGTCACTTGCATATTATCCATAGGAAACTGCATGGGTGGTCCTGCACGCCCACCATCCATCCATTGCTTGGCGTAATTGCTGGAGGTGATTACCAGGGTATCGTCTTCCCAGTGCCCCCTGGAATCGCCATTCCAGAAGCGTACTTCTTCAGGAAGTGGCGCCCTGCCATCAAGAGGAATAATACGGGCATCATGCATGCTCTCGTAAAATATAACGACGTGGTCCTGGGTTTGTAATATCTGAGTGCCGTGATTATAGGCCTGCCAGATACGTGGCATCGGCCTGGCAACACAGCGCTCGTAGGCCGGTAAATCAAACAAGGTGCGATAGGCCGTTTTGACAAAGGGCTCTTCGCCATATTGCCGCGCCGCCATATCAGCACTGTATGCATCAAGGATGGCCTGGCCATTTTCAGTCACAGCAGGCAGGCGCCCGTTTGCGGGATCAACAATCAATGAGGTACGCGACAACAGTTGACCGGTTTCGTTATCAGTCCAGATAGTGTCATAAGACGCTACATTTCCCGGCGTGTCGGTTTGTCCGCTGAGCAGCCTGCGCGCGTGAAAGTTTCCTTCCTGTTCTGCCAGCTCTTCAGGGGTGTACGTGGCTTTTTCACCCAGTGCCAATGGACGCTCAAGGGGGGTATTGGTGGCGAAGGTATACACACCCTGAAGATCAGGATGCCCCCACGCGGTCATGCCTTCCGCCTGGGTTGTTTGAGTTGCTGTTGCAGACACAGCAGTGTTTTGAGTTGGCGCTTCCTCGACCTGGCCGCATGCGGCGAGCAACAACAAGGAAGTTGTAACAAGAATATTGCGTTGATTATTCATTGGTTTTCTCCCGATTGGAGTATATGGTCATACATAAATGTTTCGGCAAATTCCACGCACTTGAATTCCATCAGCTGAGCATTGTCTTCAACACGCCGGTAAAGCGGCATCGATATTGTCCAAGGACGGGTAAACACTTCCGGGTCTTCAATGGTGGCTGTGTAGTTCACATGGTTCGGGCCAGCTGGCGTATAGCGCTCTGTGACAACCATGGACTCACTGTGAAAATTACCGGCGCGGTCGAACCAGGTCTGTGCAGTCTGGTCAGTCACTTCAACCACCAGGGTATCGCCTTCATAGTGGCCAATAGACCAACCCATCCAGGACAGAGCCGGGCTTATCGGTTCGGCGTTGGTATGCACGATGCGTGTAGCGTTGGCATATTCGTAAGCGATAAAAACCTGCTCAGCCGTCTGTACAATCTGAAAAGGAAACGGCATATAGGTCGCGCGCGGGACGCCTGGCATATAGCATTTTGCTTCACCGTCGCCGCTGCTTTCATTGATAGCACGTGTCACAGGCCGGGTTAAGCGACCGGCAAAGTTCTCCTGCTGCTTTTCCCGTGCCCAGTCCTGATAAGGGATCTCCCCGCCTTCTATAACACCAGGCCCGGCCGGCACTGCATGCAGAGCGCCCAGTAACTCGGGGAGCGCCGATGGCTGCGCGGCATGGGGACGAATATCCCAATTGGCGGTATTGAGGGTCTGGAAAATACCATTAAAGTCAGGTAGCTGTGTGCCCGGCAAGCGCGGCGCAACATACTCTCCGGTTTGCGCCTGCAGCGGCATTACCGCGAAGCTTGCGGCCAGTGCAAGCAATGAAAAGAGCAGTCCTGTTGCTTTAAATAGGCCGTTCCATAATCCACTGAAAAAGGTTTTATGCATACAACATTACCTCTGCGCTAATTAACAACTATTCGTTTAACTATTCGTTTAACTATCCTACCCTTAAATAATCCCGATGCAAAACGTTAAAGTAAACAGGGGTCAGAACAACTTGATGCTGAGTCTCCTGTAAAACGACAAGTTCAGGTTGAATCAAGTTGATCTGACCCCGGCGCCTATTCCTGGCCTTCGATGGGCGCAACTCCACGGGGCTGTCCGGTATCGGCACTGCCTTCCAGTGTCAGGCGGACGCCGCTGCGGATCAGAGAAGTATCCGGCGGTCCCTGGAAAAAGCGATAGCCGACCCGCGTGTCTTTCCATGCGGAGGGACCCGCGGCGATTTTGCCGGCGGCCAGGGTGGTGTCTTTTATGCGAGTGACCAGGGCTTCGTATTGGGGATTACCCTGGCGCAATCCGGTGAAACTGCCAAGGTCGGAACTGGCGGCGAACACCACATCCACCTGCTCAAGGGCAGCGACCTGGTCAACAATTTCCACACCCGCAGGATTCTCAATCAAGGCCACAATCATGATGTTGTCATTGGCGAGTTCGCGGTAATTACTGCCCCAGAGAGCGCCATACTGGCCATTGCCCTGGCTGCGTTTGCCAATGGGCGGATATTTGGCAAATCTAATGACGTTGCTGATTTTTGCAACAGTGTCGACCATGGGCACGATCACGCCAAGAGCGCCGATGTCGACGGCTTTCTGGATGTCACCCTCACTGTCAGTGGGCACGCGAATAAAAGGAATGGCAGGACCGGGACAGGCGCGGATCATGGTGGCGACTTCGGAATATGTCAGGGGGCTGTGCTGCATCTCTATCCAGAGAAAGTCGAAACCCGAGTCGGCCATGGCGCAGTAGATATTGATATCGGCGCTGGTGACCGTGCCACCGACCACCTGGCGACCTTCAGCCAGTTTTTGTTTTACGGTGTTGAATTGCTCTGCATCTGTTTCTTGGGCGAGAGTGATCTGCGGTTGGGCAAAAAGGATAAGAGCTGCCAGTGCCAGGGTAGTTTGGCAAAGTATGTGGTAAAGGTGTTTTAGCCTGATCATGGGTTTGTCCTGTTGGTGTTTGGGAATTTATTCTGCCGTGTAAATGGGGGTCAGAACAACTTAATTTTAAGTTTCATGTAAGACGACAAGTTCAGTGGAATCAAGTTGATCTGACCCCGGTGAGCTTCAACTGCTATCGGCGCCGATCTGTCCTTGTCCCTGCGCTAAAGACTGTCATCAACTACTGGCAGTTTCTCCTGCTGTTAAGCATAATCAGAAGCAATCAATATAAAGAAAGACACAAGACCGGATTTTTATCCGCGGGGGAAACACCATGGTCAACGCCAGACAACTTATTAACTGCATTTTCTGCCTGTCAGCACTGCTGCCGTTTTCGGATGTTTTTGCTGCCGAGGACAGTATTGTTCTTGAATCAGCTAATCACCGTATAAAAGTCACTACCGTGGTCGATGGCCTGAATGCCCCATGGGCCATGGCGATGTTGCCTGATGGCGACATTCTGATTACTGAACAGGAAGGCAAATTGCGTTTGGTGCGCAATGGCCTGCTGCAGTATTTACCAATATCCGGAACGCCCGAGGCTGCCGGGAGTTTGCATAGCGGTTTGATGGACATTGCCTTGCATCCTGATTTTGAGAACAACCACCTGGTCTATATGAGTCATTCCAAGATCACTGATCAGGGCAGCACCCTGGCGGTGAGCCGGGCGCGACTGGATGATATGGCGCTGACCAATCTTGAAGAAATATTTGTGGCCAATGCCTGGGAGCCCAGACAGTTGAATTATGGGTCACGTATCGCCTTCGATGGTGACGGCTATATGTATATCACTATCGGTGACCGCGGGCCGGACGGCGAATCCAAAGTGCAGGACCTGGGTTTCCATCATGGTAAATCCGTGCGGCTGCACGATGACGGCTCTATCCCTGAGGACAATCCTTTTGTAAATGTGGAGGGCGCACTGCCGAGTATCTTTACCTATGGCCATCGTAATCAACAGGGACTGATGCACCATCCTGTGACCGGGGAAATGTGGGCCAGCGAACATGGGCCGCGCGGTGGCGATGAAGTGAATATTCTCAAAGCCGGTGCCAACTATGGCTGGCCACTGGTGTCTTTTGGGCGCACTTATCAGGATGACCTGATCACTAACGATCCGATGCTGGCAGGCACGGAACCGCCGCGTTGGTTCTGGGTACCCTCCATTGGTATTTCAGATCTTATTTATTATGACGGCGCTGCTTTTCCTGGCTGGCAAAACAAGATGATGGTGACCGGTATGAGCGGCAAGATGCTGCAGACCGTGGTATTGGAAGGTCGTGCTTCGGCGGCGAGGGAATCATTGCTAGTACAACTGCTACTGCAATATCGTGATGTGGATACGGATGCTGATGGCAATATTTATCTGGTGGTGCGGCAGGATGCGAAGGCTAATGAGGCTACGGGTAAATTATTGAAGTTGGAGCCTGCTGACTGAATTCCTGGTGATGTCCTGCGGACACCTTTGCGGACATCGCTGCGCTCTTCCGGCCTACGTACTTTTCAGCCTGCGGTCGGATTTGGGTATTCGGGTGTCCTGCGGACACCTTGGCGGATGACGCTGCGCTTTTCCGCCCTACGTGTTGCGTTTTTCGCTTTTGGCTTTGAATTCATTCGGGGTAGAAACCCTTCCTACAATTCATTCGCGGTTGAAACCGCTCCTACCAACTTTATTCGGCCATCTCTGGCGGGATTGGTAATGTTACCTCTCCGGTTGCCGCCCATTCGGCGCCTCTTGTGAAGGTGGTGACGAAGGTGGGATGGGCAACATCTACTTCGTCATGTCCAAGGGTGGTAGCAAACACGCGCCCCTCTCCGTAATTCACCGTCCATAGAATTGGCTGGGTGATGCCAGCGCCCGGGATGGGTTGGCGTGGGTTGTCACCGTAGAGCGAGTGATCATCGTAGGCGGTGGCCAATACATGGAAGTTGTCTGCCGGCTGAAAAATCAGATTGGCATAGAGCTCGTCATTTTCCATTCGCAACGGGGTTTTCAGACCACGGGTGATAGGATGTTCGCTGTCAATAATATCCACGTCAAAATCATGTTGGGCACTGTGATGGCCGCGCCCGTCACGCCAGTTGCCGCCACTTATTTTTTCGTATTCGTCCCAATGATAGAAAGCGCCCATGGACAGGTGGTACATCACCACCCCTTTGCCACTGCTGATGAAATCTTCAACGGCTTGTTCGGTTTCCTCACCCCAGCGCAGGTTTTCAGCCTGGCGGCGGTCGTAGTAATTCAACACCAGCAAATCATATTCGGCCAGGGTGCGATCGGTGGCACCGCGGAATTCTTCGGAGACGCGCACTTCGAACAGGCCCGTATCTTCCAGCACTTTTCGTAGTACGGGGGTGGTGTCTGGCCAGTAGTGGACGTGTCTGCCTGTGACTATTAATACCTGAATTTTGTCCGGATCAGCGGCGGGATAGGGTTGGGCCTGGACTGGTAAAGAGGCTAACAAGGGTAGGCACAGGATTGTTAGCAGGGTCAGGATTCTTGTTATTTGCTTGGTCATGAGTGGTTCCTTGTTCGGGTGTTCGCTTTGAATTCTTTCGCGGTTGAAACCGCTCCTACCTGTCGGGTCTCGCTGCGCTTATCCGACCTACGCGCTTAATAATATACCTGAATTCAAACTAATTTAATTGGGGTCTGACCCCAATTTATACGCAACCTATCCTAGACTGAAGCGGGTTATCTCAACGGAAAGAGACTACGGCATTACCGTATGGGGCAAGATCTGAAACCTGGCGGTTAACCCTGAATGCCAAAAGTGCTAAAGAAGACGTTCCAGCAAAGGAATTGAAAACAATGAGGGAGGCAATCTATGAATGGGAAAATGAGCCCCGCAGGGCAGGAGCTGCTTGATGATATCCGTGCGATCAAGGCCGGTGCCCCCCATAGTAGATATTCACCGGAGCAGTTACTGGTGTTAGTTGTTCGAAAGGATCTGAAAAAGTCTCAAGTGGAATTTGCCAAATTGCTTGGCGTACCTGTGGGTACGATTCGGGATTGGGAGCAAGGCAGGAAGCAACCTGGCAGTGCTGCCATTACGCTTCTTAAAGTCGTTGAAAAACATCCCGATATTCTTGAAGAGATTGCTGCCTAGAATCGAGGATTAATGCGGCCAGGGTAATTTGATTATTGCCGGACATCGCTACGCTCTTCCGGCCTACGCTCAGTTCCAACCTGCAGTCTGATTTGGGCATTCGGGTGTCCTGCGGACACCCTGGCGGATGACGCTGCGCTTTTCCGTCCTGCGGTTAATATCCTTGGTTTACTGTCTTGGTCCGTAATGCGGTGCTGGCTGACTTGATTCGTAAGCGCCCAGGTCTGGTGCGCTGCCGGTATAGTTGCTGTTGATGCCGGGTATTAGTGTGCCGGCATCTATGGCTACTGCGCCTTCGCGCAGGCGGAAATCGAAATCGTTTGCCTGGTAGACGGTGCGGGGATCTTCTCCCGGCATACTCACCTTACGGAAAATATCAAAATCTACCAGGATGCTGTTGCCGTCCTGGCCACTCATTTCCTGGTAGCTGGACAAGGTGCTTGCGCGTCTTACTTCCCGCTCGCCGGCTTCCAGCTGCGATTGTTGACGGGTGCCAAGGGGCGCGCGGGTTCTGGCATCGCCGGCGGCGCCGGGGAAATTAGACACTACATCAAACGGAGGCGTGCTCCATTCAAAAGCATAATCTCCGCCGCGATTGGGACGAAAGCCGTTGTAGTCGGAACTGGAATAATTGGTGTTGCTTTCCACAGCAAATATTTCCGGGCTGCCACTTTGTCCCAGCACCAGATTATTGCGGTAATGCACATTGGAGGCGGCCAGCAACATGGGTTTGATCGGTGCTATTAAAGTATTGTGCCAGACCAGTATGCCGGCCGAAGATGCAGTGAATTTCACCGCCCCGCCTTCGGGGGCATGGTAGACAATGTTACGAATGAAGTAAGCCGGGCCGCCAAACATGGGCTGCACGCTCAAGGCGCGGTGGCCATGATTAAAGCAGCGATTGTTGAAGATGCGAATATTGTGCGCGCCACCGTCAGCTTCAATGCAGTTGTCTTCCACCAGAGAAATGTCATTGTTATAAAAGTCGATGGAGACCGGCAGGCGTTCACGAATCGGATCAGGGGTGCCGTCGGGATTGCCATAGGTCGCCACATCAATGCCATCATGGAAATTTTTAATACTGTTATAGGCCACCACGTGCCCGGCACCGTAAACCTTGACCGCGTATTCCGAGACCAGAGGCGGACGCCCTTCACTGTTGTAGTCTGCCCAGGCGGCACCGGTAAAACCGCGCAACTCACTGCCATCAAAGCGGCCAACAAAAACGTTGTCGGCAATGTAAAAGTTTTTTGATCCTGACCAATCGGTATAAATACCGCGACCGATATCTTCGAAGCGGGAATTCTTGATGGTCAGTCCACTGGAGCCGGTGATGTTTTTCAGCCCGGCCTGAAAGACCAGTTCGGCATTACGAAAAGTAATGCCTTCAAAATAATGATGATCAGCCGCCATGATATTGAACAGGTTATAGCCTCCATCACCATCAAAAATGACTTCGCCATCGCCGGCGGCCTTGATCACAATTGGTCGCTCGGCAGTGCCCTTCGCCGTCAGAAAGTAGGTGCCACTTGAGATGGTGCCCAGACCACCCTGGTAGCTGTAACGGTTGTCTTTATAGAGTCCCGCGTGCACCAGCACGGTATCGCCGGGCTGCACTCGGGGCGGGTAGGTATTGAAATTATCGGAGCCGGAGTAGCCGGTGTAATAGGCGCCCAGCAAACCGGTAAAGGCGGGCTCCAGCATCTCTCCCTCGTAACCCGGCGGATAGGCATGGTAGACATTACCCCCTGCTGCCGGCATGGGCTCGGCGCGTGTGGTGACTGAGACCAGACGTTCGGTCTGACCACTGATGCCATCGGGGTCGCTCATGGTCAGGCGCGCGACATAGCGGGTATCAGCTTGTAAATCAAACACGCTGCCGGCAAACATGGCAGGTGTCACATACTGCAGGGCGTTTTCATTAATTCGCTCATTGCCAATGCGCAGTAAGGGTGGTCCTTGCTGCCACTCCACGGTGCCGGCTTGTCGATATTCCACGCTAACGGAAGCATTGCGATTGTCATCTCCGTCGATAAGCCATTCAAAACCAAGAGAGAGCAAGGTAGGAGGCTCAATAATAAACTCGCCCGCTACCGTGGATTCGGCAGCAAAAGTCATTGAGGAGGATATCAACAAGCCCCCTAATAATGTCTGAATGATTTTTTGCTTCATGGTTTTGTTCTCCTGCTTCTTAAAAAGGGGTAAGAGCAACTTGATTTTGAAATTTCAGTGAAACGTTAAACATCAGTTTAAATCAAGTTGGTCTGACCCCGCGTGAAACGGCAAACATCAGTTTAAATCAAGTTGGTCTGACCCCGGCGAGGCCAAAAATTATCTGTCATGCACACTATTACTGTCGAATGATGACACTTATCACGCCGGCATTCCTGCTATCCACAGAATACGACACAATATATTGCTGCTGCTGATAAAAATATAACAAACCCTGCACCTCTTCTTTTATAAGCCCGCCACCCACTATCAAGCGTAAGCGTTGAGTGTAATTGTTTATTGCATAGTTCAGGTGCTGGTGTAATTTCGACATAGCCTCATCAACAGTTTCTCTACCATGGGCTATATCGCAGGTATGGGTCGAACCATCATGCTGAAGGATTAACACCGAATCACATTTAAGACATCTGTCATTCTTATTCCAGTCAGTTATTTCAAAGACCGGGATTGAATTCACCATCCCGCAATCAAGACATTCTTTATCCATTTATAGTATTTACTCTATTTTTTATAAAAGGGGGTCAGAGCAACTTTATTTTGAATTTCAGTTTCGCGGCAAGCCACAGCTTTAATCAAGTTGGTCTGACCAAGGCGTATTAAAGGTATCATTTTGTCAAAGCGCTCAGAGCAACTTGATTATGGATTTTTAGCTTCGGACGAACGGCGTTCGTCATGGCGGAGTCGCTACGCTCTTCCGCCCTACACAGCTTCTCATTTTTGTCTCTTGCTTCTATTATTCACATCCGAATTATGATGTTATTATTTTCGAATCTGCGTTTACCACAATAACCGAGACCCTATTGATGTCCAAGAAAATCTTATCAACTACCCATAGCCTGCTTTTGCTGGTCAGCCTTTTGCTGTCAGCCAATACCTTTTCCCATCACAGTGATGCTGCCCTGGACCTGAATACAGTGCTTGCCATTAGCGGATCCGTTTCCGATTACAGCCTGCGCAATCCTCATGCCTATGTCACTGTCGCGGTAAGCGGTGAAAACAATACGGTGGTGGAATGGGATATTCAGATGGCCTCGGCCATTACCATGCGACGTTTGGGCTGGGATCGGGATTCATTGACCATAGGAGAAACTGTCAATGTCGGACTTTATCCTGCTCTTGATGGACGCTCCTATGGTCTGCTGACATCTATTACAAAGGGAAATGGTGAACCGCTGGTCGCTTCGCCTCGCGGAATTTCGCGCTCACGTCCCGCAATAACTCGCTCCGATAGCATTGCCGGGCGCTGGCTGGTTGATCGTGGCAGACTGCCAGATGATTATCCGGGCGGGCTTGACGAGCTGACACTCAGGGATCTGGAGCTGACCGAAACCAGCCGCGTGATGGAAGCCGCCTACAGCCAGGCCTCCGATGAAAATCCTGAATTAGCCTGCATTTCAAAACCGACCCCGGCGATGATCATTTACACCGATCTGTATCCCATGGAAATTGTCATTAACAACAATGAAACCATTACACTGCGCAGCCAGTACTTTGATCAGGTGCGCACGGTATACATGGACGGCCGCGAGCATCCGCCGGCTAGTGAGCTTTTCCATGAGGGCCATTCTGTGGGTCATTGGGAAGGCGAAACACTGGTGATCGACACCGCAAACTTTGCCCCGCATCGCTCCCCTTATCAAAACGGCATACCCTCAGGCTCACAAAAACATATCGTGGAACGTTTCGGGCTTATTGATGGCGGCACCCATATGGCGGTGTCATTTATGCTGGAAGATCCGGAGTATATAGTCGGCAGTATGAACTACAGCCGCGAACTGCAAAACGTGCCCGATGCGGACATGTCCCCTTTTAACTGCGACCTGGAATCTACCCGACGCTTTTTGCCGGATTAAATTCCAAATATATAGGGGTCAGAACAACATTTTTTTAGCGCTGAGTTTGTCGATTTACTGGAAACTCAAAAAGAATGTTGTTCTGACCCCTATTTATTCTGCGCTTATCCGACTACATACTCTCTACTGCGCCAGCTCCAGCAGTATTTCCAGGGTCTGCTCGGGCTGATCATCCATTACCATGTGAGTTGCATCCGCCTCGTGATAGTCCCAGGCAGGATCGGCTTTGGTCCTTTCGGCAAAGGGGATGAAAGGGGTTTCAGGAAAATTGGTGGCGAAAATATAGGTGCGGCGCGGAATTTTTTCTTCTTCACCACTTAACTGAACCGCTTCCAGTAAAGTCAGCAATGGATGACGGCCGATATGCCCCGGTATTTCCTCGAAATCGATGCCACCGATTGGTGCGACCAAACCAGGACTTTGTTTCTGGCTGTCGATATACCAGTTGTGTTCATGCTCCCCGGTAATGTCCCACAGGGATTGATCATGTTGCGGCAGAAAAGCATCGATGTAGCAGATGGCGTCGATGCGTTCTCCAAGTCTGGCGGCTAATTGCGTGATGACCATGCCACCATAGGAATGGCCCACCAGGATAAAGCGCTCAAAACCGACTTCTTCGATTTGTTGCTCGACATCATTTACATGATCGCTCAGGGTAATGCCACCGTGCAGTTCAGGCTGGCGGATGCCGATGCCGGTTTGGGATGAAACCAGTACCGTATGCCCTGCTTGCAGTAAGTCTGCTGCGGTTTTTTCATAGCTCTGGCCGCCACCCCAGGCACCGTGAACAAGAACGTAATTGGCCATTAATTTTCTCCCTTAAATTTATTCCACCAATACAAACAGCATTATTATATATGGAGTCTGGGTGATGAATTCTTGCCGGACATCGGACTGCGCCCTCTTCAGGCCTTCGGGCGAATGTTTCTTTTTGGCGGATATCGCTGCGCTTTTCCGCCCTATGGTACTTTCGGAAATACGAGGCTTTACTCTGCGGCTTCTGCTTCTTCTCTGGACTGATAGCCGGCAGCTATCCACTCTTCCCAATTCTGGCTGGGGCCACAGCCACCATCATTAGGTCGGTAAAAAGTATCATCATCAGTGATGATATAACCAAGGGCGCCACCGGGCCGACCATCATGCAATGGGCAGTACACTACCCTGACATGATCTTCAGGCTGAAAGGTAAAACCATTCATTGCCGGTGGCCGGGTAATCAGCGCGGGGGGTGCAGCGCCTTCCAGGCTATACAAGGTGCCATCTTCTGTTTCAATATATAAGGCCACATGGGGACTGTTGAAAGCCCAACGCACGACCTTGCCATCAAGTACTTCTTCACGAGTTCGGTCGAACATGGCAAAACTGTGATGAGCACTGACTGTATCAACGAACCCAATGGTTAAAAGTGACATTAACACCGACACTGTTTTTATAATTCTCATTTTTTTCTCTCCCTTTGCGGAAAACTTTTATTGTACGGCGTCATTGAAAATGGGATTTTTTGACTGACCGATGAGATCTGGCGGTAGATCCGGATTGCGCATACGGTCATTTCCTCTTGGATCCACAAAGCCGTCTTCACCCGGCAAGCGGTACTGTGTGGATGGCCTGCCGTCCTCGTCAAAAGTGAGATAGGTATTGTCATTGGAGGCACACTCCCAATGCCGGATACGCAGGCCTGCGGCTTCCATATCTGGACGCGGGTTGAAGGTATAGACCACCGTGACAGGCTCCACCAGGCTCAAGTCATCATAGAAGGTGACATTATTCACCAGTCGGTAAGCACCGTTAGCCAGATGCTCCAAGCGCCAGACCTCCACCGTTTCAAACTGATTACTGGTGGGCGGTGTGCCGCGGAAATAATCTCCCGGGTAAATATCCACGGTATGCACAATCAGCATGTCATTCACCCAGAAGCCGATGCTGTCGCCAGCGGCATAGTGAGTGCCATCAATATTTTTGTGTTCCTGATTGATATAGATACGGCGGGTATCGTTACCCAGGTCATTGGTCCAATATAGTTGGCTGGGGGTGTTAACAAATTCGCGCACATAAGGTTCAAGCAGCCAGCGCGGCATGCCAGCAGGCTCGCAAGAGGTGAGGCGGTCGTAGTCCACACCCAGATCGCGGCGGTATTCAAAGGCCGCTTCATATTCGGGGGTTAACACACCTTTTTTAATGACGATATTATCACCGCCACCAAAGGGACCTACCGGGCTGCCATCGGTGGATTCCAGAAACAGATTGTTGCCACTGTTGTTGCCACCGGCTGACCACAACCCTTCCCATTTCGGCACACTCTCATAGGTGTGAGTAGTGCCGCCATCATAAAGCGTATAGAGAAATTCATAATGTTCAGTTGATGTAGCAAAACCTTGTGGCGGTGCTACGGTTTCCGGCAGCGGAGGACCTCCACCAAATTGTGCCGCAGCATTGAATGAAAACAACAGTGCTGTCAGCACGCCTGGAATAAGGCTACCTGCGCGGGTGGCTTTTCCTGCTTTCATGGTTCCCCTCCTGTTCTTTTGCTTTTTGTTTTTTTCTATTTATACCTTCTTTCGTTCCAAACATGAAATGGGAGGAGCAACTTTATCTTGAGGGTTTAGTTACGCGGCAAGCCAGGCGCCGAATCAAGCCGACGATTCTTGCCGGATAATAAATAGGGGTCAGAACAACATTATTTTTGAGTTTTCGTAAATCGATAAACTCAATGCTAAAAAATAATGTTGTTCTGACCCCTATTTATTGAAGTTTCTTTTCTATCTCGGACGCGGCGTTATCTTTTTTCTTCGGTTTGGGTTTGCGCTTCTTTTTGCGCTCGGGCATTTCGCTCTGGCTTTGCACGCTGATGGGGGGGCGAATTCTTCTGGATTTTGGCTTTTCTTTTCGTTCTTCGCTTGCAGGCTTGCCTGAAGAATCAGCGGGTGACTCTCTGGAAATTTTCAGCGGTTGCCCGACTACTCTCACAGTTTTCAGGTCGTTGAAGATTTCATTGGGCATGTCGCGGGGCAAATCAATGGTGCTGTAGTCCTCATAAATATTGATGAGACCAATATGTTTGCTGTCCAGGCCAGCTTCGTTGGAAATGGCACCAACAATATTACCGGGCATGACTTCGTGTCTGTGGCCCACTTCGAGCCGGAAACGTTCCTTATCCTTTTCCGGTGGCGTATTTTTATGACGCGGCTCGCTTCTTTTATTAGGTCTGTTTTCATCCCGCTCTCGACGTGGCGGGCGAGCACTATCCCGGCTCTCATTTCTGCCAGGTCTTGCTTCCCTTCCTTCGCGTCCTTGTCTGCCGTCTCTCTCACGAAATTCTTTTTTGTCACGTGCCGGTTTGGGCTGCAGCAACAATGGCTCATTGCCCTGCAACAGTTTTGCCAACGCGGAGGCAATATTTAATGCGGGCACATCATGTTCTTGCTGATACTGTTCAATCAAATTATTGAACATGCCAAGGTCTTCACTGGCCAGGGTATCGGTAATGCCTTGTTTAAACTGCTCTATACGCTTGTTGTTAATCAGCTCAGTGGAGGGCATTTCCATCAGCTCTATTTTCTTGCGCGTGGCTTTTTCGATAGCACCCAGAAGTCGTTTTTCACGATGGGTGACAAACAAAATAGCATCGCCAGTTCGACCTGCGCGACCAGTACGTCCGATGCGATGAATATACGCTTCGGTATCGTAGGGAATGTCGTAGTTGATAACATGACTGATGCGATCAACATCCAGACCGCGAGCAGCAACATCGGTAGCTACCAGAATATCCAGTTTGCCTTTCTTTAATTTATCGACGGTCATCTCACGGGTTTTTTGTGCGATATCACCATTGAGTGCCGAGGCGGCAAAGCCACGTGCGGACAGTTTGTCGGCCAGCTCCAGAGTAGAAACTTTAGTCCTCACAAATATAAGAATGGCGTCGAAGGTTTCTGCTTCAAGAATACGCGTGAGCGCATCCAGTTTATGCATGCCACTCACCGGCCAATAACGCTGACGAATGAGCGATGCTGTCGCCGTTTTCATCTCGATGGTTATTTGACTCGGATCATTGAGATGCCGGGTGGCAATACGCCGCACTTCTTTTGGCATGGTGGCGGAGAACAGGGCAATCTGTCTTTTAGGTGGCGTCTGTTCCAGAATCCATTCCACATCATCAATAAAACCCATGCGTAACATTTCATCGGCTTCATCCAGCACCAGAGTTTTCAGAGAATCCAGTTTCAAGGTGCCCTTGCGCATGTGATCCATCACCCGGCCCGGTGTGCCAACTACTACATGTACGCCGCGTCTCAGCGCGCGAATCTGACCACTGTAATCCTGCCCACCGTAAACGGGAAGAACATGAAAACCCTTTATGTGACTTGCATAGGTTTGAAAGGCCTCGGCCACCTGAATGGCCAGTTCCCGTGTGGGCGCAAGTACCATCACCTGGGGATCCTTCTGCTTGATGTCCAGGTTGCTTAGTACGGGTAAGGCAAAAGCTGCGGTTTTTCCGGTACCTGTTTGTGCCTGGCCAAGCACATCCTTGCCCTCAAGCAACAATGGAATGGTCTGGGTCTGAATCGGGGATGGGGTTTCATAGCCCACATCTTTCAGGGCTTTAAGAATGGGGGCGCTCAGGTTTAGCTGATCAAACGTAATTACCGTGTCGGTAGTCATGTGAACTCTTTTTCTGGGTTTTCTGGAAATCGAACAGACTTTTGGTCTGCGCACTATTATTCCCCGGTTTTGGGGGGGCGCATACTAGCATACATTAGCTATGTCCGCTGATTCTATTGCGATGCTACTGACAAGTAGATGAAATGATGAGTGGGGAGATTAATGCCGTACTTTCCTGCAACTGAACCCGCTTTATTAAAAACCTTCCTTGTTTCTATTATCAGGTAATTCCTTGTGCTTTGGGTCTTCCAGGCCGCCGAAGGCGTTGAAGAAGGCTTTGAAAAAGGCATTCAACTGCAGCGTCATCAGCACAAACTCCTGATCAAATTTTTGTGCAGGACTTTCTTCTTCAAAATTATCAGACTCTTCTCTTATATCCTCGAAGCGCAGACGTTTGATGGTCAGATCTTCAACAATGCTGCAGCTTAATTGATTATTCCATTGCACGCCCAGCTGCCTGACCTGTTTGCCCGCATCCAGATGGGCCTGAATCTCATCACCTTCCAGATCCTGGCCTTTGCAACGAATGACATTGCTGCCATCTTTCGGGTTGACCAGTTCGCAATCAGCATGGATATGAAAATTGTCCGTGGCACTTTGTTCTTTCAGCCAACGGGTCATCACATCACTGGGAGCGCGTGTACTGTCTGGCAAGGCCACTGGAAATGAGCCCAGGGTATCGCGCAATAAATTCAACAGATCTTCGGCTTTTGGCGCACTGGCGGCATCCACCACCAGCAGGTTTTCCTCGCGGGAGATATAGGCATAGACTTTAGTGGAGCGTGTAAATGCCCGGGGCAGCAGGTAGCTGTAGACATCGTCCTGAATCTCGCGCTTCTCTTTCCGGTAAACTTTGCGGCCCTGGCGCGCTTCGATTTCAGCGACCTTCTCTTCTGTGGCTTCCCTGACCACCGAGGCAGGCAGCAAACGATCCTGCATTTGCGCACACAGCATAATGTAATTACCGACAGTGTGAGTGAGTAAAGGCGCGAGTTCACTGCTTTGAGCGGCGCTATCTTCCGCACCGACGAGACCTTCCACGCCGTCCATACTTTCAGCACTGCTTGCATTTAAGTCAGGCGCGGCATTACCCATAGGACTAACCCAGCCAATACGGGATTTTTCATAATTGGTGCAGGGAATGAAAGCATGGTCTGCCAACTGTAATTCAAAATCTTCACTGGATAGGTCAAAAGGTTGGGTAAGGCAATACAAACGGATATTCTTGAACCACATAAAAATCAGGGCCTGAAAAATGAGTTAATCGATTGTTTTAAGAAATTGGGCGGGAGCTGATTATGCAGTAAAAAGCAGAGAAGTAAAAACCCAAATTGATTATAGTTAATCAATACCACTTTCAGGGTGCTTACGATCAATATCTTTTCATGAGCAATCGATTCATGAGAAAAACAAACCGCGATAAATAGCTATGGATACACAAGCTGCAAACAGCACCTATTCACCAGCGGAGGAGTTAATCAACGTCTACTCCCATGCTGTAGGGGCAGTCCTCAGCATCATCGCATTGGCTTTACTGATTTTGCGATCTATTCAGGAAACCGGAATCCTGCCTTTAGTAAGTTTCACCATATTCGGCGCCAGCCTGGTGATGTTGTATATCACCTCCACCGTCTATCACAATTGTAAAACTCCGCAGCTTCGTTCCAGGCTAAGAATTTTCGATCACGTCTCTATCTATGTCCTGATTGCCGGCACTTACACCCCTTTTGCCCTGATCACCTTACAGGGCATGACGGGATGGCTGATCTTTGGCATTAGCTGGGGTTTTGCGGTGACTGGAAGTAGTTTGAAGCTGTTCTTTACTGGCAGGTTCAAGCTGATTTCTACCTTGATGTATATCTTTATGGGCTGGCTTATTCTTTTCGTTATCAAGCCACTGGCAAACAATCTTGTCGATGCAGGCATGTTATGGCTGGTCATCGGCGGGATTTCGTATTCCCTGGGGGCGATCATTTACAGCATCAAGCGCATCCCCTTCAATCACGCCATATTTCATATGTTTGTTTTACTGGGCAGCTTTTGTCATTTTGTCGCGGTCTACTTTTACCTGTTGCCTCAAACAGGATGAGCAGAAATACGTTATCGCCGGATCTCTTTTATTCTATGTGTCAGCAATTGCATGGCATATCTTCTATCAGATAAACGGGTCAGGAAATCAGTCAATGAAAGTCTTTTCAGACTCAGTTTTGCTTCTCTTAATTACCGCATGCGCATAGCGACTCTTTCTTCCAGCTTTTTGTTTAAATCGGATAATTTGGTGTTTCTCTGAAACAGAATTTTGAACAGACCATTCAGCGCTTCGGCTATTGGATTATGGTGCTCTCTATCCTGGTGAATTGCCTTAATAAGCATCAGCCGGTGCCGCCCCTTCTGCAATGGCCTTCATTGGCAAGGCCAGCGCCTGGTCTTCCTTAAGAATATGAAGAGCGAACCAGTGCCGCAAATATTCCAGCTCAAGTTTACCCTAAAAAAATACTTCGCCTGAATCGTTTATAAAATCTGCAAGGCGATGATGCTGTCTGTCTACATCAGCGAGATTTATATATAACTGTTCGTTCCAGTGAAATATTTCCATAAAATATTCTTTTCTTGTACATCAAAATGAAAGAAGGTCGTTCCACTTACTTTTCCGAAGCATAAAAAACAAAATATTTTTGACAACTTCGCCGCAATTATGCAATTAATACTCCTTAGTCGCACAGGTAATCACCGTATTACGCTCGCCAATAAAACAGGACTACCCCTGATGAGCCAATCAAGCCCCATAATGCGCAGTCTCAGACTGCTGGCATGCTTTCTCTGTCTGGTAAGTCTTGATGTTTCGGCACAAAAACCCACCTGGATACCTGTAGCTGAACTGCTGCTTGGCAGCATGGGAAGTGCAGATGCCAACAAAATGGCTGAAGTAATGAACCGCTGTACCGCGCTTAATATGACATTGTCAGCACTGACTGCCCAGGACTCCCCTGATGTTTCACAAGGCTATGAGAATCAGGCCCTGCAGCTGATTCAAAATGGCATCATGATTGAGATGAATACAGAAAAAATGCGCACAGGCATTGAGCCTGATATTGAAACCCTTTCTGGATTAGCAGTTGATGCGGTCAAACAAATGCTGAGCGTTTACAACCAGTGGCTGGAAGACAATTATCAGGACAATGGTTCCTATTTTAATAATGACCTCGAAATTGAAATGAAAGGTTGTGAGCTGGCCACCAAATTTGTTTTACAGATGGCCGCCAGATAGCCAGGAAGGCACAACACTCATTATTGTTTTTATTTCTATTCTTCTTTTTCATCTTTTTTTCTTTTTCCCGCCTTATAATTCACCTCATATTAAAAATATATTGACCTAAGCGTGCCTGTAGATGCAGGATTGAGACATCAACAGTCTTGAACATCACGCAAGAATAAAAGAGGCCAGGTATGAAGCGATTCACCTTATTCATTTTGTTATTTTTACCGGCAATGATGCTGGCAACGAACAGCTATGGACATCATTCCACCGCTATTTACGATTCAGACAACCCGATAGAGCTACAGGGTCGTGTGGTGGAATGGCAATTTACCAATCCCCATACTTTTGTCATTCTTGCAGTGGCAGATGAAAGCGGTGAAGAAGTTGTCTGGAGCCTGGAAGGCAGCAATACATCACTGATGTTTCGCCGTGGCTGGACCCCGGACTCCCTGCAAGCCGGTGATGAAATCATCATCGCTGTGCGACCACTTCACAGTGGCGCACCCGGCGGAAACTATAGCAATATCCGCAACCTGGATGGCACACCCTTTGATCCCAAAGCCCCACGGTAAGAGGTAGTAATGATATGAGAATTACTCTCAGATACATGTTTATAGCCCTCGCAGCCCTGTCTGTTTCCAGCTGCGATCAAGCCGCCAATATCGACCAGGAAACCACCATGGCTTACCCGGACTGGAGTGGGCAATGGACACGTATTGGCAGTCTGAACTGGGAGCCCGAAGGCTATGCCGTTGCTGGCGAGCCACCTCTGACGCCTGAATACCAGGCTAAACGTGAAGAATTTCAACGGCTGCGAGATTTAGGCGTACTGGTCGGCGATCCTCCTGCCACTTGCCTGCCTCCCGGCATGCCACGTTTGATGACCATGTCCTTTCCCTTTGAAATGCTGGTTACACCAGCAACCGCCTATATTCTTGCTGACTGGGATAGTGCGGTCAGAAGAATATATACCGATGGCAGGGACTGGCCCGCTTATATGCTGCCCGAGTTCAATGGCTATTCCATTGGCGAATGGCATGACGAGAATAACGACGGAATTTACGACATGCTGTCGGTAGAAACACGCAGCATCAAAGGACCGCGCTCTTTCGATTCAAGAGCAGTGGTACTGCACGATAATAACGAAACCATTGTCTTCGAGGAGTTCCGGCGCCTTGATGACAATACCCTGGAAAACACCATCACTACTATCGACGATGCCTTGACTGGTCCATGGACAGTAAAAAGATCCTATAGCCATACACCACCATCAGATGAGGTTATCTGGGTTGAATATGTTTGCGCGGAAAATAACCGGCATATAAAACTGGGCGATGAATGGTATTTCCTGAATTCAGAAGAAGGCACCCTTGACCCAACCAGACAGGGACAGCCAAGACTGATACAAGAACTCGATAATTAATTCAGCGGGACTCTGCTTAATCAAGTATCAGCAGCCTCTGGCTTGGTCAGAGGCGCTGGCGAAAATCAGATAGCCGACCAGTCAAATTCCCTGTCGCCAATGGCGAAGAAAAAGGGATTGAGAATGTCTTCTTTTTGATTGTAGCGATAAATATTAAAGTCCGTATCCGTGAGAATGCCTCCAGCGGCTTCTAAAATAGCCTGGGCGGCAGCGGTGTCCCATTCTGAAGTCAGTGCCAGACGCGGGTAAATATCAGCACGGCCTTCTGCTACCAGACAGATTTTTAGTGAACTGCCCATACTGACCAGCTCCATCTGGTGAAACCTTTCTGCGGCTCGTTCAAGCCAGTCTTCCAGCTCATCACCTTTGTGACTGCGACTGGCCACTACGGCAACGGTATGCTGATCTTTATTAATTTTTGCTGACTCGATTGCTTCGCTATTGCCATTTTCTTCCTTGAATGCGCCATCCGGACCACCTGAATATAGAACATCCTTTACCGGGACATAGACCACGCCCATCAAGGGACGTCCATTGTCGATCAGGGCAATATTCACTGTGAATTCACCATTGCGGCTGATGAATTCCTTGGTACCGTCCAGGGGATCGACCAGCCAGTAGGTATCCCAGTACTGTCTTTCTTCCCAGGGAATAGCACGGGACTCTTCAGAGAGGATGGGTAAGGCAGGGGTAAGTTCACGCAGCAAGTCGACAATGATTCTGTGGGCGGCAAGGTCAGCTTCAGTTAGTGGCGAATCGTTTTCCTTGGTGGTGATATCCATCTCACCTTCGCGGGCATACACATCCATTATTGCCTTGCCTGCTTCGCGGCTGATGTCCTTGATACTTTCAAGTAGCATTTGATAGTTCATATTTTTCCGTCTTTGCTTATCAGCTATTAAACTTCGTTTAATCTACTATTTATCTACAATTTATCTACTTTACCAATTACATCAGTTAAAAAATAAATTCCATGTTCAGTACATTATAATAGAACTTACCAAGGCTTGTATGAATTTAACTTATGGTGAACTGGGCAGAAATAGATAACGTGCTTCTTGATATGGACGGCACCCTGCTGGATCTCAGTTTTGATAATTATTTCTGGCTGGAATTTCTGCCTCACAAAATAGCTGCTCACAAGGATATAGCCATTGAAGAGGCGCAGAAAACTGTCCGCAGCCTTTCCGATTCGACTTATGGCAGCCTGCGTTGGTACTGCCTTGATCACTGGTCAGAACAGCTTTCCATGGATGTTGAAGCGCTGAAAAAAGAAGTCCGCCACAGAATTGCCATGCGTCCCCACTGTGCTGAATTTTTAGCATTTCTGAAAACACTGGAAAAAAGGGTTGTGCTGGTTACCAATGCACACCCCAAAGCACTGGCTATCAAGGTAGCAGCCTCAAACCTTCACCTTCATCTGGAGCAGATGATCAGCTCCCACGAATTTGAACTTGCCAAGGAAAATGATGGTTTCTGGGAAGCGCTGCAAGAGCGCGAACAGCTGGATTTATCGCGCTCACTGTTTGTCGATGACAGCCTTGCTGTACTGGAGTGTGCTCACCGCAGTGGTATTGGCCATTTGATTCAGGTCTTGCATCCGGATTCAGGCACCCATCCCAGTGATCCATCCCACTTTCAAGGCATCGAACATCTTGATGAGTTAATGACATGGCAGAATTGACCAAAGTACGTCTCGACAAGTGGCTCTGGGCAGCGCGTTTTTTTAAAACCCGATCAATGGCCAAGCAGGCCATAGAAGGAGGCAAAGTGCACTGCAATGGTGCCCGCAGCAAAAGCAGCCGCGAAATAGAAGCCGGGTTCATCCTGGAAATACGCCGGGGCCTGGATGAACTGACTGTTACTGTGACCGCATTATCTGACAAACGCGGTAGCGCGCTCCAGGCGGCATTACTGTATGAAGAAACCCCCGAGAGTATTGAAAAACGGCTATTGCAGGCAGAACAGCGCAAAATGCAGCGCGCCATGAACCCTCTTGCCAGCGGACGCCCGAGCAAACAGGACCGTCGTCAAATCCATCGTTTCATAAGAAAAAATACGGAGTCCTGAAACTGCTTTTGTCCCATGGCAATCCGAGCGTACGCTTCCAGGTGAGACATGGCACTTTTCAAAAATCTCACAGCTGTTATAAAAGAGTCAGTGTCAGTGGCACTTTGAGCCACGAAAGCAGTAAAAATTGAATTATCCAGATGCCTGTATCTATGGCATAATCCCCAGCCACAGGCTTCCTCGCGGCAAATTCAGCAGTAAATCCCCAATAATATTAATACCTTACTGCATACTAGATTGATTTTTTGTTTGGTAGTGATGGGCAGATATGAATAGTTGCGAATTAAGCGAGAGCAAACCCAAACTCAATACAATTTATTCAGGGATATTGTTTTGTCGGAACAATTAAAGCAGCGCCTGAGCCAGCTCACCGAGTCTTCCAGCATTGGTTGCCTCGCGGACATTGGTCATGGCATAGAAAAGGAAAGTTTGCGCATAAACCCGCAGGGTCATATTGCGCAGACCCCGCATCCGGCCGGCCTGGGTTCGCCACTTACCCATCCCAGTCTGACGACGGATTTTTCCGAAGCCCTGCTCGAATTCATTACGCCAGTTTTCCAATCACCGGATGAAAGCCTGGCATACCTGTCAAACCTTCATGCTTTTACTTTCAGACAAATGGACCGGGAAGAACTTATCTGGACATCCAGTATGCCCTGCGTCCTCGATGACGATAGTCAGATTCCACTGGCAGAATATGGCTCATCCAATATCGGCAAACTCAAAACACTTTACCGTATGGGATTAAGCTATCGTTATGGCCGCGCCATGCAAACCATTGCCGGCATCCATTACAATTTTTCCCTGCCGGATAGTTTCTGGGACATGTATAAAGACCTCCATCACTCGGAACTTTCTCTGACAGATTTCAAAACAGAACAGTATTTTAATTTGATTCGTAATTTCCGCCGTTACTCATGGCTGCTTATTTATTTGTTTGGCGCATCCCCTGCAGTATGTAAAAGCTTTGTCAGAAACAACAAGGACCACGGCCTTGAATTCTATGACGATGCCACTTTATACATGCCTTATGCCACCTGTTTAAGAATGGGAGATTTGGGCTATACCAGCGATGCACAGGCTGATCTTTATGTCAGTTACAACGATCTGGAAAATTATGCTCTTGGCCTGACCAATGCGATTCAAACGCCTTATGAACCATATAAGAAATTTACATCGGAGGATGGCGAGTTCAAACAACTCAATGACAGTATCCTGCAAATTGAAAATGAATTTTACAGCACCATCCGCCCAAAACGTGTAGCACCAACCGGTACCCGTCCGCTTAAGGTCCTCAGAGATCAGGGTGTTGAATATATAGAAGTACGCTGCCTGGATCTGAACCCATTTCTACCGGTGGGAATTGATAGCGAGCAAATAAAATTCCTGAACAGCTTCCTGATGCTTTGCCTGTTGCGTAAAAGCCCACCATCAGACGCTGATGAATACGCTGAAATAGAAGACAATTTAAAAACCGTGGTGAATCGAGGCAGAGAGCCGGGTCTTGAATTAAAACAGCATGGAAAATCCATAGCTCTGAAAGATTGGGCCGATGAAATTCTTCAGGAAGCTTTGTCTATATCAGAATTGATGGATGACATTCACCAGGATGAAACACATTCTCAAGCGACAAAGGCTCAGCTGGCCAAAGTGGAAGACAGCACGCTGACCCCTTCTGCAAAAATTCTGCAACGCATGGATGAGCTAAAAACACCCTACTTCACTTTTGCCATGAACCAGTCTCTGGCCAATAGTGACTTTTTTCGTTCACAAACACTGGATAGTGATGTGATGACAAATTTGAAAGAAATGGCAGAAAAATCCAATCTTGAAAGACAAGCCATAGAAAGCTCGGATAATATAGACTTTGAATCCTATGTTAAGCAAATGAATGCTTCTTGAAATGAAGACAAGATAAAATCATGATGAATAATCCAACACTACAAAAATTGCTACAGACTCGCTTGCTCTATCTATACATCTTCCTGTTTTGCGTAACCTTGCTGGCTATCGCCCTATACATGGAAAAAGTAATGATGCTGGAACCTTGCCCCCTGTGCATGACCCAGCGATTTTTCTTCCTACTGGCAGGTTTCACCTCTTTAATTGCTTTTATTCATAATCCTGCAGGTAAAGGCAAAATAATCTACGGCCTGCTGGCCGCATTATTCTCCGCCAGTGGTGGCGGTTTTGCCATTCGTCAAATCTGGCTTCAGCATCTTCCCAAAGATGAAGTACCAGCCTGCGGCCCAAGTGTGGCTTATATGTTTCAGGAGTTTCCATTAACCGAAACATTGGCAACCATGTTTACCGGTGATGGCAATTGCGCTGAAATAGCCTGGCAAGATCCGATAATTGGCATGAGTATTCCGCAGTGGAGCCTGGTAGGTTTTGTGGCTTTAACCGGCGTATGCATCTGGCAGGCATTTCGCAAATGAAAATTTTTCCATCAACTCCTGATGGAACTACTGATGGAGTTGCTCGTGGAAGAAAAAATCGCATACTGATCACTTGCAGCTTTATGCTGGCAGCATGTATTTGTTATCTGATTGGGTATACACCAGGCTTGAAGCTTTTTTTTCTGGTAGGCGCTATATTTGAAACAGTGTTCTGGATAAGACTGTTTCGAAATCGGGGCAAGCAGCGCTTGCAGCCACTTTCCCCTCTGAACGATTCTTAACAGCAGCCGCTTTTTTTCTTACCACCTGTAATGTGTAAAGTGCCTTTACTCTCCTCAGGTGAGCGCCGTCCATTTTCTTCCAGCGTCTTATCAACTGTCACAGACGCTCCAGGCTCTATAAAAATAAAACTGTCTTTCGCCATCCCGTCCGCCAAAGTCACAAAGCTGGTTTGATCAACAGCTATGCGAATGCCACGTGGATAAACCCTGCCACGGTCATCCTTGAGTTCTGCAAAAGGTCCCCGATAAATAACTGTATGACCTTTGTCCACATCATCAACTTCTGGCCTGGTGGCCATTACAGTGACTGAACGAAACTCAATACCTTCTATGACCTGCCAGGGTTCTTCATCCCATTTGTCATAGGCCACATCAATAAATCCGGCATCAAGAAAAATCTGAATAAATTGCTGCTCCTGGAAAGCGCCTGAAATACAGCCACTCCATAAGCGCTCATCATCTTTCAGATGCTGTGGTACGAACTCATCGGAAACAATATCTGAAATAGCCACACGCCCGCCGGGTTTCAGGACCCGAAAAATTTCATTGATCATCTGCTTGCGATGCTTTTCATCAACCAGATTCAACACACAGTTGCTCACCACGATATCGACGCTGTCGTTCGCAACCAGCGGGGCATTATGTTTTTGCTCGCTTTCCCAGGCAGTCAGTGCTGCCGGATCACGCTCGTCAATGCCAGGGTTTTCCTGAAGAAAAGCGTCTCTTGCCTCCAGATTAAGAGCCAGATCCTGAATATAACCTTTGCGAAAACTGACTTTGTCGCCGCCCAGTTTCTCCGCCATCTCTTCTTGATATTTTCTTGCCAGGGCCAGCATTTCATCGGTCATGTCTACGCCAATCACCCGACCGTGGTCGCCTACCAGTTGTGCTGCCATATAACAGATTTTCCCGCCGCCGCTACCAAGATCCAGCACCGTATCGCCGTTTTCAACATAGCGCGAAGGATCGCCACAACCATAGTCCTTGTCGATGATTTCGCGCGGCAGCAGCTCAAGCAAGCCAACATCATATTCAACCGGACAGCAAAGACTTGGTTCAACTTCTTTAGCGCCTTCGGCATAGCGTTCTGAAACATTTGATTCGGTATTCAATTTATTACTCCTTTTAAATTTTATTCGGTCGATTTACAATCGACATGGCGGATGACGTTGCGCTTTTCCGCCCTACCTTCTGGTATATTTTATATTCGGGCGATCTTTGATCATAATGTCTCAATTGGATTATCCCATGTAGGAGCGGTTTTAACCGCGAAGAACAAGTACCAGTCATTCGGGGTTAAAACCCCTCCTACATACTTTCATCTCCTGCGCCAGGTATGAAATTTTTCAAGATAAGGATAAAGCCACTGTGGCGCATGACTCTTTTGCCACTGTCCTGCGGCAAACTTGCCGCTTTCAGAAAGGGTCGGGTAAATATGAATGGTGCCCATGATTTTTTTCAGACCCAGTCCATGGGTCATGGCCAGCACAAATTCATTGATCAATTCCGAGGCATGATAACCAACAATAGTGGCACCCAATATTTTATCCTTTCCTGGAACCGTCAGCACTTTAACAAAACCTTTGGCTTCACCATCGGCTATGGCCCGGTCCAGATCATCTATATCGTAACGGGTAACTTCACAGGCGATGCCCTTTTCCTCAGCATCGCGTTCGTTTAATCCTACTCTGGCCACTTCGGGATCAATGAAGGTTGCCCAGGGCACTACATCATAATGAATGCGAAATTTTTTAAAGCTGCCAAACAAACTATTTACCGCAGCAAACCAGGCCTGGAAAGAGGCTATATGAGTAAATTGATAGGGGCCAGCCACATCACCACAGGCAAATATATTGGGAAAATTGGTTTGCAGAAATTCATTCACCTTTACGGTTCCGTTCTGATTCAGCTCTACATTTAAGGCTTCCAGACCAATATTTTCAGTATTCGCTTTTCTACCCACTGCCACCAGCACCTGATCAAACTCAAGTTCTCGATCATGCTTGTTGCCTTGCGCATCTTTGCCAACAAGGCTTGCGCTTTTACTGCCAGCAGATTCAGAAAAACTTATTACCTGATGAGAGGTAATTAGTTCAATGCCCTCGTTCTTAAATTGCTGCGCAATATACTCAGAAACATCCAGGTCCTCACGGGGAAGAATACGATCTGCCCGATTAACAATTGTCACTTGTGAGCCAAGCCGCGAAAAAGCCTGGGCAAGCTCACAACCAATTGGGCCGCCACCCATCACCAGTAATCTTGCCGGTAATTCTTCCAGTGCCCAGACAGAATCTGATGTCAGATAGTGAATATTCTCAAGGCCAGGTATTGGCGGAGCAAAGGGGCGCGCACCCGCTGCAAGGACAATATGGCGGGTGCTGATTTCCTGCTCGCCAACCTGGACAGTCCAGGGTGAGGTAATTTTCGCCTCGCCAAACACACAATCCACACCCAGTGAGGAATAACGTTCAACTGAATCATGGGGCTCAATCGTTTTTATAATTTGCTGGATGCGTGCCATCACCGCCTTGAAATTTACCGTGGCTGCGGCATTCTCCAGACCAAATTCCTCAGCCCGGCCAATCAAATGACTCACTGAGGCGCTGCGAATCAAGGCCTTGCTTGGGACACAACCGGTATTCAGGCAGTCACCTCCCATGCGATGCTTTTCAACCAGAGTAACCCTGGCCTTAACCAGGGCTGCTATATAAGAAGTAACAAGACCTGCTGAGCCGGCACCAATAACCACCATATTGGTATCGTATTTAGCTGGTTTGTGTTTTTTCCAGGCAGCAAACACTTTGCGATTTCTGAAAAACTTCAGGCCGGCTTTTGCCAGCCAGGGGAAAATGGCCAGTACCACGACCGCCCTGATCACGCCAACATTCAGGATATCCGGAAGAGTTGTTGCCAGACCCAGTTCAGCACCAACATTCACATACAAAGCTGTGCCGAACAACATGCCGAGCTGGCTTACTGTATAAAATGAAGCCGCAGAAATTGGCGTAAGCGCCATCAGCACATTAACCAGAAAAAAAGGAAATACCGGTATCAGGCGCAAGGTAAAAAGATAAAACACACCATCTCTTTCAATGCCTTCATTGATCGCCCGAAGATATTGTCCAAACCTTGCCTGAACCCAATCCCTTAACAGTGTTCTTGAAAGCAGAAATGCCAGTGTTGCCCCGATGGTGCTGGCAAAGGACACCATGGCCAGCCCCCAGGTAAAACCAAAAACAGCGCCGCCAGCAATGGTAAGAATTGCCGCGGCTGGCAAGGACAATGCCGCAACAGTGATATACAGGAAAAAATAGGCAGCACTGCTAAGCCAGAAATTCTCTGCCGTGTAGGCAAGTATGTCATCACGCTGTGCCTGAAAATATTCCAGATTAAAAACCTGCTGTAAATCCAGTGCAAAAAACAGTGCAACAAGGGAAAGAAAAATTATCAGTAGGAGAACTTTTTTAATGCTCATATTTATTTTGGCTTTCTTTTTGCTTTCTATTATTGAGAGATATTATTTACTGAGTCAGTCAACGAGAATCAAGACCGGAGATTTCGGCAAAGCTTACTCCGTGAAGCTTTATGTTATATAGTGTCGGCCTGTTTAATTTTGCTTTTATGCTTACGTATAATGGACTTAGCCTGACTTAATCGGGCTTACTAGAGAAAGTTAAAGTCCGAGTTTAGCTGAATTCAGGAGTAAAGGCGTGTCTTCAAACCAATTTGCCAGGCAATTTCCGACAACACGTATGCGACGCATGCGGCGGGATGATTTCAGCCGGCGCCTGATGCGTGAAACCGTACTCACACCCGCCGACCTGATCTATCCTGTGTTTGTCATCGAAGGCAAGAATTCACGTGAGCGGGTTCCCTCAATGCCGGGCGTTGAACGTTTAAGTCTGGATGAGTTGGCTAAAGAAGCCCGAATTGTTTCAGCCCTTGGTATTCCTGCCATGGCGATTTTTCCTGTTCCTGATCCCGCCACAAAAACTGAAACCGGCAAAGAAGCCTTTAACCCTCAAGGCCTTGCCCAGCGTGCGGTACAGACCATTAAAGAGTGTTGCCCTGAACTGGGTGTGATTACTGATGTCGCACTGGACCCCTTCACCACCCATGGACAAGACGGCATCATTGATGACAATGGCTATGTTCTAAACGATGTCACTGTCGACACCCTGGTAAAACAGGCTCTTTCCCACGCCCAGGCTGGTGCCGATGTAGTTGCGCCGTCTGACATGATGGACGGCAGAATTGGCGCTATCAGGGAGGCTCTGGAACATGCGAGCCACATCAATACCCGGATTCTCGCTTATTCAGCAAAATATGCCTCTGCTTTTTATGGACCGTTTCGTGATGCGGTGGGTTCAGCTGGCAACCTTGGCGGTGCAGGCAAGGAAAATTACCAGATGGATCCAGGCAATTCGGATGAAGCACTGCATGAAGTTGCTCTGGACCTTGCTGAAGGTGCCGACATGGTCATGGTAAAACCTGCCATGCCTTATCTGGATATTATCCAGCGCGTGAAAGATGAATTTGGTGTGCCGACTTTTGCGTACCAGGTGAGCGGTGAATATGCGATGTTGTGCGCAGCTTTTGAGAAAGGCTGGCTGGATGAGAATACCATCATCCTTGAAACCCTGACCGGCATAAAAAGAGCAGGCGCTGACGGTATTCTGACTTATTTTGCAAAAACTGCCGCTGAAAGAATGTAGAAAGTCTTTAATGATTCAACAGAAATATGTCCTTCCCGGGTATATTTAATGCAATGACTTGAATACTATTTATTTGCCCTTATTATAGGCCGACATTAAACAAGAATTAATTACCCCCTCCATTTCAAGGAAACCATAATGAGCGAAAACCTCTCCCATGTTACTGATGACAGTTTTGAAGAAGATGTCCTGAATGCCAGTGGCCCTGTGCTTGTAGATTTTTGGGCAGAATGGTGTGGTCCCTGCAAAATGATTGCTCCAGTCCTTGAAGAGGTAGCTGAAGAATATGCAGGCAAGCTGAAAATCTGCAAACTGGATGTGGAAGCCAATCCTGAAACCGCACCTAAATATAATGTGAAGGGGATTCCAACACTGATCCTGTTCAAAAATGGCACTGCAGAAGCTAAAAAAGTTGGTGCATTGTCAAAATCACAATTGGCAGCATTTTTGGACAGCTCAATCTGATCGTCTTTTTAGACCAACTGTCAGATAATTTCTAAAAGTAGTTATAAATGGCTCCTGAGCATCCAATAAGGAGCCATTTTTTCATCTGAATAAAAAATCTTGATGAATTAGTTAAAAAAAACCACAACTTTTTTCTGGACACCCACATATTGGGGTGATAGATTACCCACCTGCTCGTCACCTCGACACCTATTCCAAGAGCAGATTTCAAAAAAAAAATACTTTACCAAAAACAAATTTATTAAAAACAATAATTCCGCAAGTCAATAAAATCAAAGATACCAATACAAAATTATTAATAATTTCTAACCCTCAATTAGCCGAACTACCCTGTTCGTCCCCTAAACCTTCTGCAATTGCATTTACAACATGAATCTATCCGAATTAAAAACCAAACCAATATCCGAATTACTCGAAACCGCCCATGAAATGGGACTGGACAATGTCTCCCGAACACGCAAACAGGATGTCATTTTCCATATGCTCAAACGCCATGCCAAAAATGGTGAGGATATTTATGGTGATGGTGTTCTGGAAATTTTGCAGGATGGATTTGGATTCTTGCGCTCTGCTGATGCCTCTTACCTTGCGGGACCTGACGATATCTATGTAAGCCCCAGTCAGATCAGGCGCTTTAATTTAAGAACGGGCGACACAATTGCCGGCAAGATCAGGCCACCAAAAGATGGCGAACGCTACTTTGCCTTATTGAAAGTTAATGAAATAAATCACGACAAACCAGAAAACACCAAAAACAAAATCCTTTTTGAAAACCTCACGCCGCTTTTCCCTGACGAAAGAATAGTTCTTGAATCCGGTAATGGCAGCTCGGAAGATTTAAGCTCCCGTGTTATTGACCTTGTTGCCCCCATTGGTAAGGGCCAGCGTGGTTTAATTGTCTCCCCACCAAAAGCAGGTAAAACTTTAATCCTGCAAAACATGGCACAGGCTATTACCCGTAATGCGCCGGATTGTACTTTAATAGTTCTTTTAATTGATGAGCGACCTGAAGAAGTAACAGAGATGAAACGCTCCGTTCGCGGTGAAGTGGTTGCCAGTACTTTTGATGAACCGCCTTCACGACATGTACAAGTTGCGGAAATGGTTATCGAAAAAGCCAAGCGCCTGGTTGAACATAAAAAGGACGTTGTCATCCTGCTCGACTCCATGACCCGTCTGGCCCGTGCTTATAACACTATTATCCCCTCATCAGGCAAAGTATTAACCGGTGGTGTAGATGCCCACGCACTGGAAAGACCAAAACGCTTTTTCGGTGCTGCGCGAAATATTGAAGAAGGCGGCAGTCTGACAATTATCTCTACCTGTTTGATTGAAACCGGTTCCAAAATGGATGAAGTCATTTACGAAGAGTTCAAGGGTACTGGTAACATGGAATTACACCTTGATCGCAAGATGGCGGAAAAACGTGTTTATCCTGCTATTAACGTTCGTCGCTCCGGAACTCGCCGGGAAGACCTGCTTACCACCGAGGAAGAATTGCAGCGCATCTGGATTCTGCGCAAACTGCTAACCTCAATGGAAGATGTGCCTGCGACAGAATTTATTCTCGACAAACTTAAAGACACCAAGACTAACGAAGAATTCTTCCAGTCTATGAAGCGTAAATAGACAAGTCTGTCGAAGCTTCCAGAAATACGCCCCACACACCTCGAGGCTGATTAATGCTAAAGGATCTGCGTGACTTTATTCAGACACTGGAAAAAGCAGGCGAGCTGAAACGCATCACCACCGAAGTTGACCCCAATCTGGAAATCACAGAAATCTGTGATCGCACCCTGAAACAACAGGGCCCCGCATTATTATTCGAAAACCCCAAAGGCTCCTCAATACCGGTTCTTGGTAATTTATTTGGCACGCCCAAAAGAGTTGCCATGGGCATGGGGCAGGAAGATGTTAGCTCCCTTCGTGATGTTGGCAAACTGCTCGCCTTCCTGAAAGAACCTGACCCTCCTTCGGGCTGGAAAGACTTGTTGGCGAAAGCGCCAAAGTTCAAAAATGCCTTATACCTGAGCCCAAAAGTGGTGAAAAAGCCTCCCTGTCAGGAAATCATTATTGAAGGCGACGAGCTTGATCTGGGCAAACTGCCAATTCAAACATGCTGGCCGGAAGATGTAGGGCCATTAATTACCTGGCCTCTGGTGATCACCAAAGGGCCACATAAAGAACGACAAAATCTTGGCATCTATCGTATGCAGGTCATCGGCAAGAACAAGCTGATCATGCGCTGGCTTGCCCAGCGTGGCGGTGCCCTTGATTTCCGTGAGTGGAAACAAACCCATCCAGGCCAACC